>CAXAVL010000206.1:0-8063 GCA_963971905.1 uncultured Cellvibrio sp.
CCGCCCGCCACCCTACAGGCGGAAGCCTACAGTCATATGAACGGTGTGCAGCTGGAAAATACCAGCGATACCGGCGGCGGCCAGAATGTCGGTTGGATCGATGCCAACGACTGGATGGCGTACAGCAGCAATCCCGTCAACATCGCCACCGGCGGCGCTTACGATATTGAGTATCGTATCGCCAGCCCCAGCGGCGGCGGTAATATCACCTTTGAAGAGGCCGGCGGAACTCCCGCTTACGGCAGCATCGCCATACCGGGCACTGGCGGTTGGCAAAACTGGACCACCATCAAACAGCGCGTGACCTTGAGCGCGGGCGTGCATCGTTTTGGCATCAAGGTAAATGCCGGCGGATTCAACCTCAACTGGTTCCGAATCGTCCCGGTGCAAACCCAAAGCTGGGCGCCACTGCCCGCCATCAAACAAAACGGCCACCTCTGGGTGAACGCCAATACCAATCAGCGCGTGGACTTGCGCGGCACCAATCTGGGTAACTGGCTGATCCAGGAGTTTTGGATGATGGGCGGGCTTATCTCCACCAACAACGGCGGCATAAACGACCAATGCACACTCGAATCCACCCTCGCCCAACGCTTCGGCAATGGCGAAAAAGAACGCTTGATGAAAGTGTTCCGCAGCAACTTTATCACTGTGCGCGACTTCGACATGATGAAGGCCATGGGCATGAACGTGGTGCGTATCCCCTTCCTTTACAGTCTGATTGAAGACGAATACAACCCTTACAATCTGCGCCCCGATGCCTGGCAGTATTTGGATTGGGCGATCAATGAAGCCGAAAAACGCGGCATGTACACCATTCTCGATCTGCACGGCGCCGTCGGCGGCCAAGCGGCAGCATCCGAGCAGCACGACGGCTGTATAGGTGCAGCGCAACTCTGGACCAACGCCAACTACTGGGATCGCACTAAATGGCTGTGGGATATGATCGCCCAGCGCTACAACGGCCGCAGCGCAGTTGCCGCTTATGATTTGTTGAACGAGCCGTGGGGCACAGACGCAACCACTCTCGCCAATCGTTCTTATGAATTGTTCAACGTAGTGCGTGCGAAAGATGCCAATCACATCATCTTATTACCCGGCCACAATTCCGGTATCGACGCTTACGGCAACCCGAACAACGGCCGCACTAACGTCTCTACCTGGATGCACTTCTACCCTGGCTTGTGGGGCTGGAATAGTGCCTCCGAAGAGCCCACCTACCAAGCCAACGTGCATGCGAACTGGCTGCACTGCAACCAGAACGGCTTGGGCGAAAGCTGTGATTGGCGCAACAAAATCATCGGATTGCAAACACCTTTCTTGGTCGGCGAATTCCAACCCTGGACACTGCTCGGCAGCTACGGCGGCCAGATGACCCGCAAAACCTACGACATCTATAACAGCTACGGCTGGGCAGCCACCAACTGGGCGTGGAAAACCACCTCATCCACCGGCTCCAATGGCGATACCAGCGGCTGGAACTGGGGCATGGTCACCAACTCCAGCAATGGCGGCGGCATGAACGGGATAAATGTGAGCAATGCGAGCGCGGCGCAAATCGAAAACTGGTTTAAACAATTCAGCACCCAGCCCTTAGTGCGCAATGAAAGCATCGCCACCTGGATGAATTGGAAACCAACCGTGGGCACACGCATCGAAGCGGAAATGTTTAAGGATCACAGCGGCATCCGCATGGAAACCACGACCGATTCCGGCGGCGGTTTTAACGCAGGCAGCACCGATGACAACGACTGGATGAGCTACCCCATCAACATCCCCACCGGCGGTAATTACACCCTGCAAGTGCGCGTGGCATCGCCCTACTCGGGCGGCACTTTAGTGCTCAGCCGCAACGGTTCGGATTTAGGTGTGGTAACCGTGCCGAATACAGGTGGCTGGCAAAACTGGCAGACGGTGAACATCACCGTGAACTTGCAAGCAGGCCAGCAAGACCTAGCGATTTTTGTGCGCAAAGGCGGCTGGAATATCAACTGGTGGCAACTGACCAAACAATAAACTCCACCCAGTATCAACGAGTTCTCCATAGCCTCATTACCAACCTCCGGTTTGTAATGGAGCCCTCCCTTGCCGATGCAGAAATGCATCGGCTTTTTTGTTTTCAGCTCACCAAGAATGACTAAACTGAACCCCATACCAACAACATAGCAATCTCGATCAGGCACAAGGCTTAAAAAACTCGCATGATGCTGGCACCTGAACAGAATGATTCCAAACACGAATGATTAAATGAGTAACGACCCGATCAATAGCTACGACAAACGTATAAACAAAGTGTGCGAATACATCGATCAGAACATCAATCAAAACATAACACTTGATGCACTGAGTGATGTAGCCGCGTTTTCAAAATACCATTTTCATCGGATATTTTCGGTTTATACCGGCATGAGTGCGACTCGCTATATTCAGCTCGCCAGACTGAAACGCGCCTCATACCGCTTGGCTTTTGAAAATGAAAAACGGGTTATTGATATTGCGCTGGAAGCGGGCTTTGAAAGCCCCGAAGCATTTGCGCGCGCCTTCAAACGCACCTTTGATCAATCGCCGTCTGAATTCAAGGCGAAACCCAATTGGCCAGAATGGCATTTGCGGTTTGAATTTCAGCCAAAGCTTTATGGAGACATCCCTATGAACGTCAATGTTATTCAATTTGAAACCACGAAAGTCGCGCTGCTGGAACATCTAGGCTCACCTGAAACAGTCTTGGCGACAGCAGGAAAATTTATTGCATGGCGCAAAGCCACCGGGCTATCACCCGTAAAAACCAGCAAAACATTTGGCATTCCCTACAGCGATCCCAACACCACCGAACCGGAAAAATTTCGCTGGGATGTTTGCGGCAGTATTGATAGCGATGTTCCCGCGAATGAGTACGGTGTAAAAACCGGAGAAATTCCCGGTGGCAAATGCGCGGTGATTCGCCACAAGGGCAGCCTCAATAATGTCGACACCAGCATCTACGCCTTCTACCGTGAATGGCTCCCCACCAGCGGCGAAGAAATGCGCGATTACCCCTGCTTTTTTCATTACATCAACCTCATTCACCAAGTGGATGAATGCGACCTTCTCACAGATATTTATTTCCCGCTGAAATAAGTTGTAATATCATTCCGGTCGCTAAACCGCATACTCTTGGCGGTTTAGTCACAAGGAAGGCCATAGTAGTTACCGTCTAAGGATTGGCGTTACGGATTTTGGATACATGCTCGGCTGCTATGGAATTATGGACATTAAGCACTACCTCTTTTCCCATCCCAATTCCCGCTTTAATAATCAGCCGCATTCGCACAATAAATAAACTCTAGCACCACACACTTCGCGTGTTGGACAACTTGCAAGTCACAGTTTTGTGGTTTTTCTGTGTAAAATATTTCACAAAAAAAGCCACTTTAAAAATTCCGTTTACCGTAACGGAAGAAAACTTTAATCCAACAACCATCCATAAAGGAAATCTTATGAAGAAGTTAGCTTTATTTTCATCAATTTTAGCTGTTGTTTTTGTGTCAGGTTGTGCTTCAGTACCAAAAGCATCAAAAGAAAAAGATATGGAAGCAAAAACCTTTAAAGCTCCAGCACAAGATCAATCTGGAATTTATATTTACCGTGATAGCTTTGTCGGACAAGCACTTAAGAAAAATGTCTATATTGACGGAAAACTAATAGGCGAAACCTCAAACAAAGTGTTCTTCTATAGCGTGGTTCCTTCTGGTGCGCATAAACTATCAACTGAATCTGAATTTAGTGATAATACAATTGATCTAGAAACACAAGGTGGCAAGAACTACTTCGTAGAGCAGTATATAAAAATGGGAGCTTTTGTAGGCGGGGCTGCACTTAAAGTAGTTACAGAAGAAGAAGGTAAAAAAGCCGTTTTAAAAACCAGCCTCGCACAGTAATGTTTTCTGACGAGGGGCACTAGCTTCACGCACCCGACAGTTTGTAAGTCGCTTTTTCGTGGTTTTACTATGTAAAAGTTTTCCACAAAAATACAACTTACAAACTGTGTTTGAGCATGGTGGCAGCAGGTCGACAAGCTAAAAAATCAACAGCACAGCACACGCTGTGCTACTAAGCTTTAGGAAGAATGATAGAGTTAGATACTAAACTATTTCGTCCGGCTCGATAAAATCGGGTTCTTCAAGCGCGGCAAAGTCAGGGCTTTCTGCACGGGTATTTTTATCGCGCGCTTTACCCAGTACAGAGCTTAACTTGCGTTGCATTTTTTCGGCTGCGCCGCTCACTGCCTGGCCGATTGTGTCGGCGAATTCGGTAATTGCTACTGGCTCTTTTCCCTCTGGGCGAGCCTCAAGCATGCAGCGCTTATCTTTTCCTGCATGTTTGGTATTACCATTCTCATCACTCAAATGCACTTCAATGCGGGTTACGTGGTCGGCAAAGCGGTTTAATTTGTTCTGTAAGGTAGTGCGAACATACTCAGCCAAGCGTTCGTCTGCTTGAATATTGTGATCACTGTTGATTTGAATCTGCATAAGCTACTCCGATCAATTGCCCTATAGTGGGCTTCACGACACCATAAAAAACACGAGCGATAAATAACCCACTCGCATCAGATGGAATCAATGTCCAGTAACGTACTTGGAGACGGCAGATTACAATATCAAGGCATTTACAAAAAATGACTCAGGATCACTACATTCAAGTGCGGGTCATCATGCTAATCATCGGATTTTTTTCGATAACTGAATACAGAAACCCCGTATTGCGCTAGGCTTCATGCGTGCTACAAATCAACAACAGGTTATTAAGGATCTTCATATGCAAGAAAACATTTATGCCGCACCGGAAGCTGATTTAACCAATACCAACGAAGATGCTGTGCAACCTGCGTTTTATATTGTCTCTCCCGCGAAATTTTGGACGCTGTATTTCTTCACGTTTAGCTTGTACGGTTTGTACTGGCACTTTAAGAATTGGAAGCAATACAAGATTGCCTATGATGATGACTCGCCCATGCCGATTATGCGGGCGATCTTTTCTATTTTTTTTACCCATGCCCTGTTTGGCGTGATCGATGTGCGTCTTAAGGATAAGGGAAAGGAGTTCAGCTGGAATCCCAACCTGTGGGCGACTGTTGGGGTAGTTGCGCTTTTGGTATCGCGCTTTATTGATCGATTTACGGCTTCCGGTTCTTTTACTACCGCGATTGAGTTTGCACCAATCCCGTTAATGATTGTGTACGGATTCGTATTATTTAAGGCTCAGCGCGCAATCAATATCAGCTGCAATGACCCGGATGGCAGATCCAACAGCAATATCACATTGGCAAATTGCGTGTGGATCTTTTTGGGCACCATCATATTGATACTGGCTCTCATCGGCATTTTCCTACCAGATGATTTTTCGTAATGGTGAGCAGCAGGGAAATGCAATCACTAATCCCGCTGCTGACCTCCAGTTGAAAATCTACTCTTGGTTATCAACGTAATTCCAGGCAGGTAGGGTGTCCACTACCCGGCCCTTCTCACCTTCAACCAAACCCATTCCATTTTTCATTTTCAGGTTCTGTTGCACGCAGCAGGACGCGGTAACAGCTTATCTTTCGAAAAATCGCATCAATTAACGTCCCATTTTAGGCAAACCCTAACCTGAGCCAGTTCGAGTAAATTTAAACGGGCGCATGTGCCAGCGCTATAGGTCAGGATTCTCGCGGCAAATACAACATGGCACCTATAAGAAATGCCAAACAATAACTATGGACACAATAAGAGAATCCGCTATGACTAACTTCAACAGCAAAATCCCGTTTTTCACTTTGAAAACCAGCCTGCTCAGCACCTGCATCATCGGCCTTGTCGCCTGTGGTGGTGGCAGTGGCGGCGGCGGTAAATCATCGGCGCCAGCCAGCTCATCAGCGGCATCGGTAGCGCCATCCTCATCCAGCGCCGCCAGCAGTATCGCGCCCGATGAAGGCATGACCATGCTCAAAACCAAGGGCACCCAATGGGTCAAGGCCAGCGGTACGCCGATCCTGCTTAAAGGCACCAACCTCGGCAACTGGCTGGTGCAAGAATTTTGGATGATGGGGCAAGGCGGCAACGGCGTGCACGACCAATGCACCCTGGAGGCCAAACTCACCGAGCGTTTCGGCTATGACGAAAAAGAGCGCCTGATCAAATTATTCCGCGATAACTGGATCAAGGAGCGCGATTGGGATCAACTTAAGGCGTTCGGATTTAATGTCGTACGTCTGCCGATCCTGTGGAATGTGATCGAGGACGAAAAAAATCCTCGAACCCTGCGTGCCGATGCATGGCATTACCTGGACTGGTCCATCGCTGAAGCAAAAAAACGCGGCATTTATGTGATTCTCGATTTACACGGCGCGCTGGGCGGCCAAACGCCGAACGATCACACCGGCTGCTCTGGTCAAAACAAATACTGGACCAATACCGAATATCAAGACCGCACCAAATGGTTGTGGGAGCAAATCGCCACCCGCTACAAAGATGAACCCGCCGTCGCCGCTTACGACCCGCTCAATGAGCCATGGGGTTCAACTGCGCAAGATATGGCGGTGCGCGTAGAAGAGCTGTACCAAACCATCCGCAAGATCGACAGCAAACACATAGTGATGTTGCCCAGCCACTACGGCGATATCGAAGTCTATGGCGACCCGGTTGCCAAGGGCATGAGCAATGTCGCCTTTGAACTGCACCCCTACCCCGGTCTGTTTGGTGATAGACCCGGCGACAGTCATTACGACATCCATCGCGATTGGCTCAAGTGCGGTCAAACCGGCACCAGTGGTGTATGCGCTTGGAACACCAAGTTAACCGCACTCAAAACCCCCATGCTGATGGGCGAATTCCAACCCTGGCAGTCCGCCGGTTTGGAATTAGGCGGCAAAATTGGCCGCGCTACCTACGACACCTACGCCAGTTACAACTGGGCATCCACCAGCTGGGCCTACAAGCTTGTCTCGGTTGCAGGCGGTCAGGGCAAAGGTACCTGGGGCATGGTGACCAATGAAATCAATACCAGTTCAGATACCGGCGTTGGCCTGATTACCAAAGCCAGCACCTGGGATTGCAACAACTGGGACTCCACCTTCGCTGAGGCTTGCGCCAAAAAAGCCACCACTATCACCGCCGGTGGCACGGGCGATAAAACCTATTATCTGGTGGTTAAAACCGGTGCTAACGATGGCGCTAGTCCCGACGTAACCTTCGACAGCATCAGCCTGAAAAACACCACCACTAACCAAGAACTGCTCGCCAATGGCAGCTTCGGCGCAAGCGGCGGCTGGTCGGAATTGAGCATCAGCGGCTCGCTCAACTTCAACTACAACAGTACTGACGCGAGCAAAGCGCCCACTGGCAGCGAAGGCGCCGTGATGCATATCACTCGCCCGGCTGGCGTAACCGGTGAAATTAACGGCGCGCTTTACCAGCAAGTCACGCTCAAAGGCGGCCAGACCTACAACTTCAGCGGTGTATTCAAAGGCAATAGCAGTGTGAATACCTGGGCAGAGATCTATTTGATCGAAGAGGCACCAGTCGCCGGTAAAGATGTGGTCGATAACGCGGGCAAAGTGGATTTCACCACCGCGCCGATTGCCGACATCGAAGCCCTGTTCAAAAGCTACGGCGAGGTGGGCTACGACGTGCACAGCGGCTTGGCTAAATGGTTAGTGACCAATGAACACAATGACGTGTTTGACTACCCGGCGCGACCAACCAATCTCAAGCTGGTACAAACCGGCAACAACGTTGCACTGACCTGGGCGGCTGTCACCGGCACAGGTATTACTTACAACGTCTATCGCGCAACCAATGCAGGAGCAAAAGGCACCTTGGTCGCCGAAGGCCTCACCGTCTCCAACTTTGCCGATTCCGGCCTAAGTGAAGAAGAAACCTACTACTACTCAGTCGCCGCAAAAAATAGCATCGCCGAGGGTTACACCAGTGCACAGGCCAACACCCAACTGTTGTTTGTGGCAGTGCCCGCCAAGATCGAAGCGGAAAAATTCACGGCTATGAGCGGCATTCAAACCGAAGCATGCGGTGATATAGGCGGCGGCA
>CAXAVL010000207.1:0-8026 GCA_963971905.1 uncultured Cellvibrio sp.
CGAATGGTTTGCCGTTGATTTGGTAAAAAATGAAGACGGTGCGGTGGTTGGTGTTATCGCAATTAATATTGAAGACGGTGAAACCGTTTATGTAAAAGCAAAGGCAACCGTATTGGCAACCGGTGGCGCAGGGCGTATTTATGCATCCACGACGAATGCGCATATTAATACCGGTGATGGTGTTGGTATGGCATTGCGTGCTGGTTTTCCAGTGCAAGACATCGAGATGTGGCAGTTCCACCCAACCGGTATCGCTGGAGCTGGCGTATTGGTGACCGAGGGTTGCCGCGGTGAAGGTGGTTACCTGATCAACGCGGAAGGCGAGCGCTTTATGGAGCGTGATGCGCCCAATGCAAAAGACCTTGCGGGTCGTGACGTAGTGGCGCGTTCGATGATTCAGGAGATTATCGCAGGGCGCGGTGTCGGCCCGAATAAAGATCACGTATTGCTGAAGCTCGATCATTTGGGTGAAGAGGTACTGGAAAGCAAGTTGCCAGGTATTTGCGAATTGTCGCGCACCTTCGCTCATGTTGATCCGGTTTATGCGCCAATTCCGGTGGTTCCAACCTGCCATTACATGATGGGTGGTATTCCTACCAACGTGAATGGTCAGGCGTTGACTGTTGATGCGGAAGGCAATGATGTAGTTATTGATGGCCTTTTTGCTTGTGGTGAAGTGGCTTGTGTGTCCGTCCACGGTGCCAACCGTTTAGGTGGCAACTCACTGCTCGATTTAGTGGTATTTGGCCGTGCAGCTGGTTTGTACATCGAAAAGGCATTGCGTGAAGGTATTGAGCATCGTGATGCAACCCAGTCAGACATTGACAAGGCCATGGCGCGCCTGAACAAAATCAATACATCTACCACAGGTGAAAGTGCTTCGGTTCTCCGTAAAGAGTTGCAAACCATCATGCAAAACTACTTCGGTGTATTCCGTAAGGGTGAGTTTATGCAGAAAGGTATTGAGCAGCTTGCAGAGCTGCGCAAGCGCATTGAAAACGTCTCCATTACCGATAAGAGCAATGCGTTTAATACAGCTCGTATTGAGGCATTGGAATTGCAAAACTTGCTTGAAGTGGCTGAGGCAACGGCAATCGCGGCGGAAGAGCGCAAAGAATCACGCGGTGCTCATGCGCGCGATGACTTTGAGGATCGTGATGATGCCAACTGGTTGTGTCACTCAATGTATTTCCCCGGTGAAAAGCGTGTAGGCAAGCGTGCGGTAAATTTCAAACCGCGCACTATGGAAGCTTTCCAACCTAAAAAACGCACCTATTAATAACCACGTTGGTAATAACCGCATAGGTTAATCGGGAGAAAAATTATGTTGAAAGTTCAAGTTTATCGCTACAACCCTGACACAGATAATGCACCTTATATGAAGACCTATGAGTTAGACACTCAGGGTAAAGACTTGATGGTGCTGGATGTATTGGAATTACTGAAAGCGCAAGATGAAAGCTTGGCTTATCGTCGCTCATGCCGTGAAGGTGTATGTGGCTCTGACGGTATGAATATTAATGGCAAGAATGGATTGGCTTGCATCAAGCCAATTTCTGAATGCGTAAAAAACAATACGCTGATTCTGCGCCCCTTGCCTGGTTTGCCAGTAATCCGCGATCTAGTGGTTGATATGACTCAGTTCTACGACCAATACAAGAAAATTGAACCTTACTTGCAAAACGATACGCCTGCGCCGGCAATCGAGCGTTTGCAATCACCTGCAGATCGCGAGAAGCTCGATGGTCTTTATGAGTGTATACTCTGCGCCTGTTGCTCAACGAGTTGTCCATCTTTCTGGTGGAATCCCGATAAATTCATCGGTCCTGCTGGTTTGTTACAAGCATATCGTTTCCTGGCAGATAGCCGTGATTTGGCGACAGAGAAGCGATTGGCCAACTTGGATGATCCTTTCAGTGTATTCCGTTGTCATGGTATCCAAAACTGTGTGGCGGTTTGCCCCAAAGGGTTAAACCCGACACGAGCCATTGGTCATATTCGTAATATGTTGTTACAGAGCGCTACCTAAGGTGGCGCTTTTCTGTATCTGAACCTGACAAAAATATGATGACAAAGTGAGCGCTCGCGCTCGCGGCGTTGAAAACTGTTTGTTGTAATTCAATGTTACGGCAACTTAAAAGCGGCGCTTTTAATCACAAGTTGAAAGCGTTTGGTAGCTAACCGCTAGTTGATAGCAGGGGATTTGCCTGAGTCCCCAATGATTAAGGTGAGTGGAATGCAAGACAGCATTATGGAGCAATTTTGGAGCACGTCTCACATCTCTGGTGGGAACGCTGCTTATGTCGAAGAGCTCTACGACACATATCTACACAATCCTAATGCCGTTCCTGAAGAATGGCGCAATTACTTCGATCAGCTTCCCCGTGTGAACGGTGTACTGACTCAAGATACTCCCCATTCGGTCATTCGTGCTCAATTCGAACAGTTGGGTAAATCCCGCGTTCGCACTGTCTCCGTGGCAGGAGGTTCTGTCAGTGCAGAACACGAACAAAAACAAATTAAAGTGCTACAGCTCATTAGCTCTTACCGGTTCCGCGGCCATCAAAAAGCCCAGTTGGATCCGCTGGGGTTAATGCAGCGAGACCCAGTTGCTGATTTAGAGTTGGGCTTTCATGGTCTTACCAACGCTGATCTGGACACTGTATTTAACGCAGGTGTTCTGTTTATTGGTAAAGATCAGGCGACCTTGCGTGAAATTATTGAAGCATTAGAGAAGACCTATTGTGGTCATATCGGTGCTGAAATTATGCATATCACACCACTTGCCGAAAAGCAATGGTTGCAGCAGCGTCTTGAGAGTGTGCGTTCGAATCCTGAGTTCAGCAAAGAGCAGCGACTTGCCTTACTTGAGCGTTTGACTGCTGCCGAAGGCCTTGAGCGTCATCTCGACAGTAAATATCCTGGAACCAAACGTTTTGGTCTTGAGGGCGGTGAAAGTTTCATCCCACTCGTAGATGCTTTGGTAAAGCGTGCAGGCACCTACGGTGCAAAAGAAATTGTACTGGGCATGGCTCACCGTGGCCGCTTGAATGCATTAATTAACGTATTTGGTAAGAGCCCGGCGGAATTGTTCGCCGAGTTTGATGGTAAGCGTTCATTAAAAACGTCAGGTGATGTGAAGTACCACTCTGGTTTTTCGTCGAACTTGATGACTCCGGGCGGCGAATTGCACTTGGCGATGGCGTTTAACCCGTCACATCTGGAAATTGTATCACCTGTGGTTGAAGGGTCTGTTCGTGCACGCCAAGATCGCCGCAACGATAAGACTGGCGCTAAAGTTGTACCAATCAACGTCCATGGCGATGCTGCATTCGCAGGTCAAGGTGTGGTTATGGAGACATTCCAAATGTCTCAAACCCGCGCTTATGGTACTGGCGGCACATTGCATATTGTGATTAATAATCAGGTTGGTTTCACTACCAACAAACGCGAAGATGCACGCTCGACAGAGTACTGTACCGACGTTGCCAAAATGATTGAGTGCCCCATTTTCCATGTGAATGGCGATGATCCGGAAGCAGTATTGTTTGTTGCTCAATTGGCGATGGACTATCGTTACGAATTCAAAAAGGACGTGGTAATTGATCTGGTTTGTTATCGTCGTCGCGGCCATAACGAAACTGATGAGCCTTCAGCTACTCAGCCGTTGATGTATCAAATCATTCGCAGCTTGAAAACTACTCGCACTTTGTATGCAGATAAATTGGTTGTTGAAAACATACTCAGTCAAGCAGCTGCAGATGATATGACCACTGTATACCGAGCGGCATTAGACCGTGGAGAGAATGTTGCCAGCGGTTTGGTGAGCGAGCCGGATCGCAGTTTGTTTGTGGATTGGTCGCCCTACATTGGTCATGATTGGGTTACTCCGGCTAACACGGGTAGCGATCTCAAAGCGTTGCAGGCAGCGGCCAACAAAATGTGTGAAATTCCTGATGGAATTGTGCTGCAAAAACAGGTCGAAAAGATTTACGAAGATCGTCGTAAAATGGCTGCTGGAGCATTGGCCTTGAATTGGGGGATGGCTGAAACCTTGGCTTATGCAACCTTGATTGAGCAGGGCTTTCAGATTCGGATGACCGGTCAGGATGTTGGTCGTGGTACCTTCTCACATCGTCATGCTGTAGTGCACAGTCAGAAAGATGGTTCTGCTTATGTGCCTCTGGCAAATATGGCACCTAACCAGCCTTCATTTGAGCTGTTTGATTCCTATTTGTCAGAAGAAGCTGTGCTTGCGTTTGAATATGGATATTCAACAACTTCGCCAACCGGCTTGGTGATTTGGGAGGCGCAATTTGGCGACTTTGCAAATGGTGCACAAGTTGTGATCGACCAATTTATTACCAGCGGTGAACACAAGTGGGGCCGTTTGTGCGGTTTGACCATGTTGCTGCCACACGGTTATGAAGGGCAAGGGCCAGAGCATTCATCTGCACGTCTTGAGCGCTTTATGCAACTGTGTGCTGAACACAACATTCAAGTTTGTGTGCCGACTACGCCTGCGCAAGTGTTCCATATGTTGCGTCGTCAGGCGATTCGCCCGATGCGTCGTCCATTAGTTGTAATGAGCCCTAAATCATTGCTGCGTCATAAGTTGGCTACTTCAACGCTGGAAGAGTTGGCAGATGGTTGCTTCCAAAATGTAATTGGTGACAACAGCGTTGATCCCGCAAAAGTAGAGCGCGTTATTCTTTGTAGCGGCAAGGTGTATTACACCCTCCTTGAAGAGCGCACTGCTCGCAACCAGGAAAATATTGCACTGATCCGTCTGGAGCAGCTGTATCCTTTCCCTGAGGAAGAGCTGAAAGCGGCCATGTCACCATTCAAAGGTATTAAAGATATCTTCTGGTGTCAGGAAGAGCCTATGAACCAAGGTGCTTGGTATAGCAGTCAACATCATATGCGCCATGTTGTACAAACACTGTATGGCAAAGATATGTATCTGGATTATGTTGGTCGTGATCCATCGGCCGCGCCAGCGGGTGGTTACATGTCTGCACACCTTGAAGAAGAAAAACGTTTTGTGAATAAAGCGCTCACAGTGTGAGTGCTCTAACTAACTGATTGAATTGATCAAATAATCCTAGCGCTACAGAGAGATGGAATAGCATGAGTATTGAAATCAAAGCCCCTACCTTCCCTGAATCCGTTGCCGATGGCACGGTAGCAACCTGGCACAAAAAACCAGGTGAAGCCGTCAAGCGCGATGAGTTGATTGTTGATATTGAAACCGACAAGGTTGTATTGGAAGTGGTTGCCCCAGCCGATGGCAGTATTGCTGAAATTATTAAAGGCGAGGGCGAAACTATTTTAAGTAATGAAGTCATTGCGCGTTTTGTTGAAGGTGCGGCAGGCGTTGCGATTGCCGCTGCTCCTGCAGCAAGTGCGCCAGCTCCTGTTGCGGCTACCGCTGAAAAGTTGGTTAATCCAGCTGCGCGTAAAATGGCTGAAGAAAACAACGTTAATACCGCTACAGTGTCTGGTAGTGGTAAAGATGGGCGTGTGACCAAAGAAGATGTTGCCAATCATTTGAAATCAGCCCCCGCTGTTAGCGCACCTGCAGTCGTATCAGCTCCAGCTGCTGCAATCGAAGCTGCGGGTGACCGTGTTGAGAAGCGTGTGCCTATGACGCGTTTACGTAAGCGTATCGCTGAGCGCCTGTTAGAGGCTTCGAATACTACTGCAATGCTCACTACGTTTAATGAAGTGAATATGGGCCCTGTAATGGCTCTGCGCGCAAAATACAAAGATCAATTTGAAAAAACCCACAACGGTTCACGTTTAGGTTTTATGAGTTTCTTTGTAAAAGCTGCTGCAGAAGCGCTGCGTCGTTTCCCTGCTGTAAATGCTTCAATTGACAACAACGATATCGTTTACCATGGTTATCAGGATATTGGCGTTGCTGTATCAACTGATAAAGGATTAGTGGTGCCAGTGTTGCGTAATGCAGAAAACATGAGTTTGGCTACCATCGAAAACACTATTCGTGATTTCGGCTTGCGTGCACGTGACGGTAAGTTGGGCATTGAAGAAATGTCTGGTGGCACTTTCACTATCACCAACGGCGGCGTGTTCGGTTCACTTTTGTCGACTCCAATTTTGAACTTGCCACAATCGGCAATTTTGGGCATGCACAAAATTCAAGAGCGTCCCATGGCTGTTAACGGCAAAGTAGAAATCCTGCCGATGATGTACTTGGCTCTGTCTTACGATCACCGTTTGCTCGATGGGAAAGAGGCTGTGCAATTCCTTGTGACCATCAAAGATTTACTGGAAGATCCAGCGCGTATTTTGCTAGAAATATAACCTGCTTTTTTGAAACGCTCTTGGCAACCTAAGAGCGTTTTTTTATGTGAAGGGTTACTGCTCACAAGGCTGTAACCGACTGTTAATAATTTAGGAACATTGTTATGTCTGAAAAATTTGATGTGATAGTTATCGGCTCTGGCCCCGCGGGCTATGTTGCTGCTATTCGCGCTGCACAGCTTGGTCTGAAGACTGCTTGTGTTGAAAAGTGGAAAAACGAAGAAGGCAAGGGCGTTAATGGCGGTACTTGTTTGAATGTGGGTTGCATTCCATCCAAAGCATTGCTCGATAGCTCATACAAATACCACGAAGCAAAAGAAGATTTAGGCCTTCACGGTATTTCTACTTCAGGCGTAGAGCTGAATGTTTCTTCGATGATTGCGCGCAAAAATCAAATTATCAAAAATTTGACTGGCGGTATCGCTGGGCTGTTTAAAGCTAACGGTGTTACTAGTTTGTTTGGTACAGGTAAATTGCTTGCAGGTAAAAAAGTTGAAGTCACTGATTTCGATGGCAATGTAACTGTATATGAAGCGGAAAATGTTATTTTGGCTTCAGGTTCCAGCCCAATTAATATTCCTCCAGCGCCTGTTGATAACGATATCATTGTTAACTCTACCGGCGCATTGGAATTTACCGAAGTGCCAAAGCGTTTGGGCGTAATCGGGGCTGGCGTAATCGGTTTGGAATTAGGTTCAGTTTGGAATCGTTGCGGTTCTAAAGTGACGGTATTGGAAGCGTTAGATTCATTCCTTGCCATCATGGATCAACAAATCGCCAAAGAAACCCAAAAAATCCTCACCAAGCAAGGTTTGGATATCCGCACCAGTTCACGCGTAACGGGTTCAAAAGTAAACGGTAAAGAAGTAACCGTGACTTATTTGGATAAAGAAGGTAAGGAGCAACAAGAGACTTTCGATAAGTTGATCGTCTGTGTTGGCCGCCGTCCATTCACTGAAAATTTGTTAGCTGCTGATAGTGGTGTAAATCTGGATGAACGCGGTTTTATTTTTGTAAACGAACAGTGTGAAACTAATGCGCCGGGCGTTTGGGCAATTGGTGATGTAGTGCGTGGTCCGATGCTGGCGCACAAAGGTTCCGAAGAGGGTGTGATGGTCAAAAATCACAAATTAATTACGACATTATTCCAAACGTAATTTATACCCACCCAGAAGTTGCCTCCGTAGGTAAAACCGAGGAGCAAATTAAAGCCTCTGGTGAGCCTTACAATGTTGGTACTTTCCCGTTCGCAGCCTCTGGTCGCGCAATGGCTGCCAACGAAACGCAAGGTCTGGTAAAAATTATTGCTCACGCTGAAACTGATCGCATCCTCGGTTGCCACATTGTTGGTCCAAGTGCTGCAGATTTGGTTCAGCAAGTGGCGATTGCAATGGAGTTCGGTTCAAGTGCAGAAGATTTGGGCATGATGGTGTTTGGTCACCCAACCCTATCGGAAGCAATCCACGAAGCAGCATTGGCGGTGCATGGTCATGCCATCCACATTGCCAACAAGAAGAAGCGTTAAGAGAACCATAGAGTCCTCGTTTTTTAGGCGGGGGCAGGCTCATAAGGCTTGTCCCCATCGATAACCCAGTTGGCATGTTTATCAAAATTTCATGTCCAACCATCGTCAAATGGAACTACACCATGAATTTGCACGAGTATCAGGGTAAGCAACTGTTTGCCCAATATGGTTTGC
>CAXAVL010000208.1:0-8000 GCA_963971905.1 uncultured Cellvibrio sp.
ATTTTTTATGGTGCATGCAGCACCTGGTGGGCCGTTTGATAAAGATCGAGCCGTATCTGCCGAGGTGATGAAAAAACTGAATGAGCAATATCATCTAGATGATCCCTTATGGAAACAGTATGTCAATTATTTGGGTAATCTGCTGCAAGGAGATTTCGGCCCTTCCTTTAAGTATCCGGCTCATAGTGTCAATGACTTGCTCCTTGCGGGGCTGCCCGCAACACTAGAGCTTTCTTTTTACGCTATTGTGTTTGCGCTAGTTGTGGGGCTTTTGGCTGGAATTTTAGCTTCGTTAAAACCCAATACGGTGCAAGACTATGTGCCCATGTCGGCAGCAATGATTGGGATTTGTATGCCGACTTTTGTTTTGGGCCCTATTTTATTATTGGTTTTTGGTATTTGGTTGGAGTGGTTTCCCGTTGCAGGTTGGGGGCAGATTCCTGGCGATAAAGTTCTTCCATCCATTACCTTAGGGTTTGCTTATGCAGCTTATATTGCACGCATCAGCAGGGGCGGCATGCTAGAAATTATGTCGCAAGATTACATTCGCACTGCGCGTGCAAAAGGTCTATCGACTCTGCGTATTGTTTTTGTGCATGCATTCCGTGGTGGAATTACCCCGGTGATTTCATTTCTTGGTCCTGCTCTTGCCGGGTTGTTGGCGGGTTCTTTTGTTGTGGAATCTATTTTTCAAATACCCGGATTGGGGCGATTTTATGTTACCGCAGCATTTAATCGTGATTACACCATGATCTTGGGGTTTACTATCTTTTTTGCTGCGCTCATTATTATTTTTAACCTGCTAGCCGACATAATTCTGGTGTGGTTAAACCCTAAACTGCGACAAGAACTTCAGGGTGGAAATTAATAATGTTGAATAATGAATTATCTGCTCAATCACAACCATTGGAAAAAGGCACTTCGTTAACTCAAGATGCATTCGCGCGGTTGCGTAAAAATAAAATGGCAATGGCAAGCCTCTTAGTATTACTGATTATTATTGTTGTTTCCTTATTAACCCCTTGGATTGCCCCTTATTCTGACGAAGAGCAAAACCTGGATTTAGGTGCTTCAGCGCCTTCTGCTGCGCACTGGCTCGGCACAGATGTTCTTGGTCGCGACCAGCTTACACGTATCTTATATGGTAGCCGCATATCATTAATGGTGGGATTTATTGCAACGGGAGTTGCGCTCACGATTGGTGTTTTGTGGGGCTCTGTTGCAGGTTTTGTGGGCGGCCGGGTAGATGCCATTATGATGCGAATTGTTGATGCGCTCTACGCTTTACCTTTTACCATTTTTATTATTCTACTCAGTGTGATTTTCGGCAGTAGTTTGTTGCTACTATTTTTAGCTATTGGCGCGGTAGAGTGGTTGACTATGGCGCGCATCGTTCGCGGGCAAGTATTAACTATTAAGCGACAAGAGTTTGTGGAGGCCGCAATATCGATGGGCTTATCGCCTTGGCGAATTATTTCCCGGCATTTAATTCCTAATGTGCTCGGCCCTGTCATCGTTTACACAACGCTCACTATCCCGAGCGTTATTTTATTGGAATCCTTCTTAAGCTTTTTAGGCTTGGGAGTTCAGCCGCCGGCAAGTTCCTGGGGTTCGCTAATTTCTGGTGGTGTGGAAACCATGGAAGAATACCCGTGGCTTCTGATATTCCCTGGCTTGGTGTTAACCATTACCTTGTTTTCCCTTAATTTTCTTGGTGATGGTTTGCGCGATGCACTTGATCCACGAGCGTCCAAGGATTAAATCATGGTGAACGAAAAATTACTCGCGGTAGAAAATTTGCGCGTCTTGTTTAACACGCGTAACGGCCAAACCGTTGCAGTGGAAAACTTAAGTTTTTCGCTTACGCCGGGAAAAGTATTGGGTATTGTGGGAGAGTCAGGTTCAGGCAAGTCGGTTGCCTGTTACGCGCTGATGGGATTAATTCCTTCACCACCTGGAAATGTAGAATCAGGTCGCGCACTGTTTTACGGTAATGATCTATTGCAGATGTCTGAGGTTGAGTTGCGTCACGTGCGCGGCCATAAGATAGCAATGATATTTCAAGACCCAATGACTTGTTTGAATCCTTATATGCGTATTGCCGATCAATTAATTGAGGCATTATTGCAACATAAAAAGATTAGTAAAAAAGAAGCGAGAGAAAAATCGATTGCTGCACTAGTTGAGGTTGGCATTCTTGATGCTGCTATGCGTGTTGATGAATATCCCCATCAATTTTCTGGCGGTATGCGTCAGCGCGTTATGATTGCAATGGCGTTGCTGGCTGAGCCAGAGATACTGATTGCCGATGAGCCAACTACCGCGCTAGATGTTACTGTCCAAGCGCAAATTCTCGCACTGATCAAAGGCTTGCAACAAAGCCATAAGCTTGCAGTAATTTTTATTACTCATGATTTGGGCGTTGCAGCGCAAATGGCCGATGACATATTGGTTATGGAAAAAGGCAAAATGGTAGAGCAGGGAACCACCGAGGCCATATTTAAATACCCAACGCAGGAATATACAAAAAAACTACTCAGTGCAGTTCTTACTACAGCCAAGCCGGTTGCAAGTGAAGCTAAAGCGAATGAGTCACCATTGCTCGACGTGAAAAATCTGCAGGTGGGCTATGCATCTTATACTGGCTCTGTGTTTAGTCGTAAGAAGCAGTTTTCGCGAGGAGTGGATGATGTCAGCATTACCATTCGAAGAGGTGAAATTTTAGGATTGGTGGGTGAGTCGGGTTCGGGTAAATCAACGCTGGGAAGAAGCATTGTTCGATTGGTGGATGCGCAATCCGGACAGATTTTGTTCAACGAAAAAAACTTACTGGATTTATCCGCAGCTAATCTCAATCTTATGCGCCGCGATATTCAGATGATTTTTCAAGATCCCTACGCGTCATTAAATCCACGCATGACGGTGTTCGATACTCTGGCTGAGCCACTTTTAGTACATGGGCTTGCCGATAAATCCTCAGTTTTGGATAAGGTCAACGAGCTAATGGATGATGTTGGATTGGACCGACGTTTTATTCGCAAATATCCACATGAGTTTTCTGGTGGGCAACGTCAGCGTGTTGCAATCGCGCGTGCAATTGCGTTAAAGCCCAAACTTATTGTGGCCGATGAGCCGGTGTCGGCCTTAGATGTAACCATCCGTGCGCAAATTCTAAGCTTACTCTTGGAGTTAACCCGGAAACATAATTTGACCATGTTATTTATTTCACACGATATGTCTGTTGTGCGTTATTTGTGTGATCGCGTGGTTGTTATGCAACACGGGAAGGTGGTTGAAGAAGGGGAGACCGAGCAATTATTTTCCTCGCCACAACAGGAGTATACGCGACAGCTGTTGGCGGCAATTCCCAGTTTATAAAGCGAGAAGGTATAAGAACGGGTTCCGGCTCCCATTCTTATACCTGTTTGACTTATTGTGATGTGATTTTTGTATATATTGCTTGATATTCTTTAGCGCTTGAATCCCATGAGAAATCTTTGCTCATTGCGTTTAATTGCAATTTTTTCCATTGGTCTTTTTGTTGGAATAAGGTGATCGCGCGTTGAATCGCAGAAAACAAGCTTTCGGCAGTAGCTTCATCAAATATAAATCCATTACTTTTTGCTAAATCCGTCTCATCTGTATTTTCAAAAACCGTATCGCGCAACCCTCCAACTGCATGCACAACAGGCAATGTGCCATAACGTAAACTGTACATTTGATTTAGACCGCAAGGCTCAAAAATCGAGGGCATCAGAAAGATATCGCTACTCGCCTCAATACGGTGTGCAAAAGATTCGTCGTAGCCCAAAGTCACTGCAACTTTTAATGGGTATTGCATAGCAATTTGTTTTAAAGCTTGCTCATAGTGCGGAAATCCACTGCCTAAAATGACCAATTGGCAGTTTTGGTTCAGCAAATCTTTCATTTGCGACAGAATTAAATCTACCCCTTTTTGGTCTACCAGGCGCCCAATAAAACCCAGTAGTGGAATGTCGGCATTGATGGTAAGACCAAGCTCTTCTTGTAGCGCCTGTTTGTTTTTTGCTTTATTGGCGAGTGTGCGGCGGTTGTAATTACAGCTAAGGTGGGCGTCTTTTCCAGGGTTCCATTCGTCTGTGTCAATGCCATTTAAGATGCCTGCTAGCGAATCGCTTCGGTAGCGCATTAACCCATCCAAACCACAACCAAACTCAGGTTGTTGAATTTCCTTCGCATAACTTGGGCTAACTGTGGTGATGAAATCAGCAAAAGCCAATCCGCCCTTCATAAAGGACAACTTCCCATAAAACTCCAGACGTTCATGATGCCAAAATGCAGCAGGTAAATTCAGCTCCGCAAAAGCCTGATAGGAAAATAGACCGCGATATGCAAGATTATGAATGGTGAACACGGTTGCAGGATGATGAGGGTGCAATGAAAGAAGCGCTGGAATTAATCCTGTTTGCCAGTCGTTGCAGTGCACTATGTCAGGCTTCCACTGCAAGCCGACTTGATCCAAGGCAATGAGTTCTGCAACTTTCGCAAACACATAATAACGTTTGTGATTGTCGGGCCAGTCATTACCATCTGGGCCGCAGTAGGGATTGCCGGCGCGATCAAAAAATTCCGGTGCATCAACTAACCATACTGTGAGTTTGGTACCCGGTAAGCGTGTTTGTTTTAACGATACGGTGTGGCCGTCAACGTCTAATTGGGCAATTTCTTTAATGCCAGTATTTTTAGCGTTTTCCAGCACACTGGTATATGCAGGAAGTAATATTTTTACTTCTTGTCCCAGTTTTAATAAAGCACGCGGGAGACTTGCCGCAACATCGGCAAGTCCTCCGGTTTTAATCAGTGGATAGACCTCACTGGTTGCAAATAAAATCTTCTGCATAAGTGATCCTTCTGGAGAGAAATTTAAGTAAGTTTAATAATTAGTGCGCCCAATGGCGGCAAATTTATTTCAAGCGATTGTTGGTGGTTCATCCAAGGAATGGGCTGTGAGTAAATTGGGTTGGCGTTGCCCCAGTTACTGCCGCCATAAAAACTGGAATCGGAATTTAATACCTCATGATAAGTGCCGGCCACTGGTACTCCTATCCGATAATTGGATCGAGTGACCGGGGTGAAATTTAGTATGACGATACTAAAATCTTGATCACTTTTGCGGATATAGCTCACAATTGACTGTGTGCTGTCGTGACAGTCAATCCATTCAAATCCATCGCCGCGAAAATTGCGCTGATAAAGTGATGGCATGCTGGTGTAGCAGTGATTCAAATCTTTCACCAATGTATGCATGCCTTGATGCGGGGCGTAGTCTAATAAGTTCCAATCGAGTGTGCGGGCTTGTGCCCATTCACTCCACTGAGCGAATTCACTCCCCATAAATAATAATTTAGTGCCGGGGTAGGTAAATAGATAAGTATAGAGTAAGCGCAAGTTGGCGAATTTTTGCCAATCGTCACCGGGCATTTTATTAATCATACTGCCTTTGCCGTGTACCACCTCATCGTGCGAAAACGGCAGCATAAAATTTTCGGTAAAGGCGTACATCATGCCAAAGGTTAATTGGTTGTGATGATACTGGCGATGGATTGGGTCTTTGCTAATGTAGTCGAGGGTGTCGTGCATCCACCCCATATTCCACTTCATTGAAAACCCCAAGCCGCCGACCCAGGTTGGGCGAGTGACTTGCGGCCAGGCAGTTGACTCTTCTGCAATTACCAAAGCGCCGGGATGTTGCCCGTGGCAAACCTCGTTGAGTTTTTGCAAAAACGTCATAGCTTCAAGATTTTCATTGCCACCATGAATATTGGGTATCCATTCGCCCGGTTCACGCGAATAATCCAAGTGCAACATGGAGGCAACCGCATCAACACGTAGACCATCGAGGTGATATTCCTTTAACCAAAAGAGTGCGTTAGCCAACAAAAAATTGCGTACTTCATTGCGGCCATAGTTGTATATCAAGGTGCCCCAGTCGCGATGCTCACCCAGACGCGGATCTTCATGTTCATAGAGTGCAGAGCCATCAAAACGGGCGAGGGCGTGTGCGTCTTTGGGAAAGTGTGCGGGAACCCAATCGAGGATAATCCCAATATTGTGGCGATGGAGGTAATCTACAAAATAGCGGAAATCGTCTGGTGTGCCAAAACGGCTTGTCGGGGCATAGTAACCGGTCGTTTGATAACCCCATGAGTCATCAAGGGGGTGTTCGCTGACGGGCATAATTTCGATATGAGTAAATCCAAGAGGTTTTACGTAATCGACGAGCTGGTGCGCGAGCTCGCGATAATTCATAAATTCACCCTCCCAGCCGCGCCGCCAAGAGCCGAGATGCATTTCGTAAACCGATAGTGGTGATGATTGCCAATCCCATTCTGCACGTTTACTTATCCAGTCGCTGTCCTGCCATTCATAATCCGATGGGGCTTTGACAATCGACCCGGTCAACGGACGCAATTCAAACGCCTGACCATAGGGGTCTGATTTAAGGAATACTGCGCCGGTCGCGCGATTACGAATTTCAAATTTGTATAAGGCCCCAGCATTAATGCCGGGGATAAATACCTCCCACAATCCGCTGCCGCCATGGACACGCAAAGGGTGGTGGCGCCCATCCCAATCATTAAAGTCACCCACAACACTGATGCGCTCAGCATTGGGTGCCCAAGTGGCAAATAACACACCATCAATACCGTTAACTGTGCGAGGGTGCGCCCCCAAGTGTTGGTAAATGTTCCAATGTTGACCTTCCGCGAACAGGTGCATATCGATATCGCCCAATTGTGGTGCAAAAGAATAGGGGTCGAATTCGGTCCGCGTTTGATTGTGGCGATCAGTCCATTGCAGTTGGTAATGCATTGGAAGAGTTTTTCCCAACCCATACCATTCAAAAAAATCAGTGCCCTCTACCCGATTTAGAGATAGCTGTTCTGCATTGGTCAAGAGAGCTGCTGTGCGCGCGCCAGGAAGATATGCCCGCACTAGCGTATCGGCCGTGGCTGTCGCTTGAGCGCCAAGCGAGTGGCGTCCAAGTACTTCGAAAGGATCGTGATGGGTTGCAGTTATGATGCGCAACATCTCGTGAGATAAGGGGCTGTCCTGTTTCACAGTTAACATTCAATCGATTCCTAAATGATTATTTTGGCGCGTGAATTTTCACTTTTTTGTTCATGCACACTTTTGGGCTACATAAAAACGTAATATCGCTAAGCTCTACTAGCTTAACGAGTATCTGTTATTTTTGTTGCACCATTTTTTTACAAAAAAACTTTTCAATTAAAAATATTTGCAGGTTCAATGCCAAACTTGAGGCTACACTTTGTTTTGCATTTAAAACGAGCATAAATAGTATTATCAATGAACAAAAAAATGCTCGCATGCATCGAGTTAGATCTCAATTAATTTATTGGCACTGATATTGCTCTTATCTAAGCATAGCATTCACAGAAAATTCATCATTCAGACACAATCGCTATAAGGAATACGTAGTAATGAGTAAACCAACATCTGGGCGTTTTGTTAGCCGTCTTACAAGAGAAACATTAGCCATTATTCTTGCCGGTGGGCGAGGCTCTCGGCTACATCAACTAACTGATTGGCGCGCAAAGCCTGCTGTGCATTTTGGTGGTAAATTTCGGATCATCGATTTTCCACTCTCTAATTGTGTTAATTCTGGTATTCGTCGCATCAGCGTATTGACGCAATACAAGTCGCACTCTTTAGATAGGCATGTACAGCGCGGCTGGGGTTTTCTGGGGGGCGAGTTGGGCGAGTTCGTTGAATTGCTGCCTGCGCAACAACGGTTGAGTGAGTCTTGGTATGCGGGTACCGCGGATGCAGTTTTACAGAATATTGATATCATTCGCCGCCATAATCCTGAGTATGTCTTAATTCTTGCTGGTGATCATGTATATAAAATGGACTACGGCACCATGATTGCGGCGCATGTTGAGCGCGGTGCAGATATTACCGTTGGATGTATTGAGGTGCCCTTGGAAATTGCACAT
>CAXAVL010000209.1:0-7881 GCA_963971905.1 uncultured Cellvibrio sp.
GATCCTGATTATTTTCATCATACCCCATACTGCACTTTTTCTATTGACAAGACCATAACTCGACGCTAGTATATATGACATCATGAGCCGTACTCATATTTACGGCTTGCCGAGAGCCCCTTTGCTGATTGGAACCGGAGCAGCCAAATGAATTCACTCATAGCAATTAAATAGGCAGCCCTGCCTTAGCGGCAGTCGCCATGCCGCTCTACCCAACCCACTACTTACGATGTCACCCAGCACCGGGAGGGCCACTTTGTGCCTAGAAAAAAACCACCAACCGGAAAAGTCGGTGTCTACCTGCTTCGCGATATCGCAATCGCCGTCCTTGAGGCACATCTATTCCCGCCAGTTCGGAAAATCGTCAGCCGACGCGGCGGCCCCAAAAAACATGAGGTCACATCACGCAAGAACAAAAAGAATATGCCGGACCTTTCACGGATCACGCTGGAGGGTGACTATGAACTGGGCGCGTTTTACTGGCTTGAGTCAAACAGTGCGATTGTCTGGTATAAGCATCAGCCATTTACGATTCGGTTTAACGACGGCGAATTAACCATTTCGTATACCAGCGACTTTCTCGCAAAAATGGAGGACGGCTCATTCACACTGTATGAGGTCAAAAAGTCCAACAGCCTAGAGGACAAAGACGTACAGGCTAGACTGAAATCTATTCGGAAAGCACTGAGCAAAACGTCCGTAAGGTTCGAAGTACTTACAAGCGACGAACTCAATGCGCAACCTAAATTCGACACCCTCGCGAGCCTGTATGGCCAAACAAGCACCGCAATCACTCAGAAAAAAGTCATCGAGACTGCCAAGCGGGAGTTCCTACTAAGCCTCAAGTACCTCGGAGGCTCGGCCAAAATGAAAGCCTTGAAATCGGTGTCACCTTTCGTCTGCGAAGCAGGATTAGCTGTCGCAATCTTTGACGGACTGGTAACAAGCAAGTATCGACTGCCCATTTGCGACGGTTTCGATGTCTCTCTTACGCCGGCAGGCTATGAAGAATGCTGAACCTAGCGGCGCGCTCACCGGTACCGGATGGTTTCCATATTGGCGACCTTTTCCGAATTCGCGGGGAAGAATACGTCCTGACATCTGTCAATGCCCAAACACATGAAGCACGACTGCGCCCTCATCTTGGCGGAAACGATATTACGCTGCACGCCGATGAACTAGTTGCTTGGACAAAATCTGCAGCCATTACGCACACCCAAGCAGTAAGCGAAGAAACAAGGCATGCTGTAAGACTTGCATCTCTAAACGACAAGGAGAAATGGGATTGGAAGAGGCGCTGTGAATACATCAAGGAACTACTTGAATATGACACCGCGAAAACACGGGCATTAGTATCGCGGACAATTTATAAGATTTTTAATCGGCGAACCCGCCGCATCCTAAACAAGCAGCTAAAGCATATCGAAAAGATGCCAAGCATCTCGTCAGTGTACAACTGGATCGCCATTGTTCGAGAAAACAACGGATATCTTGCAGCACTTGCCTATAAAGATCACCGCAGTAAGCCTCGCAAAGATAGGCTTCATCCTACTGTCTCGAGAATCGTTGAAGAATGCATCGACATGCTTCTATCACCGGAAAAAATTTCAGTAGATACATTAAAAGCAGTGGTGAAACGCTTTATCAAGGAGGCAAACAGGAACAGAACGCCAAACCAGGAACTCCTGCGAGTCCCGTCGACGACGACACTACGGAATCGCCTGAATGCTCGTAATCCCATGGATGTAGATAGGGGAAAGAAAGGCGAATCCTACACCATCAAACACTATAATTACGGCGGTAAAACAACGTACCCCAAATACATCGGCAGCCGAGTAGAAGGCGACACAAACTATATCGACTGCCTGGTTTACGACGCACTTCTTGATATCACATACAGGCCTTTGCTACTGCTATTCATCGACTGCTATACAAAAGCAGTCGTTGGTTACGAAGTATCTTACTTACAACGCGGCTCTGAAAAATTGGCGAAAGCCATGACAAATATGATGTCAGAGAACGATATGGCCTCCTTTTCGTGCGTTCCTGTTATGGTCGTCGTTGATAACGGCAAAGAATTTGACAACCTAACGCTTAAACACATCCAAGACCGAACTGGAATCATCTTTTGTTTTAGCCCTCCCTACTCGCCGAACTGCAAATCAATTATTGAGCGCTTTTGGGGCACGCTAAATTCAAAACTACTTCATGGGTTAAAGGGAACTACGAAGGAAAATATTTTTGTTCGTGGCTACTATGATAGCGAAGACAATGCGACCTATACAATCCAAGAACTCAGAGAAAAGATCGACTTAGCAATTAACGAGTACCACCATACTCCCCATTCTTCTGAAATTTTGTCCCCAAAGACGAAATGGCAGGATGCCGCAGAAAAACGACCGCCTAGGGTATATGACAGGGATACCTGTATTGCGCTGGGCACCCGATATGTAACCAGGAAAGTGAGTCACGGGCGAGTCCAAATTGACGAACTCGAGTGGAGAGGAGCCGCCTTACCTGAAAATTTCAATGGTCAATATGTCACAGTATGCGTGAACAATTCTGACCTGACTAATGTCTGGGTGATTAATCCAGATGATAGCGACGACATCCACAAACTGGAACCAGTTGATAAGAATCTTCAAGCCGGACTTTCCCTAGAGTTCTGGAACGGATACCGGGATACGCTCCAAAAGCGTGAGCAAGCGTCAGGCAATCCGGCTATTGCTGAGGATATGCGTGCTGATATCGCACTGGATCTAATCCAGGCTGCGAAGTCAGGTCACGGCACTACCAAACGAAAACGTGCCCGTTCTGCAAACGCAGCAGCCAAACAGCTCGAAAACATGTCAACAGCACTTAGCAGCACTCAATCAAGTAAAGAGAGCCCACTACGGACACAGCCATCGGTGGACGGGACTTCATTTGACTACGGAATCGAAGACTAAAAAGGAGTCGTTAGTATGGATTTATCTCAAGCAACCGCAGCAGTAAGCGAATTCGACAAATGCCGTGTCAAACACCCTAAGCGGGAGTTTGTATTTAAGCGACTCAATATCATGAGCGCCTACGCAACCAATTTTCAGCAAGAGAAGCAGAACCCTGACTACGATCCTTACGCCGAAAAAAGCGAAAAGAAAGGAATGATTGTTTCAGGCTTTCCTGGCGTAGGCAAGAGCTCACTATGCGGCCGATATGTGCAATTGAATAAACCGTACATGAGATCAACCGAGCAGGGAGACCAGCTGATTGTCCATACGCTTTACTTCCAGCTACCCGGGCAGGTTACTGTTAAACGAATCATTGCGGGGCTACTGCGAGCACTGGGATACGCCCCTAATACCAGCAAGGACGAGGACACCTTAACCGCAGATCTACTTTCTGCCCTTACAAAATGTGAGGTGAAGATCATCATTCTCGATGAAATCCAGCACCTGAGCTCAAGAAAGAACGTTGATCACATGCCGCTAATTCAGAATTCTCTAAAAGGTCTAATCAACGACTGCGATCAGTTCTTCGTATTTGTAGGCGACCTAACGACACCAAAGATTATCAAAGGATGCGGCCAGCTGGGGAGAAGAGCTCCTACGACGGTTACGCTAGAGCCATTTTCATTCCCCGCGACGGAGCAATCAGAAACTTTTGCTGTCGTGAAGTCCCTTCTAGCGGTCATGCCGGATAAAACCGGGGTATCACTTAGTCGTAAAGTTGATCTACTGGAGTTTTCTCAGCGTCTTTTTATCGCCAGCGGCGGCGTAATCGATACGATGCGCTTCTACATGAGTGAAGCGCTACTCGACGCATTGATCTCAGGCCAACGTAGTATCGATCTGTCGCACTTCTCTGACGCTTTTCTCCTAGCGCCTAGCGACAATGCCTTAATGAAGGCTAATCCATTCGCCATGACCCGCTCTCAGCTTACAAAGTGGATCGATAAGGCTGTCGGCTATGCATCTTAACTTCATTGCGAAGCACCGACCCGGTGAGAGCTTGAGCTGCCTTCTAATCAGGCAAGCGGAGGGCGTCTTTCTGTCACCAGGGGAGCTTTTAAGCCGACTTGGGAGCAAGTGCAACCCATCAACAGAGTTGTTGGCCCTTTTACGTGCCAACAAGTGCTCTCTCGCAGCCATCTGGCCGCTCAGTGACTTAAAGCAGTCTGCAACTTACCAACAAGTTGCTGAAAGCCGTCAGTACAAGCAGTGGATCAACTATAACACTTTAGGCGTATGCTATAGATGCGCAGAGGCCGGATTTGTGCCTGAGTCTCACGATTTCAGTATCATGCCCGCTTGCACAAAACATTCGCTGAAACTGTCCAAGGAATGTTCGGCGTGCTCCCGTCCTTATTCAGTCAATAGGTATCATCTGACTCACTGTCGATGCGGTGAGCCTATTCGCTCTATTAAAGCAAGTGAAGCAGAAATCGAGGAGGCTCACTACGTTGAAAAACTACTGCACGGCGGTGATTTCGACTCACTAAACGCGTACAAAGAGCTCCGTTCTATCACACGCCGGTTTGCAGCTAACAACATCGAACTCAGCCCGTACATCGACTATATCAACGGGCAACCAGAGCCCCTCGCCGAGCACATCAGCATTGCTGCTCAACAGCTTACACATATCAGCCTGAGGGCATTGAGCGCGCCATTTGCCTGCGCCGCTTCAGAAATCGTGAAGCTTTACGCGCCGAGACTGCTTTCTAGCTTACATAGACCCAAAAACGGTGTGAAAGGCGTCTCCACACCTATCGATTTCCGACTAGATCAAACGGAATTCAGGTATACCCTTGGTCTGAAACCCCAAACAGCGGCAGCGATTGAGAGCCGATTCTTCAATCTGACCAGCCGGGTAGGACGCCCTAGCGCCTCCTTTACCTACCAGACTCTTGCACGCTTTTTTGAGCCTCTGTTACCCGAGACAGACAAAACCACCTGTCACTCAGTCTCTCTAGCCGACCTGAGCGCTTCCCAGAAACTTACGATCGACGCTCTTATCGAACGCGTGCTAACCGGCGGAATCACCTTACATTCATACGACGATACACGCCCCCTAAGCCAGATTAGGGTAGTAAACGACATGAAGTCGAACAATGACGCTCCGAAGGGCTACATGACGCTGTCCTCGGTTGTCGCTCAACTAGATAGCTATGAAGAGGCCGTCCGTGGTGCCAGAGATGCTGGCCTCTTACCTGCCACACATCAGAGATCCTGTAACAACCGATATCTCTTTGCCGAAAACGACGTTGAGGATTTTCATAAGAAATACGCCCTAATCGGCGAGCTAGCGAGGGAGACTCAATACCAGCCCATGCGATTGTCCGATCGGCTCCGAGAGCTTGGCGTAATTCCAGTTGCAGGCCCATTTGAAGGAAATTCACCGGTCTCAATCTTTAGACGGTCTGACATTAATGATGCCGACCTTAAAGGCGCCCTAAAAATCACGAACTATGCGACGAACAGCGGGCGCAAGCCGAAGAGCACCTCACGATTTGATTCTGAAACATGGGCCACCGGCCAGGAAGTTGCCGCTGAACTTGATATTCCTCTCGCACAGCTTCATCGCATTACCAGACACGACCTGCTGGTGAAAGGCGTACCTCGCGTCAGGGGGTCTCAGCGCCGATACTACTATCGACGTGATTCTGTGGAGACCACGAAGGATTTCCTCAATAAAGCTGTCGACATCAATGATCTCTCGAAGCAGCTAAATACCAACAGAAAAAAGCTGATCTCAAGATACCTCTATCTTCTCAAAGCCGAGCCCATCAAAGTCGGAAGCAAATCGCTCGTTCCAGAAAAAGATGCAAACACACTCCTTAGTCACTACAGAAACTATCTGGATGCGCAAGCTGCAGCTACCTATCTTTCCACGACTCGCCATCAAATCGGCAACTGGAAGAAGGCATCGAGAATCACGCCGATTCCACCAGACGACGACAACTATATCCGGTCTCCTCAGCTTTTCCGACTTTCTGATATTACGCGGCTTAAACAGACTTTGATTGAAGAGTCCAAGGCTCCAGCAGGGCCTAGCGTTGCTAATGTGTAGCTCTTTCAGCCCAGCCACACCCACCGGCCAAGAGGCAGCCTTTATGACGTATATCATAGTTTTAATTAGGCTTTTTTATTCTCCCGGAATTGGGACTGAAGATGATTTCCAGAATGCAAAAAATAATCAATGTCACGAATGGCTACGTTATAGAAATCCCATCATCTATATAGGCGCGACGGAACGATTATGACTATCAAACAGATTGAGAGTTGGGAAGTGAGGATTGAGAAGCTGTATCGGCGCTTCCCATTCATCCTAACCTGGGACTGCGCAGAATCGTATCACACACACTATTGCGGCCTGTACGTGCCGGACGGATGGCTTCCACCGATCTATCAGCTCCTTCTAGACGTCGAGACGTATACACAAGCAACGGGTAGTGATTGCCCCGTATTTCGCGACATCAAAGACAAGCGGGGCCTGCTATCTATCAACTACGACGGAGGCGACGACTATATTGACGAACTAGTTGCCTCCTATGAGGACGCTAGCCGCGACTGGCGAGAAGAGCTGGCGCAGGTGGTTTACATCCATAACCGTAAAGAAAGTGCATCTGAAGACAATGATAGCGAGTGATATTCAAGCAGGACGATTCGCTAAGCACCAATCGTTCCCAAAGAACGACGTGGGACGCGACATCGTCGTCGGTGATATTCACGGATACTTTTCAATTCTCCAAACAGCTTTAGAGGAAATCAACTTCGATCCTCAATTCGATCGTCTGTTTGCGCTGGGCGACTTAGTCGACAGGGGCCCAAACTCCCCTGCAGCGCTCGAATGGCTCCGGAAACCCTGGTTCCATTCAGTAATCGGTAATCACGATCTTTCCCATGCACTTGAAGCTGAGCGTGAACATATTTCGAATTTCTGGATTCTAGATATGATTGTCTCCACAAAGGACGACTGGGCAGCGAGCTGCGCCCCGGAAGTCTATGCAGACTTGGTAGCAGAGTTTAGTCGACTGCCGCTCGCCATAACTATAGAAACGAGCCGAGGCATCGTCGGTCTTGTGCACGCGGAACTACCACATGGCTATCCAACATGGAGTTCTTTCATCGAGGCCATCGGAACAGAAAGTATAGACGATAACACCCTCTGGATGGCCACCTGGGATCGGTTTCTCGATCTCCGTCCGGTCAAATCCCGCGATGATCTCAAATTCTTCGTCCCAGACGTATTAGCGATTTTCCACGGTCACTCGATCCCATGGTTTAAGGAGCCTATGAAAGTTGGCAACCGCTACTACATCGAAACCGGCGCATACGTCAGAGCCAGAACAGGTCGCGACGAGGGTGGGTTCACATTGGTCGATATTGAACACCCCAACGAACCGATACTTGCGGCGTGGTGGCCAGACGAATAGCGAACTATGAACATTCCGCTGCGCGGCGGAAACCTGGACGCAAGAGGCATTGGCTCCGTACTGCCAATAGCGAACTTATTGAAGCGCCCCTAAACATCAAATGAAAACGTTGGTCGGCTTAGTAGATATTGTGCGGCATATTCAATCCATAGCAGTAGAATTCAGCCGATTCCTCAGCAGAGCCTACATCGCGTGGCCTTCTTCAAGTTAGGTGATCCTGTGAAAGTAATATCAATTCATTCAAAAGAAGAATATGAACTAGCACTTAAAGAGGCTGAAAGCCTAATGTCAGCCGAGAAGGGGACACCAGAAGGTGACCGCCTTGATAAACTAGGTGAGCTATTAGAAGCCTACGAACGTGAGCACCACCCAATAGGTCGAGGCAACTGAAACTGAGGCGGCCACGTATGCCGCTTGTGGCGCCCTGCTGCAAGAGCTAAAAAAGCAATGGACAAATGGATTGGAGA
>CAXAVL010000210.1:0-7845 GCA_963971905.1 uncultured Cellvibrio sp.
TACCTTTGAATTGGATGAAATGATCGAGAATTGCGTGCAATTATTTGGTGCTACCGCGAACAAACGCCACATCGAATTATTTGGCGGGCTGGATCCCAAGGTCCCTAAGTGGGTTAAAGGCGACCCCACCCGCTTGCGTCAGATCATTATCAATTTACTCGGCAATGCATTTAAGTTTACTACTGAAGGTTTTGTCACTTTGCAGGTGCAATGCAGTGCAGAGCTGCCGGACGATATGGTTGAGTTGCGTTTTATAGTACAGGATAGCGGCATAGGTATAGAGATGAGCCGCACGGAGGATTTGTTTGATTCCTTCAATCAAGCGGACGCGTCCACTACGCGCAAATATGGCGGTACCGGTTTGGGTTTGGCAATTTGCAAAAGTCTTGCAGAGTTAATGGGCGGTGAAATTGGTGTTGAGAGCGTAAAAGGGCAGGGCTCCACGTTTTGGTTTACTGCGCGCTTGCACCAAGAGTCGGTGTGCGACTGGAATCGCCCGCAGTTGGAGTCCAGCAGCGATTTGTTGCCAGGAAAAAAATTATTATTGGTCGAGTCCAGTTCTCATCTGGCGGAATTTATGGCGTCGCATTGCGCTGCGTGGGGAGTCAATTTGGAGTCGGCCGTATCGGCAAAAGCAGCGTTAACGCAGCTTAAACATGCGTTGCATTCGGGTGAGCCCTATGATTTTGTCGGCTTTGATCAGGCGCTACCAGATGCCGTTGGCTTTGAATTTGCGCAATGGTTAAGGGCGCTTCCTGAGTTTCGTGAGCTGCCCCTATTTATGTTTAGCGCGGGCGATGTTTATCACGATCAAGGGCAAGTGCGCAGTCTGGGGATTCATGCGATTCTGCGTAAGCCCGTATCGATGAAATTGTTGCAGCAAGAATTAATTGCATTGCTGGGGCACGAGCCACTACCGCAAATGACTGCTGAGAAACCGGTGCGCGACCTCGATAAGTTTTCGCACCTGCGAGTGCTGGTGGCTGAGGATAATCCGGTCAATCGCATGGTCATTAAAGGGTTGTTAGGCAAGCTGGGCATAGCGCCAGTCTTTGCTGAAAATGGAGTTGAAGCCTGCGATGCAGTGCAGGAGGCGAGTGAGCGTTTTAATTTGATCTTGATGGATTGTGAAATGCCGGAAATGGACGGGTTTGAAGCCACGCGCAGCATTCGCGACTATGAGGGGCGCGAGGGTTTGCCTGCAACACCTATTATCGCGCTCACTGCTCATGCGCTTCAGGAACATCGCGACGCGGTGTTCGCCAGTGGCATGAATTACTATCTATCCAAGCCTATTACCTTCAATAATCTGTATTTAGCATTTGAAGCGGCGGGTTTGGTTGAGCGGGAAAATTCCCCTAATTGAGCTTTGTCCGCTGCGCGCACATAGCGTTCCCCTATAGTAATGATTAGTTTTTTCTCCTTGCCTGCATCAGAGGCAATCCTTATGATGACTGCATCTAATTGGGAGCTTCCCACCACTAAATGACCGTTAGGTTTGGAGTTGATTATGAGTAGTGATGCCATCGTGCACGTGAGTGATGCCAGTTTTGAGCAGGAAGTAATCGGTGCTGATTTGCCGGTTTTGGTAGATTTTTGGGCTCCTTGGTGCGGGCCTTGTAAGATGATTGCTCCTATCCTTGATGATTTGGCAGAGCAGTTTGAGGGTAAAATAAAAGTTACCAAGCTCAATGTTGATGATCACAAAGAAACGGCGGCTAAATTCAATGTGCGCGGTATTCCTACGCTGATCATCTTTAAAAATGGTGCGGCTCACGCGACCAAAGTGGGTGCCGTCAGCAAACCGCAGTTGATCGATTTTATTAACTCGGCAATCTAATTGACGCAGGCCATCGCAAGATGGCCTAATTTGTTTTTGCACTGTGTGATATTTGCCGCTATACTCAGCCTCATCTGATGTTTGTTCCTCCCTGAATCACCTTCCCGATTCCCATAACCAGACGAACAAACCCTAATTTCCCTGCTGTTGTTTTTGCCCCGGTACCTGACAAGTCGTTATCTGAATAACCAAATCAGTCAAGCAACCAGTCAATTAGCACAAACAATACTGATAGGGCGATTAAACGCAGGCGTTAAGCCAGCAACCTTAAAATAAGCGGCTTAATAACAGCAAAAAAACGCAACCCTATTTTTTTAAAATCAACACAGGCCCTGCGGCTACTAATCTGCAACAACTCACATCCATCCATAAAGTCTTTCCTATGAATTTAACCGACCTTAAAAAGAAACCGATTGAAGAATTAATTGATATCGCCCACGAAATGGGTTTGGAAAATATCGCCCGCTCGCGTAAACAGGACATTATTTTTAATATCCTCAAGCGCCACGCAAAAGGCGGAGAAGATATTTACGGCGACGGTGTACTGGAAATTTTGGTCGATGGCTTCGGGTTCTTGCGTTCAGCCGACAGCTCTTATCTTGCGGGTCCTGACGATATTTATGTTTCACCCAGTCAGATTCGCCGCTTCAACTTGCGCACAGGCGATACCATCTCCGGTAAGATTCGCCCACCAAAAGAAGGTGAACGTTATTTTGCGCTGTTAAAAGTTAATGATATTAACTTTGATAAACCAGAAAGTTCCCGCAACAAAATTCTGTTTGAAAACCTCACGCCGCTGTTCCCCAATATTCGTTTGCCGCTCGAAGCGGGTAACGGTTCTACCGAAGACCTCACTGGTCGTATCATCGATTTGATTGCCCCTATCGGTAAAGGCCAGCGCGGTTTGATTGTGGCACCGCCCAAAGCCGGTAAAACCATCATGATGCAAAATATTGCGCAGGCGATTACACGTAATAATCCCGAGTGTCATTTGATCGTATTGTTGATCGATGAGCGCCCGGAAGAAGTAACTGAAATGCAGCGCTCAGTGCGCGGTGAAGTGGTCGCTTCTACCTTTGATGAGCCGCCTGCACGTCACGTGCAAGTGGCAGACATGGTGATCGAAAAAGCCAAACGTTTGGTTGAGCATAAAAAAGACGTGGTGATTTTGCTTGACTCTATCACCCGTCTTGCACGTGCTTACAACACCGTTATTCCTTCCTCCGGTAAAGTATTGACCGGTGGTGTGGATGCTCACGCGCTGGAGCGGCCAAAACGTTTCTTTGGTGCTGCGCGTAATATCGAAGAGGGCGGCAGCCTGAGTATTATCGCTACCGCACTGGTTGATACCGGTTCCAAAATGGACGAAGTTATTTACGAAGAATTTAAAGGTACGGGCAACCTTGAGTTACATCTTGATCGCAAAATTGCTGAAAAGCGTATTTATCCAGCGATCAACGTGCGCCGCTCCGGTACTCGCCGCGAAGAGTTGTTAATGCGTGAAGATGAGTTGCAGCGCGCGTGGATTCTGCGCCGTTTGTTAAACGATATGGAAGACGTTGCGGCAACTGAATTCTTGCTTGATAAATTGAAAGACTTCAAGACTAACGATGAATTCTTTATGTCGATGAAACGCAAATAAACACCCCACCCTAAGCCTCCCCTTCAAAAGGGGAGGGGACTAGCTCCTCCCCCTTGATCAGGGGGGAGGTCGGGAGGGGGTTAATTTGTAGCTTGTAGCCCGTATGGAGCACAGCGTAATGCGGGAAATTAAAATCCCGTAGTTTGCTGTATTCCATACGGGCTTTCTTTTTTATAACTTCGGTTTTTACTCTTTGGTTTTCTAAAAAATGAAATATAAAGACCTGCGCGATTTTATCGCCCTGCTTGAAAGTCGCGGTTTATTAAAACGCATCAAACAAGAAATTGATCCCAATCTGGAAATGACAGAAATTTGCGACCGCACCTTGCGTGCTGGTGGCCCCGCGTTGTTGTTTGAAAACCCCAAAGGTTATGACATTCCCGTACTCGCTAATTTATTTGGCACTACCGAGCGTGTTGCGCTCGGTATGGGGCAGGAATCGGTAAGTGCTTTGCGTGAAGTCGGCAAGTTGCTCGCCTTTTTAAAAGAGCCAGAGCCGCCGAAAGGATTTAAAGATGCCTGGGATAAACTGCCGATTTTTAAACAGGTATTGAATCTGGCGCCCAAGGTGTTGAGCAAAGCCCAGTGTCAGGATGTGATACTTGAAGGCGATGCAGTAAATTTGGATCTGCTGCCGATTCAAACCTGCTGGCCGGGTGATGCAGGCCCTTTAGTGACTTGGCCATTAGTGGTTACCCGCGGGCCGCACAAGGAGCGGCAAAACCTGGGTATTTACCGCATGCAAAAAATCGGTAAAAACCTGTTGATTATGCGCTGGCTTTCCCATCGCGGTGGCGCGTTGGATTTTCGTGAATTTCAAATTCAAAATCCCGGTAAAAATTATCCAGTTGCGGTGGCGCTGGGTGCCGACCCTGCCACCATTCTCGGTGCTGTCACGCCGGTTCCCGATACGCTGTCTGAATACGGTTTTGCCGGATTATTGCGCGGCGATAAAACCGAAGTGGTGAAATGTATTGGCAATGATTTGCAAGTGCCTGCATCGGCGGAATTTATTTTGGAGGGCTATATTGCGCCGAATGATTTAGCGCCCGAGGGCCCGTTTGGCGACCACACCGGCTACTACAATGAAGTAGATAAGTTTCCGGTGTTTACTGTGGAGCGCATTACGCATCGGCGCGATCCCATTTATCACAGCACTTACACTGGCCGTCCGCCAGATGAGCCGGCGATTCTCGGTGTTGCACTCAACGAAGTATTTGTGCCGATTTTACAAAAACAATTCCCGGAGATTGTGGATTTTTATTTGCCGCCCGAAGGTTGCTCCTACCGCATGGCCGTCGTCACTATGAAAAAACAATATCCCGGTCACGCCAAGCGGGTGATGATGGGCGTGTGGAGTTTTCTGCGGCAATTTATGTACACCAAATTTGTCATAGTCACCGACGATGATGTCAACGCGCGCGATTGGAACGACGTGATCTGGGCGATGACCACACGCATGGATCCAGCGCGTGACACAGTGATGATCGAAAACACGCCGATTGACTATCTCGATTTTGCCTCACCCGTTTCTGGCCTGGGTTCTAAAATTGGTTTTGATGCAACCAATAAATGGCCGGGCGAAACTACCCGTGAATGGGGCACACCGATTGAGATGGACCAAGCGGTAAAAGATCGTGTCGATGAATTGTGGGATGAGTTGGGTATCGATGCACCTACCGCTTATTAATGTGGTTGTCGATAATTATCGGAGTTGGTAATGAGTTTACAAGAAGAGTGTTTTCTCGATTGCCCCTACTGTGGTGAGCCAATTAGCGTGTTGGTCGATTGTTCTTGCGAGCAGCAAACTTATGTGGAGGATTGCCAAGTCTGCTGCCAGCCTATGGTGCTCCATGTAAGTATCGATCACGCTGGTGTACCTGAAGTCTATGCGCAGCGCGAGGATGAGTAAGTGGCGCTAGCGCTTGGTTTATGGTGCCGGATAGGCTATAAAACCCCGGTGCTCGTTGCAGTGGTGTGTTTAAACTAACAAAGGGGAGTTGATATGAGCTTTGCAAAAGAGTTTAAAGAGTTTGCCGTGCGCGGCAATGTAGTTGATATGGCGGTGGGTATTGTTATCGGCGCCGCTTTCGGAAAAATTGTCAGCTCTTTGGTTGCCGACGTAATTATGCCGCCGATTGGCTGGTTAATTGGTGGCGTGGATTTTAGTGATCTTGCTGTCACTCTGCCGGCGCTTATCGAAGGCCGGGAACCGGTGTTGATTGCCTATGGTAAATTTATTCAAACCGTCCTGGATTTTACTATTGTGGCCTTTGCGATTTTTATGGTGATTAAAGGCATTAATCGCATGAAGCGTAAAGAGGAAGCAAAACCGACTGAGCCTACTCCGCCGCCTGCACCGACTAAAGAAGAATTATTGCTCACAGAAATTCGCGATTTGTTAAAACAGAAACAATAATGCTGCGAATGTATTGTTGAATAAAAAACGCGACTTCATCGTCGCGTTTTTTTATTGTCAATCCGCTGGTCTGCGGTGATGAGTTCCTGCGTTGAGTAGCGTCCAGTCTGCGACCGCTGGGTGGAAAAATCCGCTCTCGCGATAAGCGCGTTCGATGGTGCCCCGTTCGCGTAACACGGTCATCCCTTTCGTTAGTGCCTGATGAAATTCTATGCCATAAGGATGTTTTTGACTGATTGGCCAATGGCGAGAACCGGCAATAATCACTTTCACTCCAGGGACGGGCACCAGTTTTATACCGTCCACTTGGATGTGCAAATCCGATGACGTGCTGAATGGCGCAAGTGTAACGTCAACTCGTCCGACGTTGAGCATGCGCGCCATATTAATCCAATTAGAGGTGTGCATAATTTGGTGGAAGCCGAGTGTTTGCAGTGCTCGCAAGTCGGGTTTCCATTGGCGGCTGCTCACTGCTCGCAGCTGGGCAAGTTCGGCAAGCGTGTGGCTGCCTAGGGCTCGTTGATTATTGGGCGAGGTATAGAGGCCCACAATGAACTCGCCGTCGCGCACCACGGCGGGCGAGATAAATACGCGGTCTTTAACTTGATTCAGATCCTGCAGCCAAATCGTGCCGCTGATGCTCAGTGTTTTTCCTTCGGCCACATTGCGGATACTGCGAAAATAGTTATCTTCATTAATAAATGTGATTTTCCGTTTAAATCCGCCCAACGCGAGTGCCTGCTGCAACAAAATCAGTTCTGCGACATCGCGGCGCGCGTGGGGGCCGCCAAAAAAAGTAATCTCCTCTGGCGCGCGGTTTGCTAAAAATAAAAGGTAATCATGTTTGATATCGGTCAGCAGCCCGACCGGAGCCAGCTCGCTGTCATCGGCCCACAGCATGGCCGGAATGGCAAATAACAGCCAACAAAATGCACGCATTGCAGATTGAATTTTTACCGGCATGAAAAGCACTCGCTACAAGCTTTGACCCTGGGCGTCGGCCTGTTGCACAGCGGCGATCAGGAGACTTGTTTCTTAACTATAGCCCAGCTTGGCCGCTCTTGACTTGGCACATGAAATTTCTTTTGGCTCAGTCAGGGCAGGCTACACAATAGGGTGGCCGCGGTACATGCGCACCGGTTTGGCGGCGGTGGGTGGAATGCTATTGATCAGCATCTCTTTGCGTAGGGCTGTGCCTTCTTCGGGATGGCTGGCATCCGCGCTTTGAGGGGCGTCCTCCAAAATGGTTTGACCACGGTAGACCTTGACTACCTGCTTTGGAATCTCCGCTGCTTTAGGTGCCTCGGTGGTGGCGGGTTCTAGTAGCTGTGGCCATTGATCCCCGGCCATAAACAGCAGCTCTTTGATCAGGGTTTTGGTGATGGTGTCTTTGGTATGGTGGTGGTAGTCCGCCAATTCCTTCAGCAACTCCGGGTTTGCCATTTTTACGCTTGGCTTCATGTCAGCATCTACGCGGCGGCGAATTTCGTACACCAGATCGATCATGGGCTTAGTGTATTGCATGCTGGGCTCTCCTCGGTTTTGAAAACCTAGTTGAGCAAATATCAGACCAAACGCGGAATAAGGGTTATATCGCCAGCTTTTGAGCGCTAATGAAGCAATCAGGGGAATTTTTTGGTGCAGGGATTTTATTTTGGGGCAGATTGGCGCTCTGAATACTAAAACGGCGCCTTGCGTAAAACAGTGCGCCGTGCCTAAAACAATTAACGAATGGAGTGATCCATTTCCCGTGCCGGTTGATTGCACTGGGTTTCGCCGATGATCTGGGCTGGTACTCCCGCTACCGTGGCGCGCGCCGGAACGTCTTTGAGTACCACACTGCCTGCACCAATTTTGGCGCACTCACCTACGGTGATATTGCCGAGAATCTTCGCGCCTGCGCCGATCAGCACACCTTTGCGCACTTTCGGGTGGCGGTCGCCC
>CAXAVL010000211.1:0-7838 GCA_963971905.1 uncultured Cellvibrio sp.
TGGCAGCCGCAGCTGATGCAGGGAAATCTGAAGACATAAACAATCACTCTCTCGCTAAGGGGGAATAACCGGCAGTATACCGGTAAAAAAATCGCTGACACTAACAACAAAAAACCCCTCGGAAGGGGTTTTGGTTACCGTGAAATCCAGCTTTACTAACCCACATTAATGATGTGGCGACAACTCGTGGGCGATATGTTTGAGATCATCGCTCGACTCAATAATATTCGCCACCGTGGTATAGGCCTTTTCCGGGTCCAGATGCAGATCTTCAAATACTTGCGGAGGAATCGCCAGTTTCGGACCACGGCCAATATCGTGTTGGTGCAGCAACCGCTGGGCGACAAAAATCAGCTTGGCATAAACCGCGTTTTCCCCCTGGTAATGCGGGTTATTTTGGTGGCGAAGACCCACCACCACTTCTTCCGGCATAGACCAAAGCGACATCAAGGCAGCACCCAATTGCTCGCGAGTGACGCCGAGCAGATGGCGTTCCACCGCCTGATGATCAACATGGGGATTGGTGTCTGCCAATTGGCAGTAGTTGTGGAAATAAGGTGGAAACACTTCCGCCAAAATCAGATAGCCAAAGTTATGCAGCAAGCCACACAGATAGGCCATGCCGAAACTGGGGCGATGATCGCGTGGAATTGCCGTCACCAAACCTTCAATAGTCGCCGCCATATACACCGCTTGCTGCCAGTAAGGTAGCGAACCATGGGGGCCTTCTTTGGGGATGGTCATAGCTTTGCCCAGCGACAAACCCAGCGCCAAATTGAGCACCATATCAAAGCCCAGCACCCGTACTATGGCATCGTGAATGGATTTGATTTTGCCCGGCGCAGAATAGTAAGGCGATGCCGCCCAGCTCACCACCTGTGCGGCAAGGCTAGGGTCGGTTTCAACGATTTGGGCGAGATCACTGATATCGGCATTCGGATTCACTCGCAGCTTGATAATGCGCTGAGCGGTGTCTGACAAAGGTGGCAATTCAAGGGTTTCTTCCAACCGTTGCTTCACGCGCAGCTGGGTGAAATTGCGCACTGCACCGAGAATCTGGTCGTTATCACTGGTGCTGGTATCGTCGATTTCCAAGGGCTCAAGTGGTACGGCGATATCACAAATCGTCGCGTCGTCGATAATTTGCTGAAACTCAGCGCGACTAAAACGCAGCAGTTGTTTTTCATCGCCGGAATCTGCCAACAATTCGTTGCGCTCCACCAAGCTGCGGTCGATAAGCGTCAACAAACCTGCCAGCTTGGGTAATGCAGGAATAGATTGCAGGTTATGAGAGAGGCAAAACTTTTGGATATCTTCCGGCTTGGCGGCGTGAAGCTCGCGGTTTAATTGGCGGTTGACTGCTTTTAGATCAAGCAATCGGTCCGCGGCAAAAATCACCTGCACTCGCCCTGTACTGTCTTGCAAAATTACTGATTTGGCTGCGCTCATAGTGCGTAAATGCTGGTCATGCCAGAGCGCTCTTTCATCCTCAGTCACTGGCATCTCAGACACCTGATAATGCACATTTTGTTTGTTGAGCAATGATTGAACACTGGTAGGGACTGACACGGCCTACTCCTCTTTAATAATTGCAAGTGGTTGATATGCATAGGGTTAAATGACGCCAGACATCTTAGTTCGCTGAGTGTAATTCAGCAAAAACAATTCTCATACAACCGAACCAGATCAGAACTGCGGTCATGGCTTCCCAGCACAGGATCTAACCAAGCATAGTTCAAATTTAAAGGTGCACAGATCAATCTTAAAGAAGATCAAAATAACCTTGCTAAAAAATGGAGCAGTTCTCATCTGAATGCAAAAACATCCGCCAAAGCTGTATCAATCCAACCACTACACCTGCAAATATCGCTGACTATCACCCAACCAGCGCAGTACCAGCTGGTTGCAAAGTTGAGGGTGATCGCTCATTAGCAATAGCGCAGCATCTTTCACATCGGGCAACAAATGGCTGTCGCGCTGTAAATCGGCGATTTTGAACTGCATTTCGCCGGTTTGACGGGTGCCCAGCACCTCGCCGGGGCCGCGCAGTAGTAAATCCTGCTCGGCGTTATAAAAGCCGTCGCTACTTTCACGCATTACTCGTAGCCGCTCACGGCTGTTATTCGATAGCGGCGAACCATACAGCAGCACACAGTGACTCGCCGCCGACCCGCGCCCGACCCGCCCGCGCAGCTGGTGCAATTGCGCAAGGCCAAGGCGCTCGGGGTTTTCGATAATCATCAAACTGGCATTGGGCACATCTACCCCCACTTCAATCACCGTAGTGGCAACTAATAAATCCAATTCGTTAGCTTTAAACGCCGCCATCACCGCTTCTTTTTCCGCAGGCTTCAAGCGCCCGTGAATCAGGCCGATGCGCAGATGGGGCAGGGATTCGGTGAGATTCGATGCGGTTGCCTCCGCCGCCTGCGCCTCCAGGGTTTCCGACTCTTCGATCAGCGTACACACCCAGTAAGCCTGCCGCCCCTGCTCGCAGGCCAAACGCACCCGCTCAATCACCTCTTCGCGGCGGTTATCGCTAATCACTACCGTCGTAATCGGCGTTCGCCCCGGCGGCAATTCATCGATCACCGAACAGTCCAAATCCGCGTAAGCGCTCATCGCCAAGGTGCGTGGGATAGGCGTGGCGGTCATAATCAGTTGATGGGGGCGAAGCAGGCCAAATCGTCGATTTTCATCCCCACTTGTGCCTTTTTCCGATAGGGTTAGCCGCTGATGCACACCAAAAGGGTGCTGTTCATCGATCACTATCAACCCCAAATTGGCAAATTCCACCGACTCTTGAAACAGTGCATGAGTACCCACCACCACTTGCGCCGCGCCGCTGGCGATAGCCGCCAACTGGGTGCGCCGCTCGGCCACCTTTAACTTGCCGGTGAGCCAACCGAGGCTAATGCCCAGCGGCTCCAGCCATTTGCCAAAGTTGAGCCGGTGCTGCTCGGCGAGGATTTCGGTCGGCGCCATAATCGCCGCCTGTTTGCCGCTGGCAACTGCCGCCAATGCCGCAAGCGCCGCCACCACGGTTTTGCCGGACCCCACATCGCCCTGCACCAGCCGCAACATGGGAATCGGCTTGGCCAGATCGGCGGCAATTTCATCCACAACACGGCGCTGGGCGCGGGTCAGGTTAAACCCCAGTTGCGCCAAAAAACGCGCTTGCAAACCCTCATCTAAATTCAGGCGAGTAGCGCCATCAGCTTGGGTTTCGCGGCGCAGTAACAGCAAGCTCAGGTGATGGGCGAGTAACTCTTCAAACGCCAAACGCTGCTGGTAGGGATGCTCCCCATCCATTAATTGCTGGATATTGGCGTTAGTCGGCGGTTGGTGCAGGTAGCGCAGGGCATCGGCGAGGGAGGATTGTTGGAGTTGGCGGCGCACACGCTCCGGCAGCAACTCTTGCAGCGCGTGCTTATCGAGCCAGGTCAGCGCCTGTAGCGCTAGTGAACGCATACGCGGCTGGGTTAGCCCCTCGGTGGCGGGGTAAATCGGCGTGAGCGATTGCTCCAGCGGCAGCGGCGCGGCGGTACTCAACTCATCGTATTCAGGGTGATACATTTCCAAACCCGAGGCACCGCGGCGAGTTTCGCCAAAAATCCGCAGGCGCGTGCCACTCACCAAGCGCTGCTTTTGCGCATTGTTAAAGTGATAAAAACGCAGCGTAATCGTACCGGTGCCATCCTGCACCTTGCACACCAAGCTGCGGCGCTTACCAAACACCACATCGCAGGCGCGCACTTCCGCCTCAATCACCGCATTCATATTGGGTTGCAGCGCGCCAATCACGGTAATACGAGTGCGATCCATATAGCGCAGAGGAAGATGTAACAGCACATCTTGCAGGCTAAATAGGCCGATCTTCGCCAATTTAGCAGCCAAAGCCGCACCAACGCCCTTTAAGGCGCTAACGGGGATTTGATCGAGGGTTTTCTCACCAGCAACTGCCAAGGTAGACATTACCTGCAGCGGTTAGTGGTGACAGGCTTTAATCGCGGTGCGCAGCGCATCAATCGCTTTGTGGCGCGGGAAGCTGGCGCGCCATGCGAGCGCGACGGTACGGCTGGGCGATGGCTCGGTAAAGGGGCGAGTGACCAATACATCTGAACTGTAGAGCGAACTCTCGGCAGCCGAGGCGGGCAAAATGGTCAAGCCCAAACCAGAGGCAACCATATGGCGGAGGGTTTCCAGCGAACTGCCTTCAGCGGCGGTGCGCACATTGCTGCTGTTGGCACTGGCTTCTCTGGCATGCTGCACACTGGGGCAAGTGGTTAACACCTGATCGCGGAAGCAATGCCCCTCACCCAGCAACAGCAGCTGCTCATGACTGAGATCCGCTTGATCTACCTGCTCTTTGGCGGCGAGCGGGTGATCCTTCGGCATAAGCACCACAAAGGGTTCTTCATACAGCGCTTGGGTCACCACATCCGGCTCCACAAAGGGCAGCGCGACGATAATCACATCCAACTCGCCATTGCGCAGTTTTTTGCGCAGGTTGTGGGTATAGCCCTCCTCCACATAGAGCGGCATTTTGCTCGCCAACTGCTGTAAATGGGGAATAAACTTCGGCAGCAGATAAGGCCCTATAGTAAAAATCGCTCCCACCGATAAGGGACTACTGAGCTGGTCTTTACCGGCGTCGGCTAGGTCTTTAATCGCCGCCGTTTGCTCCAGCACCAAATGCGCCTGCGCCACAATCTGCTCACCCAAAGGGGTTGGCTGCACGCGAGACTTGGTGCGCTCAAACAAGGCTACCCCCAGCTCATCCTCCAGTTTTTTGACCGCGATACTCAGGGTGGGCTGGCTCACATAACAGCGATCCGCCGCGCGGCCAAAATGTTGTTCTTGAGCAAGTGTGACTATATAGCGCAACTCGGTAAGGGTCATAATGCAGCTCCATTAGCTTGGCTTTTATGAATAGCCTAAAACTATCAGATATAAGGCATTTATCAAATGACAATTAACCTATCTTCACCAGAAAAATGCCTGATTATCGGCTGTGGCGATATTGGCCAGCGCCTCGCGCAGCAATTGCACCCATTTGGCTATCAAGTCACCGGCCTGCGCCGCTCGGTATGTGATCACTTACCCTACTTACACTATCGCTCAGGTGATGCCACCAATCTCCAGCAGATGCGCTCGCTGTTGGCAGAAGGATTTAACATCATCGTTATCAGCATGACACCCGGGGAACGAAGCGATGCAGGTTATAAACAGGCCTATGTGGATAGCTGCCAAGTGCTTCTGCAGGCCTTGGATTTACAACAACAGAAGCCACGCCTGATCCTGTTTGTCTCCAGCACCGCCGTCTATGGGCAGCAAGATGGCAGCTGGGTAGATGAAACATCGCCCACCGCCCCAGAAGGTTTCAGCGGTAAACGCCTCTTGCAGGCGGAACAGTTGATCGTGCAAAGCGGCTATGCCCATATCATCCTGCGTTTTAGCGGAATTTACGGCCCTGGCAGACGCCGCTTGATCGACCAAGTCGCACAGCAGCGCGCCTCTGCCAGCCCGTATTTCACCAATCGTATTCATGCGGATGACTGCGCGGGTGTGCTGGCTCATTTCATTGAACAGAGCAAACAGCAAACGCTGGATTCGCTTTATCTCGCCAGCGACTCGTCACCCACCCCTATGATAGAGGTGGTGAGTTGGATAGCTGAGCAGCTGGGAGTTGAGGATTTTCTAGCAGTGGATGCAGTTAATGAGCGCGGCAATAAACGGATTAGCAACCAGCGACTACTGGCATCAGGGTATCGCTTTCGCTATCCGGATTTTCGCAGCGGCTATGCAACACTACTTAGCAAACAATAACTGCCCTATTCAGCAGCGATAAAAAAACCCGGCGCGATGGCCGGGTTCTTCAGCAACTATCCAAAGATTAATTGCGTTTTTCGATAGTAGTCACTTTGGTAGAAACCTGACCTACTACACGACGGTTCTGCTCACGACCTGCAGCATTCATGTTGTCAGCAATTGGCTTGGCTTCACCGTAACCAATTGCTTTAACACGATCTGCACCAATGCCGTAGTTAGCAATCAGTGCTGCTTTTACAGCATCAGCACGGCTTTGTGACAACTTTTGGTTGTAAGCTTCAGAACCTTGGCTGTCAGTATGACCTTCAACAGTCACCACAGTATCAGCGTATTGATTCATGAAAGTCGCCAAATTGGCTACTTCACTTTCAAACTCAGGCTTGATAATTGACTTGGCTGAATCGAAGGTGATGTTTAACTTGATCGCTACAGTTTCAGTCAACTTCAACGTACAGCCAACGTCATCTACCTTGTTCACTTTAGGGGTATCTGGGCACTGGTCTTTAGAGTCAAGTACACCGTCACCATCACTGTCCAAGTCTACTGGCGCAGCAGCAACGGGGGCTGGCGCAGGGCTTGAAGTTTTGCCAAATGCGTAACCAATACCTGCAGTTACCGCAAGATCGGTATATTCATTGTCAAGGCTATTGAATGCGCGCACATCAGTGCGGAACTGCCAGTTATCGCCAAGGCTGCGCTTGAGGCCAGCTCCCAAATTGAGCAGCGTGTCGCGCTCTGAGGAAGGTGATGCGGCGTTGAATTCACGTTTTTGATCGCCCACACCAAAGGCAACATAAGGGCGCCATGCGCTCTCAGTGTTGATGTGATACAGCATATCCATGCGGTATTGGGTGCCATCTACGTCAACTGCGCCCGATTGGGTTTCACTGTCCCAACGGCTGGCAACCAGATCCAACATCCAATTTTCAGTCAGGGCAAAACCTACGCCCATACCCCAGTTGTTGGCATCTTCTAAAGGCTCGTCAAAAAAAGTACGACCAACATCAGCGTGAATTTCTACTTTGTGATTATCAGCGCTGGCGCCGGTTGAAATGACAGCCGCAATCGCAGCTGATAAAGCAAGTAAGTGTGTGTGTTTCATAGCCATTTGTTCTCCGTTGAAAATAGCGAGGTTCCAAAGACAATCTGATTCCCTCGATTGATTACATTCTAAAGCTGGTAAAACATAGCGATCATTAACGATCTCAAAATTGATTGCCCACTGAATTCCATTTCATGATTATTTTCAGCTGGTTACATTAACAAACTAAAGCACTTTATGCCAATTTACGGTGTTTTTTTGTACAGCAAATCCCACACGCCATGACCAAGGCGTTCGCCGCGTTTTTCAAACTTGGTAATCGGGCGATAATCTGGCCGTGGGGCATAGCCAGTTTCGGTAAACTCTGTAGTAAACCCTGGCGCAGCACTCATCACCTCTAGCATGTGTTCAGCGTATGCCTGCCAGTCAGTCGCCATGTGGAACATTCCGCCGCCGGCTATCTTAGGGCGGAGTTGCTGAACAAAGGCTGACTGAAGGATGCGGCGCTTGTGATGTTTTTTCTTGTGCCAAGGGTCGGGGAAATACAACTGCAACCGGTCGATAGCGCCATCAGGAATACAATCTTCCAGCACATCCATGGCATCGGCCATATACACGCGCAAATTGGTCAGCTTCTCCAGCCCCGCTACATTAATCAACCGCCCCACACCGGGTGGATGCACTTCAATACCAATAAAGTTTTTATCCGGTTCGTTGCGCGCCATCTCCAGCAGCGAATCGCCCATACCAAAACCAATTTCCAATACCAGCGGCGCCTTGCGGCCAAAAACCTGCTCCGGGTCGATCATCCCGTTAAAAAGGCTTAAGCCAAACACCGGCCACCAGGTATCAAACGCATTCTTTTGGCCAACGGTAATACGCCCGGCGCGGATCACAAAACTGCGTATCGATTTGGGTTTAAATTCGGGTTTGATAAGAACCCCTTCTTCGCCCGACTCAAGAT
>CAXAVL010000212.1:0-7819 GCA_963971905.1 uncultured Cellvibrio sp.
GTAGAGGGTGCCACTCAGGGCGTGTTAAATGGCGCGACTGCAGATTAATCGCGCTTAGCCTGAAAATTAAAAAGCCCGGCAAAATACTGTCGGGCTTTTTTAATTTGCGTGAAAGTTAAATGAGTTGTTAACCCGCCAACCCCACATAAACCTCATGCACATCGTCATCGTTATCGATGGCAGCAAGAAATGCTTCGACTTCTTCTAAGGCTTCGCCAGACAAACTTACCGGGTTTTTAGGTTTGTAACCCAATTTAGCAGATACCACTGTGAAACCGTGGTCGGGCAGCGCTTTTTGTACCATATCCAAATCGGTTAAATCGGTGTAGAAAGTGGCAGTGCCGTCGTCATCTAATTCAAAATCTTGTGCGCCTGCTTCAATCGCCGCCATTTCGGCATCGGCATCTGGGGTTGCTGCAGAGGCTTCGATAATGCCTAAATGATCAAAATCCCAAGAGACTGAACCGGACGTGCCGAGTTGGCCTTTGCGGAACAAGCCGCGAATATTGGAGATGGTGCGGTTAACGTTGTCGGTGAGGCACTCAACGATTACGGGAACTTGATGTGGTGCGTAACCCTCGTAGACAACTTTTTCGTAGCTGGCGGCGCCGTCGAGTTGGCCAGAGCCTTTTTTAATCGCACGCTCTAAGGTCTCGCGTGTCATAGATGCTTTTTTGGCTTGAACGATTGCGAGGCGTAGGCGCGGGTTCATGTCCGGATCTGCACCGGAGCGGGCGGCGATCATAATTTCTTTGGTGAGTTTGGTAAAAATTTTACCTTTAGCACTGGCGGCTTCTTCTTTGTGTTTTGCTTTCCATTGTGCGCCCATAATTATCGCCTCGTTATTTGCACAAACCCATTGTGCCTGGTTAATTGGTAGGGGCGCGGTTTGTTGCGCCCGTTGTGTGTGTTGGGTATGTAGGGGCGCCGCTTGCTGCGCCCGCCCTTATTTATCGCAAATCGATGTTTTTGAAAGCAGGGCGCAGCAAGCAGCGCCCCTACTATTAATTTACATGTAGTGCAGTGTTTAATTGCAGCGCACTTTTGTTGGTGACAACTTCTACCCGGCCAGTGATTGAATTGCGGCGGAATACCAAATCAGATACGCCTGCCAGTTCGCGTGCCTTCAAAGTTTTTACTTCATTGCCCGCATCATCCAATACCACCACTTTGGTACCAGCGGTGATGTAGAGACCAGATTCTACTTTACAGCGATCACCTAACGGAATACCGATACCGGCGTTGGCGCCAATCAAGGATTCTTTGCCCACCGAGATGACTATATTGCCACCGCCAGAGAGTGTGCCCATAGTGGAGCTGCCGCCGCCCAAATCGGAACCGGCGCCAACAAATACACCGGCAGAGATGCGGCCTTCGATCATCGCCGGGCCTTCGGTGCCCGCGTTAAAATTCACAAAACCTTCGTGCATGATGGTGGTGCCTTCACCCAAGTAAGCGCCCAAACGCACCCGCGCGGTGTGTGCTACACGTACCCCTTTGGGTACAACGTAGTTGGTCATTTTGGGGAATTTATCGACGCAGGATACTTCCAGTTCTTCGCCGTTCAAACGTGCTTGTAATTGACGTGCAGGTAATTCGTTGACATCGATAGCGCCTTGGTTAGTCCAGGCAACATTGGGCAACACACCAAAAATTCCGGCGAGCACGGTGTTGTGTGGTTTAACCAAACGGTGTGATAACAAATGTAATTTCAAATAGCCTTCAGGTACCGATGCTGGATTGGTGTCGCTTGCGAGCAGCGTGGCAACTAAAGGACGCTTGCTGTTGACCATTGCTTTAGCAATCTCAGCTTGTGCAGTATCGCCCGCGATAGTCAGTGCTTGGGCGATTTCGCCCGCTTGGCTATTGCTTAGGGCAATTGCTTGGTTGCCTTCGCTGTAGCCCACAATGTTCGCAATAGCACGTGCGCTGGCTTCTGATGGTTTTAATACGGGGTGCGCATAAAATACCTCAAGCCATTCGCCTTTTGAATTTTGTGTGCCTATACCTAAACCGAGTGCGTAGAGTTGAGTCATAATTTTTCCTAAGGATAGTTTCAAAAATTAATTAAAAATGCGGGCGTATTCTGCGTCTTTGAAACCGACCTGTTTTTGTGTGCCGGTATCGAGCAATGGGCGTTTAATTAGCGTTGGATTTGCGCTAATGATGGCTACCGCAGTGGTTTCATCGAAATTGGTTTTGGTGGATTCGTCCAACTCTTTCCATGTGGTGCTGCGTTTATTGACGAGTGTGTCCAATCCGATTTCGGCAATCCAGCTTTTAACTTGTGCATCGGTTAAACCATCTGCACGAAAATCGTGAAAGCGATAATCCACTTTGTGTTGCTCAAGCCAAGTACGAGCTTTTTTTACCGTGTCGCAGTTTTTAATGCCGTATAAGGTTGTCATATTTTTCCATCGATATTTTTACCCCCTCCCATCTTTGAAGGGTAGGGTTATGGTTTCAATACAATTTTGGGTTTTTTTCGATTCGGATAACAGGTGCGGCAAATTTCACACACTGTGCCATCGCAACCGCGAGCCGAACAGTATTCGCGACCGTAATAAATAATTTGTAAATGCAATGCGTTCCAACTTTCTTGTGGAAACAGGCGTTTTAAATCTTTTTCGGTTTGCACTACATTTTTACCGTTGGTTAAACCCCAGCGTTGCGCCAAGCGATGAATATGGGTATCCACTGCAAAGGCTGGAATACCAAAGGCCTGACTCATCACCACGCTGGCTGTTTTGTGGCCCACACCGGGCAATCGCTCCAGGGCTTCCCAATCGGCAGGTACTTGTCCGCCGTGTTCGTTGACCAACATTTGCGATAACACCGAAATCGCTTTGGATTTTTGTGGCGATAAACCGCAGGGGCGAATAATTTCCTGAATTTTTTCCACCGGCACTTTCGCCATATCAAACGGGTTATCTGCCAACGCAAATAAGGCGGGTGTTACTGTATTAACACGCTCATCCGTACACTGTGCCGAGAGTAATACCGCGATCAGCAATGTGTAGGCATCCTTGTGATTGAGCGGAATTGGCGGAGCGGGGTAGAGGCTTTGCAGCTTGTGCAAAATAAATTCTACCCGCGCCGCTTTAGTTAATCCTTTTTTTTCACTGCTGCTTTCATTCATAGCGATTGTACAAAAGCCTTGATTCGCTCTGCTGCAGCAATGCATTCGGCCAGTGGTGCTACTAGCGCCAAGCGCACGTAATCTTCACCGGGGTTTATACCATTGGTTTCGCGCGCTAAATAACTGCCGGGCAATACCGTCACTTTTTGCTGGGCAAATAATTGCTGCGCAAATGCTTCACCTTTGATCGGCGTTTTTGGCCAGAGGTAAAAACTCGCGTCAGGTTTTTGCACATCCAGGCAGCCATCAAGTATTTTTAATACAGCATCAAACTTTGCGCGATACGCATCGCGGTTGGCGATAACGTGTTGTTCATCTTGCCACGCGGCCATGCTGGCCAACTGCGTTGGTACTGGCATGGCACAGCCGTGATAAGTGCGGTAGAGCAAAAACTTTGCGAGAATCTTTGCGTCGCCACCGACAAAACCGGAGCGTAACCCGGGCAAGTTGGAGCGCTTGGATAAACTGTGAAATACCACGCAGCGAGCAAAATCATCGCGACCTAATTCTGCGCAGGCTTGCAACAGGCCAACCGGTGGATTCTGTTCATCAAAATACAATTCTGAATAACATTCGTCGGAGGCGATAACAAAATCATATTGATCGGCAAGCGCAATCAATTGTTTTAACTGCGCGCTGCTCATGACGGCGCCTGTGGGGTTGCCCGGTGAACAGATAAACAATAATTGGCAGCGCTCCCACACCGATGCGGGCACGGCGGTAAAATCGGGAATAAAGTTATTATCGGGCGTGCAGTTTAAAAAATAAGGTTCTGCGCCGGATAAAATCGCTGCGCCTTCGTAAATCTGATAGAACGGATTGGGTGATATTATCAATGGATTGGGTTTGCTGCGATCCACAATCGCCTGCGCAAACGCAAAGAGTGCTTCGCGGGTGCCATTCACTGGCAGCACATGTTGGTCGGCAGTAAAACTGCCGGCGTTTAATTGGAAGCGTTTGCTCGCCCAGTTGGCGATAGCTTCGCGCAATTCAGGCAACCCTTTGGTGGTTGGGTAGTTGGATAACTTAGCCAGATTATTTACCAGTGTCTCCAATACGAATGCGGGTGGCTCGTGTTTGGGCTCACCAATTGAAAGCATAATATCGGTGAGTTGCGCAGGCGCAGACACTGCCGCTTTAAGCGCGGCGAGTTTCTCAAAAGGATAGGGGTGTAACAGGTTCAAATCCGGATTCATGATGACGGCTTAATTCGCTTAAAGTTTATCGACGCGTTTATCGAGCTGTTCGCGTATTTCTTGCTGCAGTTTTTCGCACAGGTCGGGATCGCCGAGCGGTTTCCCCTCGGCATCCACGAGAAAGAAAATATCTTCCACACGCTCGCCCAATGTGGCAATACGAGCATTGAGAAGTTGGATGTCAAATTCCATAAAAATATAGCCAATACACGCCAGCAGGCCGGGGCGATCCGGGCTGATGACTTCCAATACACTGCAATTGCGAATCGTATCGGTGTTGAGCCGGGTGCGGGTAGGTGAGGCGAAGTATTTCAAGCGGCGCGGCGTGCGGCGGCCAATGACTTCACGATAGTTATCATCCGCCAAGCTGAGCTCATCAATCAATGCCTGCTGGATTTTTTTCAACAAGGTTTGGTTGGTGCCCAGTGGCTCGCCGTCTTCATTGAGCACAAAAAATGTGTCTATGGTATAGCCGGAATTTGAGCTGTAAATTTTTGCATCCTGAATGTTCAGGTTGAGGTTGCTCAATACTGTAGCGGCTGCCACAAAAACATTTTTTTGATTTTTAGTGTAAATAAAAATCTGCGTTGCACCGGCCAATTCTTTGCTGCTGGTTTTTTTGATTAATACCAAGGGCTTGTCGTCGGTGCGGGCTGCAATGGCTTGGGTGTGCCAAGCGATGTCGGCGAAGTTTTCACGAAGAAAATAGTCGTCGCCCATATCGCCCCAGAGTGCGAGCACTTGTTCTTTGCTCAAACCTTTGCGCGCCAATTTACGAATGGCGGCCTGTTGCGTTTCCTCAATCAAATCTTGTTTGTCGACGTTATTTTCCAAGCCGCGGCGTAAAGCGCGGCGGGTATCCAAATATAAATTGCGCATCAAGCTGGCGCGCCAGGTGTTCCACAATTCTTTATTGGTGCCGTTAATGTCGGCAACGGTGAGGCAGTACAAATAATCCAAATGCAGCTGATCGCCCACAGTGATGGCAAAGTTATGAATAACTTCGGGATCAGAGATGTCTTGTTTTTGCGAGACTTGCGACATCAATAAGTGCTTTTCAACCAGCCAACAGATCAGGCGTGTTTCCCGCGGTGAAATACCGTGGCGCACACAAAACTCTTCTGCATCGACGGCGCCGAGAGTGGAGTGATCTCCACCGCGGCCTTTGCCTATATCGTGATACAAACCCGCGATGTACAACAGTTCCAATTTTGGCAGGCGATTCATAATTGTCGCTGCCACAGGGAAATCTTCTTTCGCCGATGGCAATAAAAAGTTACACATGTTCTGCACCACTTTTAGTGTGTGTGCATCAACCGTGTAAATATGAAATAAATCGTGCTGCATTTGGCCGGTCACCTGGCCAAACTCTGGTAGATATAAACCGAGGATGCCGTAGCGCGACATGCGTCTTAATTGCTCAACCAAACCGTCTGGGTGTTGCAACAGTTTTATAAAGAGCTGAGTGTTTTTTGGATTGGAGCGGAAGTTGTCGTCGATTAAATGACGGCTCTCGCGAATCCAGCGAATGGTAGAGGCGCGCACACCTTGGATCTGCGGGTTTTGCGCCATCAACACAAATATTTCCAACAGTGCTGAAGGTGTTTCTTCAAACACATAAGTGTGCGTGGCTTCGATATAGTTGTCGCGCAGCTGGAAGCGCTCGTTAATCGATACCACACTTTTTGTTTTGCCTTTTTGTAAAATCGCTTCAGACAAAAATTGCAGCACTACATCATTGAGTTCACGCAATGCGAGCACGGTGCGGTAGTAGCGATGCATAAATTGCTCTACTGCCAGACCTTCCTTGCCATCTTTGTAACCAAAAAATTGGGCGATCTCGCGCTGGTAATCAAACAGTAAGCGCTCTTCCGGGCGCTTGGCGATCATGTGCAATGCATAGCGTACGCGCCATAAATATTCTTCGCCAGAATTGAGCAGCGAGAATTCTTCGTCGGTAAAAAAACCTTTGCCTTCGAGTTGTTTAATTGTGCGCACACCAAAATAGCGTTTCGTCACCCAGTTGATCGTTTGGATATCGCGCAGGCCGCCGGGGGCATTTTTAATATTGGGCTCGAGATTGTATTCGGTATCGTTATATTTTTTGTGACGATCCAATTGCTCTTGATATTTTGCGCGGAAAAATTCTTCAATCGGCCAGATTTTATCGGGATTTGATGCTTGCAATAATTCGTGGCGCAGCGTTTGATCGCCCACCAAAGTGCGCGATTCCATAATGTTAGTCGCGACAGTAATATCGGTTTGGGCAATTTCAATGGTTTGTTTGACGGTACGTACACTACTGCCGATTTCCAAACCTATATCCCACAAAAGGGTGAGAAATTTTTCGATATTATCTTTACAGCTTTCAAATACTTCCGGGCGATGCAAGATTAATAAATCAATATCGGAACCCGGATGCAATTCGCCGCGGCCGTAACCGCCCACTGCTTCAAGGCTAATGCTGTCTGGCCATTCAAATTGATACCAAGCGTAATGTAATACACAGTCGATAAAAAGCGCACGCTCATAGACGAGGGTGCGAATGTCTTCACCTTCAATAAAGCGACGATTGGCTTGAGTACCGGCGGCGTGAATCGCATCTTTAAAAACAGTGATGATGGGTTGCTCATCCAGCGCGCGGCGAAAGCGGCTTTGATCAAAGAAAAATAATGGCCGCTCAAAATAGGGCGCAGCGGATATCGACATGGGTTTGCTGGGTTCTTGAGACGGTAGCGATGGCGTGGGTGATGCCTCAGTCATGGCTGCGGATTTATTGAAAACCCGCTTTAAAAAATCAGGTAGGCTCATCGCTTAAAAAACTTCGCCGGTACGTGCGGTTAATACTTCTACGCCGTCTTTGGTGACCACCATAGTGTGCTCCCATTGCGCAGAGAGGCGGCCGTCTTTGGTTTCTACCGTCCAGCCGTCATTTTTTAATTTGGTTTGCGGTTTACCTGCATTGATCATTGGCTCAATGGTGAACGCCATACCTTCCTTTAATTCCATACCGGTGCCGGGGCGGCCATAGTGCAGGATTTGCGGATCTTCATGAAAAACTTTGCCTATGCCGTGACCACAGTACTCGCGCACTACAGAGTAGTAACTACCTTCGGCATGGTGTTGGATGACATGGCCTATATCGCCCAAGCGACAGCCCGGCTTCACTAATTTGATTGCCTTGTACATGCACTCTTGCGTGACATTCACCAAGCGCTCGGCATGAGGCGCAGGGGTTCCAACAAAATACATAGCGCTGGTGTCGCCGTGGTAACCCTCATAAATCACGGTGACATCGATATTGATAATGTCGCCCGCTTTAAGCACCTTTTTCTCAGAGGGGATGCCGTGGCAGACGACCTGATTAACCGATGTGCAGATAGACTTGGGAAAACCGCGATAGCCAAGGCAAGCGGGAATGGCTTTTTGCTCATTGACTATGTGGTCGTGGCAGAGCTTATCCAGCTCCGCGGTGGTGACGCCT
>CAXAVL010000213.1:0-7808 GCA_963971905.1 uncultured Cellvibrio sp.
GGAAACGGCGCTAAGAGTTTGCTAAAAGTTTCGCGCAGTTTTTGCTCGGCTTTTAACGAAAAATTAATTAGCGGAATACCTTCGGCGTTGCCGCGCCAAATTAATTGGTTGCTGCTAGTTTGGGTGATATCAAGCACGATCACGCCTTCTTGTTTGCCCTTGCCCAGTGTTTGACCTGTGCCCAAACCGATGCTGCCATTGCGCCCGACCGGTAAGCCAATGCCAATCCCGATGCTGGTGTTGCCACCTTTGCTTACTCGTGAAAATACCTGCATGTCGATCAATAACTCAGCGCTGGTGTCGGCCAGAATAAATCCCTGTGCGCGCAATTGTTCATCGGCGATTTTTTGTAGGGCAGTTTTATCTATACCGCCTATATCCACACTGACTGCCCGCCAATTGTAGGTTTTTAACCCGCTAAAATCGGTACCGCTTTTGTAGTCGTTGGCATATTGGATGTTGGTGCATGCGCTGAGTAGCATCAGCATGATAGACATTAAACAGGTGTAAGTTAATAAGCGCATGGTGCTGTCCTCTTGGGGGAAATGCGTTCGGTGCGAGTATAACCTAGCCTCACCCTCGATATAGGCACAGAGATTGCAAACAAGGGGTAATTGCCGCAGACTTGCGCCGCCTTTTTATTGCTTACTTTGCCAATCAGGGAGTTATTGTGGATTTACTGCTGATGTTACAAGCCGTCATCATGGGTATTGTTGAGGGGTTAACAGAGCTATTGCCTATTTCCAGTACTGGCCATTTGATTCTGGCGGGCGAGTTGATGGATTTTTGGCGTAAAGATAAGCGCGTTGTATTTGAAATTTTTATCCAGATGGGCGCCATGATGGCGGTGGTCTGGGAGTATCGGCAAAAAATATTTTCCAGTTTGTTGGGCTTGGGCAAACCCGGCGTTGAGCGCAATTTATATATCAATGTGGCGATTGCATTTATCCCTTTTATTTTAATTGGCTACACCTGTGCGGACTTTATTCGCTCTGTGTTGTTTAGCCCCTATGTGGTTGCGACCGGATTTATTGTGGGTGGGCTGGCGATTATGTGGGTGGAAAAACGCGCTTATAAACCCGACACCGATGATATGGATGCGATTAGCTATGGGCGCGCGTTCAAGATCGGTCTGTGCCAATGCTTGGCGTTGGTGCCGGGAGTGTCGCGTTCGGGGGCATCCATTATCGGTGGTATGTATTTCGGCCTGTCACGCAAAGCATCGACCGAGTTTTCTTTTTTCTTGGCAATTCCGGTGATTAGCGCGGCATCGCTGTACAGCATGTGGGGCGCGCGCGATTTAATTGAAGTGGCGGATATTGAAATTTTTGCACTGGGTTTTGTAGCTTCGTTTATCAGTGCGTTTGTGGTGATGCGCGCTTTGCTGAAATTTATTAGCAATCACACCTTTATGGTGTTTGCTTGGTACCGCATTGCATTTGGTTTGCTAATTTTGCTGACTGCCTACAGCGGCGCAATTAATTGGGTGGCTTAACGCTTGGGTTATTAACGAGGGTACTGATTTGGCTGGCGCAATCTGCGCCAGTTGTCAGCCGATAAGTTTCACTACGCTGGTGTCTTTAGCGCGGCTTTTACCGGCGCGGTGAAGCGCGTCTAAATAAGTATTCCACAAGCCTTCCTGATTTTTCCCCAGCTCGTAAAAATAATCCCAGGTGTAAATGCCGCTGTCGTGGCCGTCATCAAACACCAGTTTGAGCGCGTAGTTGCCTGCGCGCTCAATGGTGCTGATCGCCACACCTTGCTTGCCATATTGCAACACTGCTTGCCCGGGGCCGTGACCTTTTACTTCAGCGCTGGGTGAATGCACGCGCAAAAATTCGGCGGGCAATAGAAATTGCTCGCCGCCGAAATGCAGTTCAAGTTGCTGCGATTGTTTATGCAGTTGAATTTTGGTGGGTATTTTGTTCATCACGAGCAAACTCAACTAAATGGTTTTCAATTAAAGGCGATTCAATTAAAGGGCGCTTAACTATAAATCGATCAGCTATAGTGCGCCTAATTACAAAATAAACCGGCTTAAATCTTCGTCTTTGGCTAGCTCGCCCACATGTTCGTCAACATAAGCCGCGTTGATCTCCACTTGGCTTTTGCCATCGCCTGCTTCGAACGACACATCTTCCAGTAAGCGCTCCAAAATTGTATGCAGGCGACGTGCGCCGATATTTTCGGTGCGCTCATTGACCTCATAAGCAGTTTCCGCAATGCGGCGAATACCGTCTTTGGTAAAGGTGATTTCCACACCTTCGGTTTTCAGCAGCGCTTCTTGCTGTTCAGTGAGTGATGCGGTGGGCTCGGTGAGAATACGTTCAAAATCATCGGGCGTTAAAGCCTGCAGCTCAACCCGAATTGGCAAGCGGCCTTGTAATTCTGGAATTAAATCCGAAGGTTTGCTCAGGTGAAATGCACCGGAAGTGATAAATAAAATATGGTCGGTTTTGATGCTGCCGTGTTTGGTGGTCACAGTGCAGCCTTCGATCAGCGGCAGCAAATCGCGCTGTACACCTTCACGCGACACATCGGCGCCACTAACATTGCCTTTGCGCGCAACCTTGTCGATTTCATCGATAAATACAATGCCGTTTTGCTCAGCGGCTTCAATCGCCTGGGTTTTGATGTCGTCATCGCTCACTAACTTTGCGGCTTCTTCATCTTGCAATTGTTTGAAGGCTTTTTTCACCGTGAGTTTGGCTTTTTTGGTTTTGTCGCGCCCGAGCGATGAAAACATACTTTGCAATTGATTGGTCATGTCTTCCATGCCGGGCGGCGCCATGATTTCTACGCCGACGCTGGCAGCGGCTATATCGATTTCAATTTCTTTATCATCCAACTCGCCTTCGCGGAATTTTTTGCGGAAGATTTGGCGGGTGCTGGATTCGTGTTTGCTTTCATCGCTGGAGAGATCGCGCGCGGGTGGTAAAAGTGCGTCAAGGATGCGCTCTTCCGCTGCCTCGGCTGCGCGATGCTGCACCGATTTGGTCGCCTGCTCGCGGCGCATTTTAATGGCAACATCAACCAGATCGCGGATGATGGATTCCACATCGCGGCCAACATAACCCACTTCGGTAAATTTAGTCGCTTCTACTTTGATAAACGGCGCGTTGGCGAGTTTGGCCAAGCGACGCGCGATTTCTGTTTTGCCGACACCGGTTGGGCCGATCATCAAAATATTTTTGGGTGTGATCTCATTGCGCATATCAGCCGGCACATGCATGCGACGCCAGCGGTTGCGCAACGCAATCGCAACGGCGCGTTTGGCATCGCCTTGGCCGACGATGTGTTTATCTAATTCGTGCACGATTTCGCGCGGAGTCATGGAGGACATAAAAAACTCTTAAAAGAATGAATTAATAATCGAGCAGTTCGATGGTGTGGGATTGGTTGGTGAAGACGCAGATATCACCAGCGATTTTCAAACCCTTTTCCACAATGCTGCGCGCATCTAATTGGGTGTTTTCCAGCAGCGCGCGGGCGGCGGCTTGAGCGTAATTGCCGCCGGAGCCGATGGCGATCAGATCGTCTTCCGGCTGGATCACATCGCCATTACCGGTAATGATTAACGAAGCCTCTTTATCGGCAACGGCAAGTAATGCTTCCAATCGCCGCAAGCTGCGATCCGTTCGCCACTCTTTGGCGAGTTCAACGGCGGCGCGAGTGAGTTGGCCGTTGTGGGCTTCAAGCTTGGCTTCAAAGCGCTCGAATAATGTGAATGCATCGGCAGTGCCACCGGCAAATCCGGCAATTACTTGATTTTTGTAAAGGCGGCGCACTTTGCGCGCATTGCCTTTCATCACGGTATTGCCGAGGGATACCTGGCCATCGCCGCCGATAACCACTTGCCCTTCGCGGCGCACAGAGAGAATTGTTGTCACTGGACTTCCTTCTAAATTTACTTCGGAGAAGCCAGAAAAGTGGGGGCGCGCGCGCCTTTTTCAAGGCGCGGGCTGAGGGAAGGGGCTTATTTGGTTTTGGCGCGCTTGAGCACCAGTGCGTTGTATTCGTTTTTAACCAATTGCGAGCGCGCGCTAGTGAGTTGGTTTTGGGTTTTGAACGGGCCGACTACTACACGGTGCCAAATCTCGCCTTTGCGAATTTCCACTTTTTCGATATTGGCGTCGAGGTTGAGCAGAATTAATTGCGCGCGCAATTTGTCTGCATCTTCCGCGCGCGGGAAAGAGCCCACCTGCAAGATGTATTCGGTAGTTTGTTCTTGCACCGGTTTTTCTTCGTTGATGGTTTCGCTGGCCGGAACAATCGTCTCGCTTTCTTGCAGTAATTTGTAGAAATCAAAACGCGGTTTAGGGGTTTTGTTGTCGACGACTTTGGGTTTTGGCTCTTCTTTGGGTGCTGTGGCAGTCACCGGATTTTTAATGAAATAGAGGCTGGCCGCAAAAGCACCCAAGACCAAACCTGCGGCAAACCACAGCCAAGGCGGTGTGGGGGCATTGTTGGATGACGTGCGGCGCGCGGGCGCGCGGCCTTTTTTGGCGAAATCTCTACTCATGGGATTGGCTTTTTTGGGCTACATCGAGGGCGCGATTGTAAAGGGATTGCGCAGGTGAGTCACTAAGCCTGCAATTCCTGCTGCTGTCTGTTAGTTATAACACTTAGGGTTTATCCCATCTCCTGCGGATCTACATCAATCGACCAGCGCACCCGTTTGGCGAGCGGCGAAGCCTCTAATTGCAGCGCAAGTTGGGTGAGTAGTAGTTGCAACGGTTTGCGCTGTGCGCTGTTGATTTGTAATTGGTAGCGAAAGCGGTCGCCGCGTTTTTCCATCATCGCCGGCAGTGGCCCGAGGTAATTAAAGAGCGGTTGCGGTGCTTGTAGTTGTTCGGCCATTTGCCGTGCGACTTGTAAAAAATCCACTGCGGCTATGGCTTGTTTGCTCTCGGCGCGAAGCAGCGCCAAGTGGCGATAAGGCGGCAGCTGGGTAATTTGGCGTTCATGCAGAATCAAATCAGCCAGTGCGTGATAGCCCTGTTGCACCAGTGTTTGTACCAGCGGGTGATCGGTGTGGTGGCTCTGCAAAATCACTCGGCCATTTTTTTCTTCGCGCCCGGCGCGCCCAGCGACTTGCAACAACAACTGCCCCATGCGCTCGGCGCCGCGAAAGTCGGTGCTGAATAAACCGGCATCGGCATCGATAATCACCACCAGTGTGACATCGGCAAAGTGATGACCCTTGGCGAGCATCTGTGTACCGACCAGAATGCAAGGTTCGCCGGAGTGGACATCGACCAATAATTTCTGCATCGCGTTTTTGTTGCGGGTGGAATCGCGGTCGACGCGGATCACTTTCTGGGTAGGAAACAGTTGTTGCAGCACTACTTCGCTGCGCTCGGTGCCTTGGCCAATGGGCTGGATTTTGCTGCTGTTGCAGCTGGGGCAGCGCTTGGGAATACCGCGCTGGTGATCGCAGTGGTGGCAGTGCAAATGGCGCGGGGTTTGGTGCACGGTCATGCGTGCATCGCAGTGATTGCAATTCGCCAGCCAGCCACAATCGTGGCACTCCAATGTGGGGGCGTAGCCGCGGCGATTAAGAAAGACCAGTACCTGATTACCCTTGCTGAGGGTATCGCTAATCGCATCGATACTGGCTTGCGCAAAACCTTCGTGCAGGATTTCGCCGCGAATATCGAGCAATTGAATTTCGGGTGGTTTGGCCTTGCCCGCCCGCGCTTTCAAGCGCAAGTATTGATAGCGACTTTGGATGGCGTTGTGCAAGGTTTCCAATGAGGGTGTGGCGGAGCCGAGGATCAGTGGAATCCCGAGGCGATGGGCGCGTACCGCGGCGAGATCCCGTGCGGAATAACGAAAGCCATCTTGCTGTTTAAAGGAGCCGTCATGCTCTTCATCGATAATCAAAATGCCCGGTTCTTTTAATGGGGTAAACAATGCCGAGCGGGTGCCGATGATAATTCGTGCGATACCGTCGCGCGCTTGCAGCCAAGCGTCCAACCGCTCGCGGTCATTCAGGCCGGAGTGCAGGGCGACAATTGGCAAATTAAAGCGGCGCTGGAAGCGCTCAAGGGTTTGTGGGGTCAGGCCTATTTCTGGCACCAGTACCAAGGCTTGTTTGCCCTGCTTGAGGGTTTGTTCAATGGCTTGCAGGTAGATTTCGGTTTTGCCGCTGCCGGTGGCCATCTAGCAGGTAGGTTTTAAAGTGGTGGTAATCAATCTGCGCAAATGCGTTGTGCTGTTCATCGCTCAATACTAACGGCTGCTCACCCAATAGTTGTGCGGGCAGCGGTGCTTGCACTGGGGTGATTTCATCGATGCGAACCAGACCTTTATCGATCAGGGTTTTGGCGATGCTGCGCGGAATGTCGAGCAAGTCTAGATCGGCGCGGCTGAGCTGATGGCGAGTTTGCAGTGCGGCGAGTAAGGCAGCTTGTTTGGGGGATCGCTTGAGTGCGCCCTCGGGCAAACCTTTACCCTCGGTGGTGAGGCGAAATACTGGCTCGCCGCGCAGTTGCGCCGGTTCGCCTTGGCGCAAGAGTGCGGGCAGTGCGGTTTGCAGGGCTTCACCGGGGGCGCATTGGTAGTAGTCAGCGGCCCAGAGGCAGAGGTCGAGCAATTCGTTATCGAGCGCGGGTCGTGGGTCGATAATCGCCAAGGCTGCACGCAATTTGGCAGGCTCCTGCACCGTTTCGGTTTTCACCCTGAGCAGCACACCAATCAATTCCTGACGGCCAAAGGGCACTCGTACCAATACACCGGCTTGCAGCTCATCGGCGCTAACACCTGCAGGTAATAAATAGTCGAAGCAGCGCCTTAGCGGCACTGGCAGCGCGATTTCCAGTAGCAGGAATTCTGTCGATGTGGTTGAGGTCATGGGGTCGATAGTCGCCAAACGAGGCGGGCAGAATAACCTAATCGACCTGAGCTTCGTAGGTCAAAGGCGCATTGCGGCAGATAAGGGCAAGGCTGGTTGGTGATTTTTTGCGCTAAACTGCTCTTTTCAGTTGCGCAGATATGGTTTTCTGGTAGTATCCCCGCTCCCTGAAAACAGCCGTTTTTTAAACCTATGTGCGGTGCTCGGCAACGACCGGGTGGCGGCACAGATCACACAAGGCAATCATCATGAAAGCAGATATTCACCCAAATTACGTTGAGATCGCAGTAACTTGCAGCTGCGGTAACACTTTTAGCACCCGTTCAACTATGGGTAAGCCTTTACACGTTGACGTATGTGGTTCTTGCCACCCGTTCTACACCGGCAAGCAAAAAGTTGTTGATACCGGTGGCCGTATCGACCGCTTCACCAAGCGTTTCGGCAGCCGTATCGCTGGTGCCAAGAAAGACTAATTTCTTGTATCGTACTTTGCTAGCTGCGCTAGTAAAAACGCCGGGAATGAAAATTTCCGGCGTTTTTTTATGCCTGTTATTTTCCGTTTACGTTGTTGCTGAATGCGGCTCTTCGTCCGGTGAGCTGTTGCAGGTAGTGCGTGTATCTGACGGCGACACCTTGAAGCTGCAAGATGGCCGCTCGGTACGCATTCTCGGGGTGAATGCACCGGAAATCACCCACGGCAAAAATGCTGGTCAGCCGCTCGGGCGAGAATCCCGCGCAGCGGCGCAGGCGTTTATCGAGCGAGCTAAAGGCCGTGTGCACTTGGGTTTTGAGTCTGAGCGGCGCGATCACTACGGTCGTTTGCTGGCGCATGTATACGATGGCAGTGGCCGCAGTTTGGGGGCAGAGCAGGTGCGCAACGGGATGGCGATGCAAGTCGGGGTGCCGCCTAATATCGCACAGGCAAAATGCCTAGCGGCAATTGAGTCGGGCG
>CAXAVL010000214.1:0-7693 GCA_963971905.1 uncultured Cellvibrio sp.
GCCACTAGCGTTGGTTTTATATCTTCCATAAAGGCTTCCAGCGCAGTGGATAAAATGCCTATATGTGCGTACACACCACAAATAATTAATTGATCGCGTTTTTCTTCGCGCATAAATTCACGCAGCGGTGTGCGTTTAAATGCGCTGTAGCGCCACTTGGTGTATTGAATGTCATCCGCTGCGGGTGTCAGCTCGGGTGTGATGTTAGTGAGTGCGGGGTTTGCCGTTAAACCAGTGCCCCAGAAATCGGTGAGCAATGCGCGGTCTTGCGCTGTTTGATCGCCGGGTTGTGCGGTATACACCACTGGAATTCCCGCTGCTTTACAGGCCGCTATTAATTGCTGGATATTACCCAGCAGGCTGCGCATTGGCTCTGCATCGCGCTGATAAAAATCGACAAAATAATTTTGCATGTCGTGTACCAGTAAAACCGCCTGTGCGGAATCAATCGGCCAGCTGACATTGTTGAGCGTGATTTTATTTACAGGTAATTGCGCAGCTTGTTGCAGTGAATAGGGGGCTATTTTGGGAATGGCCATGGTTTGCTCCGGGTATTGGGCTCAGGTGGCTTTTAGGTTTAATTGACTTTACGAGGGCTAATTAAATTTTTAATTGCGTGGCGCGCGCCAGCTTTTCCGAAATCCACTCGCGCAAATATTTTTTATCGACCTTGCCTAAACGGGTTTGCGGCAGTGAAGCGATAAATTCAATGCGATCGGGAATTTTGAAAGTAGCCAGATTGCACTCGCGTAAAAAGCGCTGCAGGTCGCTCGCTTTTATTAGCTCGTTACTTTTGAGTGGTTGTTGATTGCAGCCGGTGCGCAAGGTGACAAAGGCGCAGCTGCGCTCGCCCAAAAACGGGTCGGGCATGGCGACGAGTGCGGCGTCTTGCACTTGTGGGTGAGCGAGTAAACAATTTTCAATTTCTTCGGCGGCAATTTTTTCACCGCCGCGATTAATTTGATCTTTTGCGCGGCCTTCAACTATTAAATATCCCCGCTCCGTCATGCGCACCAGATCGCCGGTGCGATAAAAACCATCGGCAGTAAAGGCTTTGGCATTGTGCTCAGCGGCGCGAAAGTATCCGCGAATAGTGTAGGGGCCTCGGGTGAGTAAATGACCGGTTTCGCCATCGGCCACAGGGCGATCTTCATCATTAACAATGCGTATTTCATCATGCGGGGAAATAGGGCGACCTTGAGTGGTCATAATGGTGTCTTGGTCATCGCTCAAGCGGGTGTAGTTCACCAGGCCTTCCGCCATGCCAAACACTTGCTGCAATTGACAGCCGAGAATAGGTTGAATACGGCGCGCGGCGGTTTCGCAAAATTTTGCACCGCCCACTTGAATCACTTGCAAGCTTTTCAGTTTGGGCGCATCGCCCATTTTTTGGCGATTTTCAGCGGCGCTGAGCCAGGTTAATGCCAAGGGCGGAACCATGGCCGTAACCGTAACCTGATGTTGTTCAATCAAGCTGAAGGCCAGATCCGGTGCGCCATTTTCAGCTAAGACTAAAGTGCCGCCCGCCCACAACACACCCAGCGCACCGGGAGAACTCAGCGGAAAATTATGTACGACGGGCAGCACAGCCAAATAAACGGATGCCTGTGTTAACTCGCAAATTAATGCGCTCGCACGCAGGCTGTAATAATAATCATTGTGGGTGCGAGGAATTAATTTGGGCACACCGGTGGTGCCGCCAGATAATTGATAGAGCGCTACGTCGCTGGCATTTATGTTGGGTAGTGCAATCGGCGCTTGGTAGAGCGAATCCAATGCACAAAATTCTTCAGCATCGCCGGTGCTATCGCCGACAATAATGACGCGCTCAATAATATGATTGTGCCGAAGTTGCCGCGCGAGTTCGCGGTGATCAAAACCATTGTTGTTGGCACAAGTGATGTAAGCATCAGCTTCGGCGAAGCTGCAAAAATAACTGATCTCGGCAAAACGATGACTCGGCAGTGCCAGTATGGGGGCTACCCCTATGCGAAATAATGCAAACAGAATTTCAAATAATTCGCCGCAGTTGGGTAGGTGCACCACGACTCGTGTGCCCGGTTGCAAGCCGGACGCAAGCAACCCCGCGGCTAATTGATTGGCGCGCTGATCGAGTTGGCTATAGCTCCAGCGTTTGTCATCGGCAATGATGGCGATGTGTTCACCGGCGGCAGCGGCAGTTTGTGCGAGTAATGTGCCGAGTGGTTCATCGCTCCAATAACCTTGTGCGCGATATTGCTGTTGCAATTCTGTTGGCCAGGGCGTGAAGTCTGTAGTTGGATTCATTGTGTGTGCCTCCTACAGGTGAATGCCGAGGGCATTGAGCATGGTGTTAAATTTGGCTCCGGTTTCGGCCAATTCTTTTTCCGGGCTGGAACCCGCCACTACACCGGCGCCTGCGTAAAGACGAATCTCTTGCGCTTCTACTTCGGCGCAGCGAATGGTGACCACCCATTCACCGTCGCCCGCGCTGTCGCACCAGCCGACCATGCCGGTAAACATGCCCCGGTCATAACCTTCAATTTCGCGAATGGCGGTGCGCGCTTTGTCGGTGGGGTAGCCACACACAGCGGGTGTTGGGTGCATGGCTAAAGCCAATTCCAGCGAGGAGGTTTGCGGATCTTCCAGCACGCCTTCAATCCGCGTGGATAAATGCCAGAGCGTGGGTGTATTGATGAGCGATGGCTCGGCAGGGACCTGCAGCTCTTTGCAAAACGGTTGCAGTGCCGCAACCACAGCTTGAATGACCAGTGCGTGTTCATAGCGATCTTTTGCCGAGGCAAACAATTGTTCCGCGCGCGCTTGATCGATTGCGGGGTCGCTGCTGCGCGGCTCGGTGCCAGCGAGTGGATTGGCAACAATGCTATTGCCCTGCCGTGAAATTAATAATTCCGGGCTGGCGCCAATCAGGGTGCGAAAATGTTTTCCCTCGCCCAGTTTTACCGCAAAAGTATATGCATTGGGGTTGCGCGCTTCCAAATTGCCGAGCAATTGTTTGATATCCAAGGTGTGTTCGCACTGCACTTCCAGCGTGCGCGACAAGACGACTTTTTCCAATTCGCCGCGCGCAAAACGCGCGAGTGCATCCTTAACGCCATTGAGATAAATATTGGCCGTTGGCACTTCGCGCAGTTGGTAATTGCCTGGCGATGAATTCAGTTGTGGCGCTTTTGCTGCAATGCGTGGCGTGTTGCGAATTTCGCTGCAGGTGCTCAGGCGCAACCAGCTTTGTGCTTCCGCATCAAAACCTATGGCTCCCACCACACGCGGGTTGCTGTGACCTAGCTCCCGAGCAAAACGCAACGACTCGGTTACCCGCTGCAGCAGACCTTGCATGCCGGCATCGAGTAAATTTGCGAAGGGTGGTTTGGCTAGCAGGCTTTGGCGCGGCGAAGAAAAATACAGCGAATTTTCCGGTGCATAGCCATCCAGCAGAGGTGCTTGCAGGCTGGCATCCGATGGGGTCGAGCTGACATCAAAGTGGCTTTTCATAGCAAGCATACCTCCCAGTAAAATATGGTGGATTAGAGTGCGGGAAATACTTCTAGCGTTAGGGCGTAACTGGCCACGCGAATACTGGCGGGCTTTTTGGCTTTGTTATCCTGATACTCAGCACTTAGCCAAAACATGCCAGCGCGCGGCCAGGTGATACTTACCTCGCCATTGCTGTCGCTGGTGAGCTGTATTTCACCTTGATCGCTGCGGTAGCGCATGGCATCGGGAATCACGCTGACCTGAATTCCCGCGGCGGCTTTACCATTCATTAAGAAACGAAAACGCGCCGCTTCGCCCACATACAAATCATTGGGATGAGTGACAGGAACCAGTTCCAGGCCAGTCTTGCTGGGCTTGAATACCTGAGTGTCGGGTGCGCCCGAAGTGACATAGGTTTCTACCCGCCGGTAGAACTCTGAAACCTCAAGATTTTTGGCTTGTTTGGGAACGGCTTTATCAAACTCTGCCGGATCTGCTTTTGCGCCGCGATAGGGCCACATTTTGTGTTCGCCGCTGGCGGTTTCCCACGTGGCCATAATGCCGTTAGCGGCCATGGCGACTTTGTAGGTGCCTTTATTCACCAGCGGAAATTCAAAACTGCTGCGAAATTTTCCGCTGTAAATATTGTGCAGGGGAATTGTCTTGTTGTCCGGCCCGACTATCTCCACATAATTAACCGGCATAGGCGCGTGATCGGCGTGAAATATATCGTTCGATGCCGCGGCATCAACACTTACCCACGCATCGGTGCCGCTGGAAATAATGGTTGAGTTGGGCAGTAGCCATACGCGATGAGCCTCGGCACTGAGGGGTAATAACAACACACTCAGGCTAAGGCTTAAAATTTTAAGGCTGTTAGTCATGGTCTGGTCTCTTGGTTGTTCGGGGCGATAGGACGCACTGAAACGGTGAATTAAAAGCGATAGCTCAGCGTAATTTTTGCGTTGCGACCCGGCTCATAATCCATCAAATAGAGTTGACCAAAACGCGGGTGGAAGGAGGTTCCCGTGCGCGATGATTGCGATGCGTAAAACTCATCAAAAATATTATCGACACCGGCGGTAATGCCTAGGCCGCGCGCCGATTCCCAGTGCGCAGAAATATTGGAAACCACAAAACCGTCTTTGGAGTTTTCCAGCGTCGCGCCATCCAAATCTTTTCCGGATGCAACATCGCCCACATAGAGCGTGTCCCAGTGCAGACTTAAATCTGTGCCGATAAAGGTGTAGTCCAGCGACAAGCTGAGCGTATCGCCCTGTTGGCGATCAATGCGGGCGCCATCAAATACGGCGTACTCAGGTGCAGCATCCAGCTCGCTTTCGGCATCGGAATAGGTGAGTAGTGCTTTAAGCCCGTGGATGTCGTAGCCCACATAGGCTTCAAAACCTTTGATATTCATATCGCCAATATTGTCGGTGATGTAATTGCGCGGGCTGGGTTCGGCGTAGTCGTAGATATGGTTTTCGATGGTGGTGTAAAAATAAGTGGCGCCCAGTGAAAAATTATCGGCACCGAGAATTTCATCCTGATACGCAAACGATAACTGTTGGTTATTACCGGTCTCGGCTTGTAAATTGGGGTTGGGGGTTTTGCCTAAACCTGCACCAATAAACACTTCATTTAATTCCGGTGCGCGAAATAATTCGGTGCTGCTGGCGCGGAATAACAGGCTGTCGCTGGCTTGATACTCAACCGCCAGTGCGGAGGTAAATTCGCTAAAGGTATCGCTGACAATGGTGGAGTCAACGTCTACTGATTCATAACGCAGGCCGGGAATAAAACTGAGGCCTGTGTCACTGGTAATTTTATTTTGCACAAACAGCGCATCGGTATTGGCTTCTTCACCGGCAAGGCGGGCGGCATCGACTATATAGTCAGTGTCGTGCTGAATGTGTTCCCAGCCATAGGTAATGTCATGGCCAACACTGCCTTCCAGTGTGGTATTAAAAAGTAGATTGATGCCGGTGTTATTGGCGTCGCCTTGGTTGATAGTGGCGAATGCAGGGCTCCAGCTCACCAAGCCGCGCTCATCGCGCCAGAAGGTACTTTCGTTGCGATAAAACGCAGCATCCACTTGGGTATTTGCGGTCAATTGGCCTTCATAGCTGAGGGTAGCTGTGTCGCGGCTAAACTCGGTGGGGTAGGTCAATGGGATTTTTAACGAGTTGGCAATTGCCAGATCGGTGGCCAGCCCCATATCCGGGCGATAGCTGTAGTTGCCTTCATCGGTATAGGTTTCATAGCCAAGTTTGATGCGGTGGCCTTCGGTTATATCCCAACCGAATTTGATCAGTGCGTCTTCTACTTCGCCTTCCAGCCCGCGCACTGTGCCATCGGTGCCCGCGACTTGAGTGCCATCGGCACCCAGAATTTTGCCGCCGCCTACTTCATAGTTATCGCGATTCACTTGGTTGAGGTACACCAGTGCATCGAATGAATCAGTCAGTTGGCCGTAACCGGTCAGCGAGGTGCTATCGCCTGAGTTATCGGCATAAGAGGCTTGTACGCGGCCGCCAAACTGCGCGCCTTCATCGAGCAGGCTGCGGGCATTTTTGGTTTTGAAGCGCACCGCGCCACCCAGCCCACCGTTAACCACCGAGTTGTTGCCTACGTCTATTTCGGCGGATTCGAGAATGTCGGCATGAATCTGCAGATTGCCCATGTGGTGATACATGTAGGTGTTTTGGCTGGCGCCATCGATGCTGATGCGCAGATCCTTATCGTCCATGCTGCGAATGGTGATGCGCTGGTTGAGGGAGTGAGCGCCGCCCACATCAACCCCGGGAATGGTGCGCAACAGATCGCTGATGTGATCGGGTTGTCTGATCTCCATCGCCTCCGCATCCATCGACAGCGACGACGCCTTAACCTGAGTACCCCAAACCGCAAGAGTTTCTATTTCCGCCTGCTCACTGGTGCTGGTGTCAGAGGTGGCCTGAGCAGTGCCGTGAACTGCAACTAATCCGAACAAGGCGAGGGCGAGAGGGTGCGGGGTAAAGCGGAGTGTTTTCATGATTCATCCTAGTGAGTGAGCGTGGAAACTATCAGGTCGGATGCATTCTATTATCAAATGATAATTAATATCAAATGAGATGTTGTTTTATGTGTCATTGTTTTTTATTTGCGCTGTGCCTTTTGATTGAGGGGTAAAGCAGAATCCACACTTATGTGTTGGTTGTATAAAGTTTGGTATCGCCTATAATACCAAACATGATTCCGTCGATCGTTATAGATACCAATATCCTTGTTTCCGCCCTCAAGTCCAGTAATGGTGCCTCGTTCAGATTGCTCATGGCGTTACAGGCGCAAGCCTACAATCCCTGCTTATCCGTACCTTTATTTGTAGAGTATGAGGCGGTGTTAAAACGGCCGGGGTTGTTGCCTCACATGGGCGCAAATGACATTGATGCGATATTGGATTACCTATTGAGCCAGGCCAGTATCCACGAGGTGTTCTTTTTGTGGCGACCATTTCTGAAAGACCCCAAAGATGATCTGGTATTGGAAGCGGCGGTGGCATCTCAAAGCCGTTATCTCATCACGTTTAATCTGCGTGACTTTGCCGGCGTTGAAAAACAGTTTGGTATTAAAGTAATCACACCCCAAGAGTTTTTACGAGAGTGGAGGTTGTTATGAGTACACTCAGTTTGCGTTTGCCTGATTCGGTGCATGAGCAAATTAAATTGTTGGCGAAAAAAGATGGAATCTCTATTAACCAATTTGCCGCCTCTGCAATTGCAGAAAAAATGGCAGCCTATCTCACTGAAGAGTATTTAAAAAAACGCGCTGCTGCGGGCAATGAAGCTGCATTTTTAGCGGCTATGGCAAAAGTGCCGGATGATGAAACCATAGCCGAGGATAAGCTGCCCTAGGGAAATTGACGGATACCCGCGTTGCGGGTAGTACACACATTTTTAACCACCATCACAAAAAAACAACACTCTGGTTTTTATATGGCCCGATCCAAAAGCAGTAACCGTTGGTTGGAAGAACATGTCAACGATCCCTATGTGAAAAAAGCGCAGGTGGATGGCTATCGCGCGCGCGCGGCTTATAAGCTGCTTGAGTTGAATGAGAAAGATAAGCTGATTCGCCCGGGCATGATGGTGGTGGATTTGGGTTCAGCACCGGGCAGTTGGTCGCAAATTGCCGGGCGTTTGGTCGGTGTGAAAGGTCGGGTGATTGCGTCGGATATTTT
>CAXAVL010000215.1:0-7678 GCA_963971905.1 uncultured Cellvibrio sp.
AAATCATGCGCATCAAAACGCTCACCGCGCAGTGCGACAAATAATTCGCCTTCGGCTAGCGTGCGCGAATCGGTATTTACGCGAGTAAACTCCACATCACCTTGTTTTAGCTGTGCAGTAACGGCACGCAAAGGTTTATGTGTAGCAATAAATTCTTCAACCCACTTTAAAGTAAGAGGCTTGATCATGAGTGAGCCTCTGGTGACTGATGGTCATTTTCATGTTTGGCGATACGGCGCTGCAGCGACAAGCGCGCATGTTTGCTATCGCTAAACGGTAAGGTTTGGGTGGCGAAGATTTGATAATCCTCGTGCCCCTTTCCGGCAATTAACACTATGTCGCCCGCCTTGGCTTGTTGTACGGCAAAATCAATTGCCTGAGCGCGGTCGGCAATCACCAAGCAACCACTTGGATGATTCATACCGCGCACAATTTCTGCTGCAATACTGGCAGGATCTTCCGAGCGCGGATTGTCATTAGTGACGATCACATAATCACTTAAACGCTCGGCAATTTTGCCCATGTGTTGACGCTTGCTTTTATCGCGATCACCACCACAACCAAATACTGTCCACACTCGTCCGGCCTTGTGTTGATGAATGGCTTGCAGTGTATTTTCGAGCGCATCCGGCGTGTGGGCGTAATCCACAATTACTTGCACTTCTTGCGCAACGGGATCAACCGTTACTAACTGCATACGCCCGGGTGCAGGCTCCAGTTGTGCAATTAACGGCAGAAGTTGCGACAATGAAAAACCTTGCGCGCCAACTGCAGCAATTACCGCAAGCAAGTTGCTCAGATTGAAGTGCCCCAGCAGCGGAGAATCCACATCGGCCTCACCCCATGGAGTATGCAAATGAGCGCGCACACCCTGCGCATGCAACTCAATATTGGTTGCATAAACATCGGCAACCTTTTCGGTTGAATAGGTGATGATGCGCACGCTCGCAGGTGCTTTAGCTACCAAGCTGCTTGCCCAACTATCATCGAGATTAAGAATGGCAGTTTGCAATTGTGGCATTTGCAATAGCATCGCTTTGGCATTGCCATAACGCTGTAAATCGCCGTGATAATCCAAATGGTCTTGGGTGAGATTGGTAAAAATAGCGCAGGAAAAATGCAAGCCAGCCACACGCTGTTGTTGCAAACTGTGCGATGATACTTCAATCGCAATACTGGCCGCACCAGCCCCAACCAATTCACTCAGCATACGCTGCAAACTAATCGGATCAGGTGTTGTTAAACCCGTTGAGGTTAACAAACTAATTTGTTGCGCGAGTGGCGCAATTACTTTGGTATCCAACAAGCCGTAACCGATGGTGCCTACCACCGCCGATTTTTGCTGCAGCCGAGCGAGCATTTGCCCAGCCAATAAACTGCAAGTGGTTTTACCGTTGGTGCCCGTAATGCCAATCAATGGAATTTTTTTACTGGGCTCACCAAAAAAACGACCGGCAATTTCGCTGACACGCGCCGGCAAGTTGTCAATTGCGATAACAGGTACGGCACCTAGCCAATCAAGGCCTTGCCAGTTTTTATCGGCCTCAACCAAAATTGCTGCTGCGCCTAACTCGATCGCTTTGGCAATAAAATTGCGTCCATCTACTTGCGTGCCAGCCAGTGCGATAAATGCATCACCGGGCTTTAACAGGCGCGTATCCAAACATAAATTGCGCACCAAAATACTTGCCGCCTTATCTAAACTAAGCTCAGGCAATAAATCGGCAAGTGCCACACTGCGGAATTGATAATGAGCGGCCATCAGGTTTCTGACCTCTCTGCGCGTAAAGTATTTTTCGGAGCTGCCGGAAGTGCTGGCTCTGCAATTAAGGCTTTGTCATCGTCTTTGCGACTATTATCGGGCGGAACTTGCAGCATACGCAGTGCATCTTCGGCCACTTTAGAAAATGCAGGCGCAGCAACAATACCACCGTTGCCCATAATGCCGCCGCCTTTAGGTTCATCGATCACTACCATCGCTACAATACGCGGATTATCTGCTGGCGCCATGCCGATAAACGAACTGATTTGCAGACTGGAGTATCTTCCATTTATCGCTTTGAATGCAGTTCCGGTTTTACCCGCTACCGAATAGGAAATTGCGCGCGCTTTGCTGCCAGTACCTTCTGCAGAAACCACACGCTTAAGCATTTCCTTTACTTGATCGGCGTATTTTTTCTCAACAACGCGCTCACCATTTGGCGATGCATCAACCCGCAATAAAGAGATAGGACGCTTAATTCCGCCGGTGGCGATAACACCGTAAGCCTGCACAGTTTGCAGCACCGTACTATTTAAGGCATAGCCATAAGAAACGTTGGCGCGCTCAATTTTTTGCGCCGGCTTAAATACCGGTAAACGCCCAGCAGATTCACCCGGAAAACCCGTACCGATTGGCTGACCTATACCCAAGCGGGCATACATATCGCGCACGGTATTGGTATCCAATGCAAAGCTGATTTTGGTCATGGCGACGTTACTGGACTTCGCAATCGCCATCGCCAAATCCATCGCACCATAATTGCGGTGATCGGGGATGCGTTTGCTGCCAACCATGATGTAGCCAGGATTGGTGTCGATAATATCTTCCGGTTTAAATTTTCCGCTCTCTAATGCAGCGAGAATCACCCAGGGTTTTACCGTAGAGCCTGGCTCATACAAATCGGTAATCGCACGATTACGCAAACCAGCACCGCGCGCGCGGCTGCGATCATTCGGGTTGTAAGATGGCAAATTGGAAATGGCGAGCACTTCACCGGTGAGCACATCCAGAATCACAATCGAACCCGCTACTGCACCGGCATCTTCCACTGCTTTTTTTAATTCGCGATGGGCGAGATACTGCAAACGCAGATCGATACTTAAGGTGAGGTTTTGCCCAGGGCGCGCAGCCTTCACCAAACGCAACTCTTTTACTGTGCGGCCACGCAAATCTTTTACGACTTCTTTTGCGCCGTTTTCACCGGTGAGCCATGCGTCGTACGCCAACTCCATACCTTCTTGACCGCGATCATCCACGTCGGTCATGCCCACCAGATGCGCCGCAACATCTGCAGCCGGGTAATAGCGGTGATACTCAACTTGCTCGTAAACCCCAGGGATATCTAACGACAAAACCGCTTGCGCGGCTTCGGGAGACATTTGACGCTGCAAGTACATAAATTCTTTGGTGCCGTAGCGAGCCAAGCGCGCCTCTAACTCGGCTTTATTGAATTTTAATGCCTGTGCCAATTCACCCCAGCGATGCGGGGCTTGCAGCAATACTTTCGGATTTGCCCAGAGGGTAGAAACAGGGGTACTTACGGCCAGCGGGTCGCCATTACGATCGGTAATCACACCGCGATAAGCGGGGATAATCTCGGTGCGCAAGGTGCGCGACTCACCCTGATCCTGCAGAAATTCGTAACCTTTATCGGCATTAGGGAGCACCTGGAGGCTGGCCACGTGCGCAATCAGTAGCACCACCAAGACTGCCAGCAAGACACCCACACCGTAAAAGCGCCAGCGCGCAACCTTTAAAGGTTTCCCCGCAGGCTGCGCTACAGGGCGAGCGGTGCGCGGCTCAAATGCAGAGCGGCGGCTCATTGTCCACCTGCCGCAGGCTCAGTTTGAGCGCGATTTTCAAGCACATGACGGCCGGAGATCATCACCATCTCTTCCGGTGTTGGCGCCATCATATTGAGTTCAGATACAGCCGCATTTTCAACGCGCCCATAGGCCGCCCAAGTACTTTGCTCCAGTAGGTATTGCCCCCACTGCACTTGTAATTGGGAAGCCTCACGGCGCAGTGTTTCGAGGCTGTTTACATCGCGGCGCACTACCTGCGTAGTGGCGACCACACCTAGAGCGGATGCAACAGTCGCCAACCACAACACCGCAGCCACCAGCATGACTGCTGGCGATGGTGCTTGTTGTTGTGATGGATGACTGCGGTTCATAGAATCTCTGGAGTTTATAAATGTATCGAGTAAACGTGTTCAACAGACTGGCAATAAGGCGCAAAGCAAAACGAGATTTACAACTTCTCCGCCACTCGCATCACCGCGCTGCGCGAGCGCACATTGGCATTTACTTCGGCATCACTCGCCTTAGATCGGAAGAGCACACGTCTGAACTCCAGTCACACTGATATATCGGCAGACCTTTGGGTACCGGGTCACCTAATTCCTGACGACGAATAAAACGCTTAACTGCACGATCCTCCAGCGAGTGGAAACTGATCACCACCAACCGACCGCCGGGAGCCAAAACCGCCAGCGCCTGCTCCAGTACCGAATCCAGATCAGTCAACTCACTATTCACTTGAATGCGGATCGCCTGAAATGCGCGGGTCGCCGGATGCTTGCCCTTTTCCCACGCCGGATTTGCCTCTTTAATCACCTCAGCCAAGTGTTTAGTACGGGTAAACGGCGTTTTTTGGCGTTCGGCGATAATCGCGCGCGCCATACGTTTGGCAAAGCGCTCCTCGCCGTACTCTTTAAACACCCAGACCATCTCATCTTCGCTGGCGCTGTTGACCCAATCGGCCGCGCTCTGGCCGCGAGATTGATCCATACGCATATCGAGCGGGCCATCGTGCATAAAACTGAAACCGCGCTCTGCCTCATCCAATTGCGGCGACGACACCCCCAAATCCAGCAACACACCGGCAACCTTGCCGGTCATACCGCGCTCGGCGACTAATTGCGCCAACTCCGCAAAGGAGCCGTGAGCGATGGCAAAACGCGCATCTCCGGCAAAACGGGCATTGGCGGTAGCGATTGCGGCAAGATCTTTATCGATCCCAAGCAGACGGCCATCGGCAGATAGCTGCTGCATAACCAAAGCGCTGTGCCCACCGCGCCCGAAAGTGCCATCCACATAAAAACCGGAGGTATCAGTAACCAGTGCCTCTACCGCCTCATTCAGAAGTACGGTGATGTGTTGTGCGTCAGACACGTAGATACCTAGAAAGAAAGATTTTGTAATTCGGCTGGCATATCGCCATCGATGCTTTGATCCATGAGCGCGTTCCAACTGTCTTCATTCCACAGTTCAAACTTATTGCCCAAACAGACCAACATCAGTTTTTTATCCAGATGCGCAAAGTCGCGCAGGGTGGGGGGAACCAAAATCCGGCCATTCGCATCCATCTCCAGATTCACTGCCTGCCCCATAAAGCGGCGCTGAATCTTGCGGACTTGCTCATTACCAGAAGGTAAAGCTTGAATCTTGGCGAGTACCGGCTCCCATTCGGGTTCGGAGTAAACCAACAAGCAGCGCTCGTACATATGCGCAGTCACCCACAAACTCCCGGCGCCAGACGACAGCAGCGAATCGCGAATGCGCGCCGGTATCGCCATGCGACCCTTGGGGTCCATGCTGATGGAATAACTGCCTGTAGCCACTTTTCACCACTTGACGGGATTATTTTTCACAAAAGCCCACAAAAAACCACTAATACCCACTTTTCCCCACGGTGCTCACTATAAATCGGGGTGGTGCAAAGTCAAGCAAGCAATTGCCGAAAGGAGTGGAAAATCACGGGAAACTTCGGGAAATTTCGTCAAACAAGAAGGGAAAATACAAAAGAGAAGACCCACAAAAACCAACTTAAACAACAAAAACAAAACGATAGAGATCAAACCTAATGTAATACATTAAGTTTGGAACTATTTAGCAGTGATAAAAGGGAATTTATAGAAGGATTAGATCTAAACAGATCTGAAAACATCAAAACAAACCACAAACTGCAGAGAAAAGCGGAGTCAGCCTGTAAGCCGGGTTCTGTCGTGGACAGTCATTCATCTGGGACTAGTGTCACCACTAGCCTCAAGCAACCTACCCGCCTCCGATACGGGCCGCACCAATGGAGGCCTATTTGGTCTTGCTCCGAGTGGGGTTTACCATGCCACGAACTGTTGCCAGTCGCGCGGTGCGCTCTTACCGCACCCTTTCACCCTTACCGTTACTCTTGCGAGTACTTAGGCGGTCTACTCTCTGCTGCACTTTCCGTAGGCTCGCGCCTCCCAGGCGTTACCTGGCACTCTGCCCTATGGAGCCCGGACTTTCCTCCCCAATGCACCAAGCAACACTCAAGAGAGTTTTTTAGTTAACACTGGAGCGACTGTCGGGCCGACTCCGAGGCGGCACATTACTCGCCAGAACTCGCAAGTGCAAGCTTGAACTTTGAGCAAAAGCCACTTTCTTTGCGAACTTCGTCACCAAAAGTGGCAAGCTTATTACCACCTGAGAGCAAAGCTGACGATTAACTGGTATTTTTGCCACTTTAAGCTATTAATTAACAAGTATTTATTGCTCCCTGCAGGCAATCAGACTTCCACCCGCCCAATCTTTACAATAAAAGCTCAGGAGACTCTCCGTGAAAGTGCATAAACACAATCTTCTTGCAGCAGCTATAGCCTTATCTCTCGCTGCTCCCGCAATCGCTCAAGATGCCGGCCCTGCTTTGGAAGAAGTAATGGTAACCGCGCAAAAACGACCCCAAAGTCTGCGCGATGTACCCTTGTCAGTTAATGCTCTGTCAGGAGAAAAACTTGAGTCGGCAGGTATCACCAATATTGAAACCATGGCGGATTACATTCCCAGTTTCAATATGACTCAAACCGGTATAGGCACCAATATCGCCATCCGCGGCATTAGCTCTGGTGTAAACCAAGGCTTTGAGCAATCGGCTGCGCAATTTATCGATGGCATTCACTATGGCCGCGCGCAATTATCGCGCGCACCTTTCCTTGATATCGAGCGAGTCGAAGTTCTGCGCGGCCCACAAAGCATTCTGTTTGGTAAAAACTCGACCGCTGGTGCAGTGAGCATTACTACAGCAAAACCAGGCAATGAACTGGAAGGGAAGCTCAGCGCACTCTACGAGCCAGAACACGGCGAGCAAGATGTGCGCTTGATACTGTCTGGCCCCATCTCCGACACCGTCGGCGGGCGCCTGGCAATTATGCAAAGCAGCATCGATGGGTTTATGGAAAACACCTCCTTAAATCGCGATGAGTCTGGCGATAAAAATCGCGTGATTCGCGCCACCTTGCAATGGCAACCAACTGATCTTTGGGATATCACCCTCAAGCTGGAAGACGGCTCGTTCGATAGTGATGGCCGCAATATCGAAGCAGTAAACGCCGTTTACAACCCAAACCCTGTTTACGACAAAAAGGGCAATGTAATTCCTCCTGTTTCATACCAAAATGTGCTTGCAGCATTAACCCCTCAACAATACAAAACACCGCAATCAGATCGCTATCAACTGGATACCACTCACGATTGGAAGCGGCAATCTAATGGTGATTACAGCTATAACGATACCGAAAATGTGACCTTGACTATCGAACGAGAACTCGGCGAGCACACGCTCACTTCTGTTACTGGTTATAACGCCTACACCTATGAAGAATTATGTGACTGCGACTTCACCGGTGCACCAGGATTTAACATTCTTTCGAATGAAGATTATCGTCAAGTCAGTCAGGAGCTTCGTATTGCGTCGCCAGAGGATGGAACGTTTAGCTATCTGGGTGGCGTTTTCTTCCAAGGCAGCAATCTGAAGTTTCATGATGTGATTGGGGTTCCTAAAGACAGCTTTATTGCTGCAGCAGTTTCGCCAGCGCTGGGAGGAGCATCCACTGAAAGAGACTTTGAGCAAGACTCCGATTTATATGCAGCCTTTGTA
>CAXAVL010000216.1:0-7603 GCA_963971905.1 uncultured Cellvibrio sp.
ATTGCCCGCCAAACATCTGCAGCCCCGGCGTATTTTGTCCGGTTTTTTTCTGCTCATTGCACTGGTGCTAACGACCACTCTGATCGTATGGAATGGCGATTTAAAAACAGCGGCGATTAATCACACGCCTTTTGTGGTCGCTATTCTCGCTGCCTGTTTATTGTTGCAAGGGCCGGTGCTGTACTTTTATTTGCGCTCGCTTTCGCAGCAAATGGTATTGCTACGCTGGCGCAATCTGTTGCATTTTGCGCCGGCATTGGTTGCGGTTCTATTGCTGGCTGTTTTTGGTATTGATAGTGTGGAATGGCAACCGGCAACTGAGTTGGTTGGTACCGAGAATGCAGTGGTGGCATTTGTTTGGGCGCTAGTAAAGCTATCGCCATTAGGTTACATCATCGCCTGTGTCATCGCGGAATACAGGTTGCGCGAACAGTTAAAACATTTGTATTCCGATATCGCCATGTCGGAATTAAAACTGGCGGATGTGGTGCTCGCCGGTTTTTGTTTGCATTGGTTGTGGTCGCTGCTTGCTTATCTACTCGAAGGGGTGGTCAGTGCGTCAGTAAGCGATACGCTCGGCATTATCGATAATTATCTTACGGTGATGTTGGTCAACGGTTTATTTGTATTTGGTTTAATTAATACTCGCCAACTGCTCAGTGTGCATGTGGTGCCGGTGGCGAAACCAGTGCAGCCTACCAAAATGGATCACAAGGTGGCGATTATTGAAAAGGCGATGAACGAGGACAAATTATTTTTGGAGAGCAATATCAATCTTGAGCGTTTTGCGGAGCAGATAGGGTTGAAGCCGCGTGACATCTCCGCAATCTTAAAAATGCATTACCAATCGAATTTTTTTGAGTTTATCAACCGCTATCGGGTGGAAGAGGCCAAACGCCTATTGGTATTGCCAGAATTAAAAGATGAAACCATTTTAGAGATTATCTATAAATCCGGTTTTAACAGTCCCTCAGCTTTTCATCGTTTTTTTAAACGCATGGTTGGCGTAACGCCCACTGAATTTCGGCAGCAAAGCAGCTCTTACAAATCACCAGCGCGGCGTGGTTAAAAAGCCCTATCGGGAGGCCCTCAAGGACTTGTATTGTTTTAATTTACGGACGAGATGCAGATTCAAAACGCGCGATAATGGCACCTGCCGCATCGCGTAACTCTAATTGATCGGCACGAATTGTATAGTGTGTCGTTTTTGTGAGCACATCATTAAATAGCTTTGTGTGATCACCAGCGTCCGCGCACGCCATTTTGGTTCCCGCCAGTTCGCTAAAAGACAGTTTTTCTTTTTCCCTTTGATAGCTACCACTAATGCTATTGCAGCCGTCTGAACCGGCAACACGGTTATCCTTAGTCAGTAAAATATGGGCTTCTTTTTGGGTGTCATGCGGCTCTACTGGTGTGTCGAGCAGGGAAAGCAGTCTCCAGTAGTTATTGGTCAAACTGGTCGGGGATGGTATATAAGTATCTTCAGAGGAGACCGTCATCGATGACGCGCTCGAACTCATTTCCGATGACGAAGAGATTGTCACAATTGGAGCCACTGACGAGGTAATTATTGAGCCGCCAGGAGTTTCTTCTTGTTTGGGGGAGCAGGCGGTATTGAGCAATATTGTTGCCGACAAAAAACCAATAGATATTTTGTTCATCGCGTTAAGCTCCTTTGCTATAGGTAATGGAAGATGCATAAAGTGCATTAGGCTACAAACCATAACTTGCGATTAGCGGCCGTGTAAGTGCGTTAGAGCACTTTGCGCCAATAGCCCACATCCAACCAGTGATCAAACTTGCGCCCCACCTCAGCAAAATGCGCGACTTTTTCGAAGCCCATACGTTCATGCAAGCGCACGCTCGCCTCGTTGGGAATAGCAATGCACCCAAGCAACACATGGCAGCCTCTGGTTTTCAGCTGCGTGATCAATTCGCTGTACAACGCGCTGCCATAACCCTTTTGGGTTGTATCGTGTTTTAAATACACGGTAATTTCTGCCGTGTGTTTGTAGGCAACTCGCTCCTTCCATTTGCTCCCGTAAGCATAACCAAGCACCTTGCCTTCGTCCTCACAAACCAACCAGGGGTAGAGCTGGGTATAGGCTGCAATACGCTCTTGCATTTGCGCCATGCTGAGCGGAACTTCTTCAAAGGTAATCACTGTGTGTTCGATATAGTGATTATAAATATCGCAAATCGCGGCGGCATCGCTGGGGGTGTAGGGGCGAATTAACATGCGAACTCCATGAGTAATTGTGTGGAATGAGTAATTTCTGCATATTCGTCTCGCAGGTTTGCCAGCGACATTGCGTGCACATCTGCTGCGGTTCTTGCTATGCCGAAGTAATCTTTTTTTGCGAAGGTGAAACAAGCATCCTCGACGATACAAACCCGAAAGCCAAGTGAACTCAAGTTTCTAGCAGTGGCTTCAATTGAGTTGTTGGTGGTCGCCCCTATCAATACAATTTTTCGGATATTTTTTTGATCAAGTATTTGCTCAAGATTAGTCTTGAGTAGCGCACAAGGGACGTTTTATTCGACGATTGGCTCATCGCCTTGTGGTAGAAAATCCGGTTTGAATTCAAAACCCTGTTGCTCTGGCCAAAAAACAGAATCGGGCTCCGATGAGCGATGCTTAACGTGAATAATCGGCCACTGCTCTGTACGCCATGCCTTGAGTAATTGCAGCATAACCTTTTCTGCATCGGGGTTATTGCGTGGCCCAAGTTTTGGATTATCCAGCCCTTTCTGCTGATCGATGATGATGAGGGCGGTGGGGGGGGTTAGTTTCATTTTCCTTGCTCGAGTCTTGGGGGGGAAATAACAATTGATTGAATCCAAACAACCGCAATTTGCATCTAAGCTAAAAAATCCGGTGAGTGCAAGGGGGAGTAGGTATGTTGACGTTTATTTGCTGGTTATTGTTATGGGTTGTCTGCTGGCCATTGGCGCTGCTCGCGTTGTTGCTCTGGCCGCTTGTTTGGCTCATCTCCCTGCCATTTCGCCTTATAGGTATCACCTTTGAGGCGCTCTTCGCTTTCTTGAAAAGTGTCTTGCTACTGCCTGCGCGAGTGTTGGGTTATAGGGCGCAATAAATTGCGCCCCTACATTTCAACATGGCCGTAGGGGGTCAATTTATTGAGCCCAAGTATTAACTCTAACTAATTACAGGCTCTTATGCGCAACTGTGTGTGCATGTTGCTCCCAATTCTGCCCATCAAAATCTACAATTTTTACCGTTTTTGGTTGCGTGGTTAAGCAGCGCAAATTTACATCCACACCGTCTGGATTTGAGCGCGGGATGTAAAACGGTTTGATGCCGCAGGTTTTACAAAATTTATGCTTGGCAACACCGGTATTGAAGGTGTAAGTGGTGATATTGTCTTCGCCGCTGATCAGCCGAAAATTGCGCTGCGGCACAATTAAATGCAAAAAGCCGGTCATATTACAGATCGAACAATTGCAGTTTTCGACTTCCACTTCGTCGGGTGCTTCCACTTCAAATTGTATTGCGCCGCAATGGCAGTTACCTTGGTAGATCATTATTAATTCCTGATATTTTTTACGTGCGAGACAGTATCAAAGTTGCTGCTAAATTGGCAGCCGTAAGGCTCAGGATACTGTTGAGTCGGTGTTATGGTTTTATTTTCTTCTGAAATGTCGTAAACGTAGCGTTTAAATAATTTCGTCAGTACTAACTGTTTATGTTGGGTTTTCCAGTTGAGTGAGGCTATTTCTGTGCCGTCTTCCAGCGTACTGATATAAATTTTACCATCGCCCATGATGTCCAGAATGTAATTTTTAGTGCAGCTAATCGAACCGAGCTCCCAATCCAGAATGCTACTTTCTTCAAATATTTTTTTTAAGCTATCGGTTGGTTGTGTGGTGTTTGCGATCACATAGAGGCCGATATTTCCTTTGGTATATCGGTGCGCGCTAATTCCTTCGCCCAAACTAAACAGACGTGATTCAGACGCAGGTAAATTCAATGAGACTAAAATGTTTTCAATGGTTTGATTGATTTGTGTTGAGCGGGCGTTGGGGGTGTAGATGATATAGGTACCTTCCTTGAGCTGCTGCATAGGTGTTGTCTGCTGATGAGCGTTGAACCCAGCCGTATTTAGCGATTGAAGCAGCTGCTGTTGGGTGTGTTGATCAACGCCCGATGTGTAAACATGAACTTTTGTGCTGCTACAGGCTGCAATAAATAGCACTGATGTAATTATTAATACTTTCCACATTGTTTATTGTCCTTTGATTTTCGGTGTTGTAGATATAGGAGCATCTGCGCTCCCTATCGCGCAGGTGCTTCTATACCATGTGCTTTCAACACTTTCCGCACCTGATCCAGCGGAATAGCCTCCACTGTTTGACCATTACCGCTCTCCGTGGTCGCCATAAACAAGGCGTTGTAGACCGACTCTTCCACTGCATCCACACTGGCCTGGAATACAGCACTCATTTGCTCATTCGCCAATTCGGTAGTCTGCAGCCGCGCCGCATCAAATTGGCGTCTCACCGATTCGGCAGTCGAAAATGCCAATATGTAATCGCCGCTACCGTTGGATGCGGAACTGCCGGTACGCCCCAATCCCATCATCCCGCGTGAGGCCAAGCGCTGCAGATTGCGATCCGATAATGGCGCATCGGTGGCAATAACAATAATGATTGAGCCATCGCCGCGATCATCGGCTAATCCACGGGTATTTTCCCGCGCAGCGACTGCGTTTTGGAACGCATAGCGATCCAGCTCACGCCCCACGGGCGCACCTGCCACCTGCAGTACTCCACCGAAGTTAGCCTGTACCAGCACACCCACCGTAAATCCACCCAAGCTGTCGGGCAGTTTGCGCGATGACGTTCCTATACCTGCTTTCCAGCCGAATGCCGTAGTGCCGGTGCCTGCACCAACGCTACCTTCCTGCACCGGCCCACTCTTCGCGCTTTCCAATGCGGTGCGCACTGCAGCAACGGTGATCGGGCGTGCGCGTATGTCATTGAGTCTGCCGTCATTAGTCTCGCCCACGACCACATTCAACGAGCGCACCTGCTCCATATCCGGTTGCGCCAGCATCCACTCAACCATGGCATCGGCCGCCTTCCACACGCATAAAGTGCAGGTCAACAAGATCGGGCTTTCCAACTCGCCCAGCTCATTGATTTGGGTGGTGCCGATGAATTTGCCGAAGCCATTGCCTACATGCAGTGCAGCGGGCACCCGTGAGCGGTAGGCATTGCCGGGGTGTGGCAGGATCGCGGTGACACCGGTGCGGACTTTGTCGCCTTTTCGCAGCGTCACCTGGCCGACACGTACACCGGCGACGTCGGTGATCGCGTTGTTAGTGCCAGGACTGAAGATACCCGGTGCAACACCTAAATCTCGCGCTCGTACTCGCGGTTCCTCCTGCGCAGCAGCGTTCAGGACGAAGAGCCCTGTTAACATCACAATCAATTTAGGGAAAAGACGATGCAGTCGGATCGAATGTAAAAAACTGGTCATATTACTGATCGAACCGTTGCAGTTTTTCACTTCACATTTTGTTGCGCTGCAAGGACAGGTACTTTGATAGATCATTATTAATCCCTTCTGTTTTAAATTATTAACTACACACACCACGAGTAACTACACACTCTGCGATTAACACGGAGATGCGTAGATTATTCAAAGTAATTAGCGGCTATGAAAAAGTGGGGGAGCCTACCCCAAAAACAAAAACGCCGCTACCAATCGCTTGGTAGCGGCAAAGCAGGGACGTTCAAATTGTTGTTGATTAGGCTTTTTGGGTTTTGCGGCCCACTACAATTCCGGCGATGCCGAGCAGTAACAGTAGCAGTGATGATGACTCGGGGACTGCGGTGGGTTCGTTGATGGTGAAATTGTCCATTACAAAAAAGTCATTGCCTTGGGTGCCATCAATAGAAGTTCCACCCCAGGCGCGCAAGCTGAGGGAATTGATGCCGAGGAAATTAAAATCGAACCACTGCGCGGCGTTGGTATTGACGATGACGGTTTGGGTAAACAACAGCGCGTTGTTTAAAAAACCGCTGACTTCAATATTCAAACCGTCGTTCCAGGCTGCGGTTAAATAGGCGCCGTTAAAATCAAATTGCGCGCCGCTGATGCTGCTGGTGGTGGCGAGAAAATTAAACGCCGCGTAATCGCCTGATACAACACCGGTTTCAAAACCGGTGCCGGGCAGGGTGTTTTTGTGTACGTAGGATACGTTTGTTAAAAAAGATTCACCCCAGGTAAAACCGTTGTAGCCATCGGGAATTGCATCCAATTCGGTTGCCGGTAGATCGTCAAATGTAATCACTGCGGCTTGAGTGCTGATTGCACTGCCGAGGCCGAGTGTCAGTAACGTTGATAATAAAAATGACTTGGATAATGAAAGTGATTTTGTCTTGTGCATGATTGTTTCGTCCTTTAGTTGATTTTTGATAATTCTGTTTTGTTTTTTGAAAAATTCTCCATCGTCACTCTCGCGTAGCGGGAATCCATTGTTTTAAGAGCTGGATACCCGCAGGCGGGTATGACGACGGAGTAAAGCATTTACGTTGTGCTATTTTTGTTTCTTTGTTTTTCCGTCACTCCCGCTTGCGGGAGTCCAGCTGTTGTTGAAAATCTATGGATACCCGCAAGCGGGTATGACGACTATTTTTTACCGTCGATACAGGGGGCGGCGGATACTAATACCCCGTAACTCTCACCTCCCAAATTGAATAACCCCATTGGTTGCCAGCACTGCGCGCGGTGCCGTAAATGCGCACATAGCGGTAGTTGCCGTTTAAGGTGAGCGTGTCGGTGCGCGGACCAAAAGTGCCGTCGGTTTTGCTGGCGATATTGGTCCAGTTGGCATTGTCCTTCGAACCTTGCACTGTGTAGGCCGCCGCGTTTGCTGCTTCCCAATCGATGGCAATTTGGGTCAGATTTTTTGCGCTGCCTAAATCCAACGTAATCCAGCTTGGGTCAATCGCGTGTGCTGATTCCCAACGGGTGCCGCCGTTTTTATCAATCGCATTACTCGCTGCGGTTAAGGCCGTGCTTGCAGTGGCGCTCACCGGCGTTAAGAGTGCGGGCGTTGCAGTGCTGGATGCTGAGCTGCTACTCGCTGCTGCGTTTTGAGCGAAGACTTTCAATTCAAAAATTGAATAGCCCCAGTTGTTGCCCGCACTGCGTGCCGTAGCGTAAACACGCACATAGCGATAGCTGCCGCTGACGGCATTGGTGTCGGTGCGATTGCCAAAAGCGCCGCCGGTGACAGTTTTCAAATTCGTCCAGCTGGTGCCATTGGTGCTGCCTTGAATTTGATAATCCGCCGCGTTGGCCGCTTCCCAATCAATTACGACCGAGGTCAGATTACGGTTGGAGCCGAGGTCTACCATGATCCAGCTCGGGCTTACGCCGTGGTTGGATTCCCAGCGCGTTCCGGCATTGCCATCGACCGCGTTGGTTGCTGGCATCATGCTGGTGCTGGCAGTCACCGGGCGACCTTGCGATACCAATACCGCAGCGGGAGCGCTAGAGCTGCTCATGCTTGAAGGTGTAGATGACGGTGCACTGGAGCTGGCAACCGATGAGGCGGGCACTGAACCGGTG
>CAXAVL010000217.1:0-7498 GCA_963971905.1 uncultured Cellvibrio sp.
AGCAACAGGCAATACCATAGTAGGTTATGTTGAACGAGATAACTGGAGAAATAAAAGATCCATCGAGCGACAATATTTATTAGCGTTACGCTTAGCCAAGAAACGTGTTCTTATTGCCAATGCCTACTTCTTTCCTGGTTACAGGTTGCTACGAGAATTGCGCCGAGCCGCACAACGCGGAGTTAAAGTCACTCTAATTCTACAAGGTCAGCCTGACATGCCATGGGTAACCGCATTATCGCGCTTACTTTATGGTTACCTTATCCGAGCTGGTGTAACCATCTATGAGTACTGTCAACGCCCTTTACATGGAAAAGTCGCGGTTATGGACGATGAGTGGGTCACAGTGGGATCCAGCAATTTAGACCCTTTAAGTTTGTCGTTGAATCTCGAAGCCAATGTAGTGATTCAGGATCGCGACTTAAATGAAAAATTATATCGTCACCTCTATGACCTAAGCACGGAACACTGTAAGCCTATCGATATGGAAGTCGCCAAAAAAGGGTATTGGTGGCGCACTCCAGCTATTTTTCTTAGTTTCCATTTTTTACGACATTTTCCCACCTTGCTTGGCTGGCTTCCTGCCCACGCACCCATCGCAAAACTCATTGGGAAAAACACCCCCGAATCCGGTCGACAAAAAGATATGGATCAAAAAGCAAAATCTACCGAGACAATTGAAAACTCCTTCTAATCGGAGTCGTATATCTTTTAGAGGTGTCCAACAATGACCAGCACAACTGCAGTTACCGACAATCCGGAACATGGCGCACCCAGTGCTTTAAAAGTCTGGGGAAAACGTGTATTCACTGCCGCTTTTTTTATTTTAATCGCTGGTCTTTTGTATAATTTAATCGGCAGTATTGAATGGAAAGATGTGCGCGAGGCGTTAACACAATACACTTGGCGTCATTTAGCCTTAGGTATATTAATTACATTTGCTAGTTACGGAATTTTTGCTAGTTATGATCTCCTAGGTAAAAAATACACGGGCCATGAGCTACCTGTAAAACAGATTATTCCGTTAGGAATTGTATGTTATGCCTTTAATCTTAACCTCTCCGCTTGGGTCGGAGGCATCGCATTGCGATATAGACTATACAACCGCCTTGGATTAAAAACCGCTACTATCACCCGAGTTCTCAGTATTAGCCTAATTAGCAATTGGCTCGGTTATATAATCCTTGCAGGCAGCATCTTCGCCCTGCGCCTATTAGATTTACCGGACAATTGGAAAATAGGCACAACCGCATTGCAGTTTATCGGAATAGCATTGCTATTCATCGCCTGTGCTTATTTTTTTGCTTGTAAATATTCAACCCGTCGCACGTTTCATATCAGGCAACACGAAATTGAATTGCCATCCTTACCTTTTGCATTAGCACAAGCATCGTTGGCGATAATAAACTGGTCACTGATGGGATTGTTGTTATTTACACTCATGCCTGACAAAGCAACTTACCCGACGGTATTAGGCATATTATTGATTTGTAGTATTGCGGGGATCATTACGCATATACCGGCGGGATTAGGTGTACTTGAGACCATTTTTATTACCATGCTGCAAGGTCAATTTGCAAAAAGCAGCATTTTGGCCGCCCTCATTGCGTATCGAATACTGTACTTTTTAATTCCGCTTGCTTTAGCAACCATCATTTATATTGCCATGGAACTACGCGCAAAAAAAATGAAACAACAAAACACTCAACACTCACCGTAAACGTTATTTTTCATCGATAACTTTTACTGACTAAAGTCATGACGGTTGCCTGCCCGACAATAATTGGCAGGATGATGCGGATCTTCTTTTAATAGTTGATAAGTCACACCATTGGTCCAACCGAAACCATCTTGTAGCGGATACTCGCCGCCACAGGCATGCTCTTCGGTCGGGCGTAAAATATATTTCTCCACTAATTTGCTATCGCACTCATACAGTCCCGAGACAATGGAAAGCCAACGCTTACTGATATCAGCGGCTAATTCACCATAACCATAGTTTCGCAATCCGGCAATCGCCATCCATTGCAACGGTGCCCAACCATTGGGACGGTCCCATTGTTGCCCGGTTTTATTGAATTCCGTGGTAGAAATTCCACCTTCCACCAGCAACCGATGAACGGTGATGTGTTTTACGCGCTCCGCCTGTTCGCGGCTGGCAGATTTTACAAATAAAGGGGTTAATGTTGCTGCAGTGAGATTGCTACGCTGAACATTATCACGCCAATGAAAATCAAAAAACGCACCTTCGCGCTCATTCCAAAAATAGGTATTCATTGCCTCTTGCCGCCGTAGCGCACGCTGGGAAAATTCTTCAGCCAATATAAAATCTTCTTTTAACTGCGCTAACATCGCTATTTGTTGTTCTAACTTGAATAGCAAGCAATTGAGATCAATCGGTAAAATATTGGTGGTGCAAATACTCGACAGGTCATAGGGATCAAGCTGCCAACGCGAACTAAAATCCCAGCCCGATTCTGCGCCTGCACGCAAATCGCGATAGACATCATGTACGGGACGATTGGATTGTTGAGCGGTTAATACATCTTGCCGATAGGACTCGTCTCGCGGCGTATCGCGATCATCCCAATAACGGTTTAATAAAGCCCCATCGCTCATGCGAACACAGCGGCGATAGTCTTCTCCAGGTCTCAGATCATCACCACCTGCCATCCAAAAACAATATTCTTTTCGCAACTGCGGTAAATAATCGATCGCCTGTTTGACGCCATTTTTTTCAAACAGATCAACCATCAACGAAAAAACCGGTGGCTGTGAACGGCTAAGGTAGTAGGTGCGATTGCCATTTGGGATATGGCCATAGGTATCAATTAAGTAAGCAAAATTATCTGCCATTGAGGCCAGCAAGTGGGTTCTATTTGCACTGTATAAACCCAGCATGGTGAAATAAGAATCCCAATAGTACAACTCGGAAAAACGCCCGCCAGGAACTATGTAATCATAAGGTAGTGGCAGAATAGATGAACAAGGAGGATGCTCTTGCGGATGCCGCGTCAGAACCGGCCATAGAGATTCTATATGCGCGGCCAAAGGGCGATTGGAATCGGACACAAATGCACTAGTAGGAACTTCAGCTACGACGAATTGTTCCAGCACAAATGCTTTTAAATCAAAGCCAGCATCGTTACGAGTATTGCGATATAGCTCTACTATTTTTTCCGGTTCTTGTCGTGGAGCGCAGTCGACAAACGTTTTACCATCATCAAACACACACCCCATCTGAACATCGACAAAAAGTTCTTGATAACGATCAGCAGGCGTTAAGGTATCAGCTTGCGAAACTTGATTAATTTTATGATATGAATTCATGCCGAGCGGAGCATCAAATTTCACCGAAACTCTCCTTAAAGAAAAAAGGCTTTAATAAAGTATAAACCAAATCTTTAATAGGAGTAAAAACATGCCGGTTACTTATCTATCCGCCGCCCTATAATTTTTGTGCAATTAACCTACACAAGCGAGCGAAACTTCCGTTAATTTTGCTCAATTAAAACTCTCAATTTTCTACCCATTCACAAAAATTAGAGTCTGATTTTTTTGAACAATGGTATGTGCATTAACGAACAGAAACGTTTTATTGTCCTTGATAAGTATGGTCGACCTACTTTTTTAAGGAGAAGACCATGGACAATTACAAACATTTCATTTCCGGTTTTTTTGCCCACAAAGATCAAATAGAGGATGTGGCTAAGAAATTGATGACACTCGATATTCCAGCAGAACGTATACATTGCATGCACGCCCAACAAGAACCGTCGAATCATTTACCTCAAGAGGATAGTAATCATGTTTTAGCTGATATATTAAAAGACGGTGCAATTGGCGCGGCCGTGGGTACAGGTGCTGGCATTGCAGCAGAAATTGCCTTACTTACCGCCAATGTTAGTTTATTTGTTGCAAGTCCCTTGGTGGCTCCCTTGGTTCTATTAGGCTGGGGCGCAGGGCTAGGCGGATTTCTTGGAGCCACTGTGGGCGCGAGTAAAAAATCAAAAGCTTTTTCAGACTTGGTGCAAGACTCGATTAAGAGTGGACAACACGTGATCGTTGTCAAAACATTATCAGAACAAGAAAGTACCGTCGTCAAAAACATCATAAAAGGTGCAGTAGGGGACTTTAAAGAAGTCAGCGAATAGCTCACTGATCAAGCTCGTAAGACTCTCGCGACTCCGAGACCCTCTAAAAATGACGGGTCTTGTTTCCCCTGCAGCTAATCGATGCAAGTAAAAAATCATTTATCAAAAAATATTGATTTTTTCTCTAACGACTTTTTTGAAGCGTCGTTAAATCCGCTTTTCCCATAACTATGAGTGCGCAGCGCATTAATGTAAAAGTTTCATGAACTTTGAAAAAAGGTTTCTATTTTCGGGCTGATTCGCTCCCAATTCGCACTAAACCCTTGATAACTCTGGCATAAAAAAGTTGGCATTACTATTGCGATGCATTCCGTACGATTTCTTTAATTATTTGGTACAGAGTCTGTAGTCATACAAAGGTTAGAAAAATTTGCCCTTGCAACTTTTTAGTTTTAACCACTTTCGAGGTAACATTATGCCAGCAGTCAACTTTTCAACCGTAAAAAAAGGATCTATTTATCGCCCATCTGCGGAAGGGCATGTGTCCCATCCCGAATTGAATTCACCGAAACATAACCACTTACTGGCTGCCCTGCCCCCTAATGATTATGTACGTCTACTTCCTTTTATGGAGCTCTACCCCGTAGATACTGAAGAGGTATTGCACGAAGCAGGAATGCCTGTTGAATGGATTTATTTTCCTACCACAGCGGTGATCTGCATTGGTTACATGACTGAGAATGGCTCCATGCCCAGTGTGGCACTGGTAGGAAAAGATGGCTTGGTAGGGTTGCCTTGCATTATGGGAAATGATCAAGCCACCTGTTATGCAACTGTACAAAGCGCAGGATTTACTTATCGTATAAGAGCAAGTCACCTTAAAAAGGATCTATATCTGAAAGGGGACTTGTTACGCATGACATTGCTTTATTCGCAATTATTTTTCACCCAAGTTTCTCAAACAGCCGTCTGCAATCGCCTGCACTCGATCGATCAACAGCTTTGCCGTTACCTTTTAACAAGTGCCGACTTGCTCGAGCGGGATGAGTTTAATTTAACACATGAATTTATCGCCAATATGTTAGGCGTGAGACGCGAAGGGATCACTAAATCGGCCGGGAAATTGGCACAAAAAGGTCTCATACGTTACAACTGGGGCAAAATTCAAATCCTCGACAAAGAGGGCCTTAAAAACGAAGTTTGCGAATGTTATTCCGTTGTCAAAAATGAACGCGCACGTTTAATGCCTTTTAAACCTGCGGTTTATTTTAAAGGTATGACTAAAGTAGCTAATTAAATTTTTTTGTTAGCGCATCTAAGGTATTACCCCATTATAAAAAGGACTCTTTAACTTAACGCAAGGATGCGTCAAAAATTCAATCTTTCTGATTCACCAATTCTTTAAACGCTGCCGCCAAGCGTAAATAAATCGGGCCCGGGCACTGCGGAATTTTTCGCCCATCAGCAAAGCCAACGGGAATTAATTCCGCTCCCGTACCTGTGAGAAAACATTCATCCGCAGTGAATAAATCGTAAGGTGCGAGTGGAGTCTCGCGAAATTTAATGCCGAGTTTGGTTGCTAATTCCAATACAACTTGACGGGTGATACCATCGAGCGCGCCTTCAATAACCGGTGGGGTTAATAATTCACCGCGCTGTACGATAAAAATATTATCCGCACTGCCCTCTGCAATCCTACCCGCATTGTTGAGCAAAATGGCCTCATCTGCGCCGGCATGAGTGGCCTCCATTCGCGCGAGAATATGATTGAGATAATTCAAACTTTTGATGCGCGGATCGAGACCGTCGGCACCTAAACGGCGCGTGGCGGCGATGATGACTTTTGCACCTTCATTGCGTACTCGCTCGCTGACCATGTGCAGACTGTCCGCAATAATAAAAAGCTGCGGAGAATGGCAGCGCACAGGGTCTATACCCAGTGGCCCAACACCGCGGGTCACCACCATGCGGAGATAACCATTACTATCTGGCGCGGCAGAAATAGTGTCGATAACGGTTTGCGTTAGCTGTTCGATGCCATAAGGAATATTTAATGCAATCGCCCGCGCGGATAAAAACAATCGCTCCAAATGTGCCTGCAAACGAAATGCTTTGCCCTGGTAAAAACGAATGCCTTCAAACACCCCATCGCCATACAACAAGCCGTGGTCGAATACAGAAACCCTTGCCTGTTGGGCAGGCATTATTTTTCCGTTCAACCAACAAATAGGGGTTGCGGATACACCTGTGGCCTGCGGATCGTTAATCGCTAAATCAACCATGAAATTCTCCCGTGAGCATAGTGCGGGCTTTACCGCTTAATAGAACCCGTTCGCCTTGCCAATCCAGCGTTAATAGGCCGCCGCGTGGCGATGCCTGTTGCGCACGCAGATGGGTTTTGTCGAGGCGATTCCCCCAATAACAGGCGAGTAAACAGTGCGCTGAGCCGGTGACTGAATCTTCATTAATGCCAGCCTTGGGCGCAAAAAATCGCGAGACCATATCCAGCCCTGAACCTGTATCACCCGGTGCGGTGAGGATTAAACCGCGCGTAGTAAAAGAGGCTATTAGTTCAGGATTAGGCACAAAATTGCGCACTTGATCGGCGGAATCCAACACTGCCATCAAATCATCTCGCCCTTGCCCGAACCAATGTGGCTGGCTGCCGAGTAGCTGTAACAGTACGGGAGGAACTGCTGCGATGGACTGGGGGAAATCGGCAGGGAAATCCAGTTGGATTTCATCGCCGATACGGGTTGCTGTTAACTGGCCACTTAACGTATGGAATTCCAAGGTCGCCGCTGTTTCGCCCGCGTGCTGCCAAAGAGCATGAGCGGCAGCGAGTGTCGCGTGGCCACAGAGGCTCACTTCCACCGTTGGGGTAAACCAGCGCAGGTTCCAACTGCCATCGGCACGTTTATGCACAAACGCCGTTTCGGCTTGATTCATTTCCAGCGCGACATTTTGCATCAAACTGGCGGGCTGTTCCTGATCGAGAATACAAACACCCGCGGGATTACCGCTAAACGGCCGGTCGATAAAAGCATCAACTAAAAACAATGGGTGACTCATAGACTCCTCCTGATATGTCCTTACTGGGATAAATGGTGACTGTTTTGCGAGAAAGCAGTGTATTTCCTGAACAGCAACCATTACAGTTTCAGAACGCCAAAATTGATACGGTACAGTTTTAGTTATACGTATCTGTACCTATTAATTTCTACCAAAACTGTACCTATAGAACCACTGACGCACTGCTGGAGCTGTAATGGACATTCTCTACCGCAAACTTGCCGATGAGCTGGCCAGCCTGATCAACGCAGGCGGATTTCAAGCGGGCGACCGCATGCCCGGTGTGCGTGCGCAGGCGCAGGCGCGCGGCGTGAGTATCGCCACGGTCATTG
>CAXAVL010000218.1:0-7408 GCA_963971905.1 uncultured Cellvibrio sp.
CGCTGGTGGGAGCCATTGGTGTTATTGGTTAGCGGTGGCTTGGGTGTTTATCGCGTGTTGTGGGATTTAATATCTGCACGCTTATCCGAGCTGGATATGACACGCAGTTTACAGGCGACCCTGAGCCGCGCAATTTTGGAGCGACAAAAACCGCGCCTGCTCTTGCACGAAACACTCAATGAAATGCCTGCGGATTATCGCGATCTGTTTGATTATCGTCAGCGCATCGCGGGTGATGCTTATGTCAAACGTCCGGAGCAGGATGAACAACTGCAGACTGTGTATCGCGAATGGAAAAGCACGGGTATAGGTGCGCGGGTTATTATCAGTGGTGATCGTGGGATTGGTAAGTCGGCTTTAATCAACCATTTTCTGGAACAGGTAGATAATGCCGAAATCAGGCAATTACATCTCAATCCTGCGATGGCAAATATAGAGCTACTGCAAAACTATTTGAACAACAGTTTCCCGCTCGTTGATGGCGGTGAAAGCGATAAACTGAGTGAGCGAATAGACCAGCTGCCGCCGTCGATTATTGTTGCAGAAAATATAGAAAATTTACTGCTGCGTAAGATTGGTGGGTTTGAAGCAATTACCTTATTGATCGATATCATTTTGCACACCTCAGCGCGCCATTTGTGGTTGGTCAGCTGTAACTCCTATTCCTGGACTATCGCTAAACAGGGAGTGCGCGGTATTGATTGTTTTACTGATGCCATCGATATGGAGGGCATGACCGAAGAGGAAATTGCACATATGGTAATGGAGCGTCATGGGCTGGCGCATACGCACAAACCTGATTTCACCCAGTTGCAATTCTCCGCCAAAAGTAAAAAGTATGTTCACTCAGCCGAAGGCAATCAAAAGGCGCAGCAATTGTATTTTCGCATTTTGTGGAGCTATACCCGCGGCAATCCACGACACGCGCTCTACCATTGGAAGAATTCCTTAGTGTGGGACAAGGATCAGATTGCAGTGCAATTATTTGCTGTGCCACAACAAAAAATTTTAGAGCGTTTGCAAGATGGTTCGCTCATGTTGTTGGCCGCGCTGATTGAGCACAATGGTCTCACGCTCACCGGTCTGGGTGAGGTGATGAACACAACCGAGACTATTGCACTGCGCAGAATTGAAGAGATTTCATCTTATTCAATGGTGTATGCAGTAGATGATACGGACGGTGAAAGCTGGCACGTAGACAGTTTCTGGTTTAAATCGGTAGAGAATTATCTGGTGAAAAGACAGTTTCTGTTTCATGGAGGTCAACTGTGAACCCCAATCCCTCAGAGTTATTTGAAGCCTTTGACTTCTCGCGTGTCAGTCTCTCGCTGATTGTCATTGTTATCTCACTCATTATTGCAAAAGCGGCCAAAATTTTTAGCAGCCGTATGAGCAAAGCGTTTCCTGATTATCGTTTGCGCATTGAACAGAGCATCACAGTGGTAAATTTTGTGTTGATTATCGGTTCAGTAGCACTCGCTATATTTTTATTGTTTCGCTCAAAAGAGGCCGCCATTGCGATTGGTGGCTCCATCGGTTTGGCGTTTGCGATTGGTGCAAAAGATGTGGCTGCATCGCTGCTCTCCGGTTTTATTATTATGTTTGACCGCTCCTTTCGTGTGGGCGACCGGGTTAAATTTGGCGATATCTATGGCGACGTTATTTCCATTGGTGTGCGCTCAACCCGTATCCGCACCTTGGACGATTCGATTGTCACTGTGCCCAATAGCCAGTTTATGAATATGCCGGTCACCTCGGCTAATGCTGGTGCGCTCGACATGCAAGTAGAAGTAGAAATCTTCATCGCGCCCGATAACGATTTTATGCTGGTAAAAAAACTGGTGCGCGAGGCGGCAATTTCCAGCCGCTGCATTTATTTAGAAAAGCCGATTGTGGTATTGCTAAAAGATCAGGTGGCGGAAAATATGTTTTTTACCCGCGTCTTGCTTAAAGCGTATGTGTTAGATGTGACCTATGAAAAGCGCTTTGAATCGGAAGTGATTGAGCGCCTACATATTGCATTTAATGAGCATAACATTCGCTGGCCCAATCAATAGCCTGTTTTGACTCACCAGCGTTCTGTTGGTGCAATTATCCTAATTTGATTTATTTGAGTGTGTTATGACCGAGTCTCTACGCGATCGCATCTATACCATCATTTTTGGTACAGATACCCCGGCAGGAAAATTATTTGACGTGGTATTGATTTATACCATTTTGTTGAGCGTGGCGGCGTTGATGCTCGACTCGATTGAAGTGGTTAATCAGCGCTTTAGTTTGTACCTGAAAATTGCTGAGTGGACATTTACTGTGTTGTTTACGCTGGAATATGCCACGCGTATTTACTGTTCGCAGAATCGATGGCAGTACATCAAAAGCGTATATGGCATTGTGGACTTATTGTCGATATTGCCTTCTTATTTGGGGCTGTTTTTTGCCGATATCACGTATCTATTAATTATTCGCTTGCTGCGGGTTCTGCGTATTTTTCGCGTGCTTAAGCTGATTAACTATTTGGATGAGGCGAATGTTCTCATTCGCGCACTGTTCCAATCGCGCAGAAAAATATCAGTATTTTTCTTTGTGGTAATTGTATTTGCCACAATTTTCGGCTCGGTCATGTATGTTGTTGAAGGCCCTGCTAATGGTTTTACCAGTATTCCGCGCAGCATCTATTGGACTATAGTCACTATTACCACCGTAGGTTATGGCGACATCACGCCGCAAACACCGCTCGGGCAGGTGGTGGCATCGCTCGCGATGTTGACCGGTTATTCGATTATTGCAGTGCCTACCGGTATTTTGACTGCGGAATTGGCACGTGAAATGCGCCGTGATGAGTTATTAATTAAGTGCCCTAATTGCGGAAAAAAAGGCCACGAGCAAGCAGCCGATTATTGTTCGCGCTGCGGCAGTGAGTTGAACAATCCTGCAGAAAATTAATGCTTTCTAAATTGAGATATATTATTTGTGGATAATTTCTTTATGGATACGCTGGCGAGCAGTTTAAAAATAATGCAGCAAATTATGGATATTAGTCTGATTGAAATGGATGACTACAACCTAAAAGTGAGCGGGTTTTTATTTGCTGTTTTTTTATTCTTTGCTGTGTTGTTTGGCAGTAAAATATTGCAGAGAGTATTGCAACGGGTTTTTTCGGCATCCCATCGCACTACACCCGCGCAAGTCTACACCCTAACCCGTATTATTCACTATGTAATGATCGGCTTGGCAATTATTCTCACTGGGTCGGCGCTGGGTCTAAATTTCAGCAAGTTGACCTTGATCGCCGGTGCGCTATCGGTTGGTATAGGGTTCGGCTTGCAAAATGTAGTGAGCAATTTTATCTCCGGCATTATGATTTTGTTTGAGAAATCATTAAAAATTGGTGATTTAATTGAACTTGAATCGGGCGTGTTTGGTGAAGTAATAGAAATTAATATCCGCAGCACTTTGATTCGCACGTCAGACAATGTAGATATTCTGGTGCCCAACTCGGAATTTGTCAGTGGCCGAGTAACTAACTGGACGCTTACCGATGCAGTGCGCCGTTTTCGCATTCCGTTTGGGGTTGCCTATGGCAGCGATAAAAATCTGGTGCGCACTGCCGCCTTGGAGGCAGCGCATTCAGTGGGTTGGACCTTAAATGACGAGGCCACCAACCGTTTGCCTTCGGTATGGATGACAGGTTTTGGCGATAGCAGCTTGAATTTTGTATTGGCGGTTTGGGTAAGTGCCGATGTAGTGAAGCGCCCGAGCTCCATGACATCTGAATATTTGTGGGCACTGGATGATGCATTTCGCAAGTATAAAATTGAGATTCCGTTTCCGCAGCAGGACCTACACATTAAATCTTCCCCTTTTATCATAGGCTCGCCACCGAAAAATTAATTAACAATAATAATGACAATGCGAGCAAATGAAAAAAAGCGCCGCGCAGTAAAAAGGCGCTTTATGCCGCGCTACTGGCGCGGTCTAGTGGTAATCGCTGTCATAATATTTTCTGCGTTGTCATTTGCGCCGCTGCCTCCCGTGTTACAACAACAATCTTACGCCACGTTATTACTCGCGCGCGATGGCAGCTTATTGGGGGCGACTATTGCTGCGGATCAGCAGTGGCGCTTTGCGCCTGTAGAATCCCTGCCCGATAAATATCATAGAGCGTTGCTGTTATTTGAAGATCAATATTTCTATCGCCACCCGGGTATTAATCCTTTAGCTATTGCGCGCGCACTGCACGGAAATTTTTCGGCGGGAACCGTTACCAGTGGCGGCAGCACAATCACCATGCAGCTGGCCCGCTTATTGCGCCAAGAAAATTATCGCCAGCAAGATAAAAATAAACCTGCGCGCAACCTGTGGAGTAAAACAGCAGAGGCACTGCGTGCGCTGCAACTGGAGTGGCGTTTTACCAAAGATCAACTCTTAATTCACTACGCGAGCCATGCACCTTTTGGCGGCAATATTGTCGGTTTGCGCGCGGCGGCTTGGCGCTATTTTGGCAGGCCGCCGGAAAATTTATCCTGGGCGGAATCGGCGCTTTTAGCGGTGTTGCCCAATAGCCCGGCAATGATTCATCCGGGGCGCCAGCGCGACAAATTAAAACACAAGCGCGATCGGCTATTGCATCGTTTGCATCAGCGCAATTATTTTTCTGATCTGGATTTACAGTTGGCTCTGTTAGAGCCTCTGCCGGAAAAACCGCACGCCTTACCGCAATTAGCGCCGCATTTATTGGCGACCTTAAAACAACAATATCCTTCGCAATTTGTATTGCACAGCAGTATTGACCTGTTTGCCCAGCGCAGTGCGCAGCAAATTGTGTCGCGCCACAGTGCGCGCCTTGCCAATGAAGGGGTAAATAATATTGCATTGGTATTAATTGATCATGAAAAAATGGAGACGGCTGCCTATATAGGCAATGAAGCCTGGCGGCAACAACAGCGCTATGCGCCCAATGTAGATATTGTGCAGCGCCCGCGTTCTACTGGCAGCATTTTAAAGCCGCTGCTGTACGGCTTAATGCTGCAGGACGGTGAATTGGCTCCGACCAGTTTGATTGCCGATATTCCCACACAATTTGGCGGCTATAGCCCAAAAAATTACGACCGCAGTTTTCGCGGTGCAGTACCGGCGCAATTTGCTTTAGCTCACTCGCTTAATATCCCCGCCGTGCGCATGTTGCGCAATTATGGCATTGGAAAATTTCAACAAAAATTACAAGCCATGGGCATGAGCACTTTATTTCGCCCGGCGGATGATTATGGTCTCACTTTAATCTTGGGTGGTGCAGAAGGCACGCTGTGGGAATTAACCAGCATTTACGCGCGGCTTGCGGCCGGCGCACGTGACGGCGATAAACAACAGTTTATGCCCCATCTTTTACTGAATGAAAAAAAACAGTTTGCCAAACCGATCATTAAACAGGGCGCCGCTTGGTTGACTTTGCAAGCGTTGATCGATGTGGCGCGCCCCGGGAATGATAATTACTGGCGCGATTTTTCTGGCAGTCAAACCATTGCGTGGAAAACCGGTACCAGTTATGGCTTGCGCGATGCATGGGCGATTGGCAGCAACGGGCGTTATACGCTCGGCGTTTGGGTGGGCAATGCGGGCGGTGAACCGGCGAGTTTTATTAGCGGGCAAAGCAGCGCCGCGCCGGTTTTATTTGATCTGTTTGATGCGCTGCCCAGTGTGAATTGGTTTCATAAACCCGTGCAGGCGTTAAAAACAATTTCTGTTTGTGCTGACGATGGTTATCTCGCAGGAAATCAATGTGCGGCCATCGATAAAGAAATTCCCATTACCAGTCATTTTGATAAGGTCACACCCAATCATCGCCGAATCCATTTGGATCAAGCGCAACAATTTCGTGTGCATGCGCGCTGTGAAAGTATTAACAAGATGAGTGCGCAGGATTGGTTTGTATTGCCGCCGGTACAGGAATTTTATTGGCGCCAACATCATAGCGATTATAAAACCCTGCCGCCCTGGCGCAGCGATTGTGTTGCCGGTCTGTTGCAGGTCGATGAAGATCAGCCGATTGAATTGATTTATCCCAATGAAGAAAGCCGCATTTATATCCCCATGGATTTGGATGGCAAGCGCAGCCGCGCAATTTTAAAAGCAGTGCACCGCAATCCTGCCGCGCAATTGTATTGGCATCTCGACGATGAATTTATCGGCATAACCAAGGTTTTTCACGAGCGCGAAGTTGCGCTTGAACCCGGTGTGCATAAATTATCAATTGTCGATAAACAAGGTTATCGGCTGGAGCGTCGCTTTCGGGTGATCGGCAAAGAGTAAAGATCCAAAATTGCCCGGCATTCGTATCAGTCTCATAGGCACACAACTGATGCGAGAAAACTTATGGGGCACTATTTAATTGTTGGGGGTACACGCGGTATAGGCGCAGCACTCGCTACCCAGCTTGTTGAGCAAGGTCATGAGGTAATTATCTGGGCGCGCAATTTGATAGACCTGGCCGGTGCACAAGTCTTTGTTAATAATCCCGCCGAGTCCGCACCTGATCTCGCCGGTCTACCTGCTGTTTTAGATGGCCTTGTGTATTGCCCCGGTAGTATTAATCTCAAACCCTTTGCGCGTTTAACACAGGAGGATTTTCTTCAGGATTTTCAAACCAATGTATTGGGCGCTGTGCGCACCATGCAAGCAGTAGCGCCCTTGTTAAAAAAATCAGAGCAGGCCAGTGTGGTGTTATTTAGCAGTGTAGCCGCTAGCCTTGGTATGCCGTTTCACGCGAGTATTGCGAGTAGCAAAGCCGCGATTGAAGGCTTGGTCAAAAGTCTAGCGGGGGAGTGGGCGCCCAATATTCGCGTAAATGGTATAGCGCCTTCGTTGACCAATACTTCGCTAGCCGAAAAGTTGTTAAATAGTGCGGATAAAATCGATGCAGCCGCTAAACGCCATCCGCTACAAAAACTGGGCAGCCCAGAAGATATTGCCGCAATGGCGGCATTTTTATTATCGCCACAAGCCAGCTGGATCACCGGGCAAATTTTGCATATTGATGGCGGTATGTCTGCGTTAAAAACATAATCTCTCCCTGATATGCGCAGCCGCCTTACCACTTTTTAACAATCGTCTGCACCAAGAAGCTTTATACTGCGAGCGTATTATTTGTGCTCTCACTGTCAGGTGTCTCTCTTGGTCGCATCCCCCGCATTAATTTCCCTTAACGATAAGCGCGCATTTTGGCGTGCGGTGATTTTGTTATCCCTGCCTGTAGCTGCGCAAATGTTGCTGCAGTCGCTATTGGGTATGGCCGATGTAATTATGGTCGGCGATTTGGGTTCCACTGCGATAGCCGCCGTGGGCTTGGCCGCAAAAATTCATTTTCTATTATTGGTGTTGAGGTAGATCAACGTGGTAACGCATTACCCCAACT
>CAXAVL010000219.1:0-7368 GCA_963971905.1 uncultured Cellvibrio sp.
GCATGTCCCGCGCAAAAGTGCGCCATTCTAACCGCTGTGGCTCAGTTGTCCAGTTGGATGGCGCAGGTGCTCTGGTATAGATGGTGGCGATTAAAAGCTGCGCGCCAGTGAAAACTCGGCTAATTGTTTCATTGCAGTGGTGTAAGTGTTATCGGGTAAATGTTGCAATTGTGCCAATGCCTGCTGCACTTGCTGCCGTGCTGCGTCCAGAGTATAGGCCATGCCACCGGTGGCTTGGACGATTTCCAGCACTGCCGGCAACAAGCTCGCATCACCAGTGCGAATCGCGTTGGCGATAGTCTCGGCTTGCTCGGGCGTGCCGGTGCGCATAGCGTGAATCAAAGGCAGAGTGGGCTTGCCTTCGGCCAAATCATCGCCGACATTTTTGCCGAGGGTGGCGGCATCGCCGGTGTAATCCAAAGCATCGTCAACTAACTGAAATGCAACGCCGACATGGCGGCCATATAAACGCAGTGCCTCGCGTTGAGTCGGTGTGGCACCGCACTGAACGGCCGCTACTTCACAAGCAGCAGCAAACAGGATCGCAGTTTTTTTATCGATGACGCGGAAGTAGTTTTCTTCATTTACCTTCGGGTCTTTAGCGTTCACCAGCTGCTGTACTTCACCTTCGGCGATGATATTGGTGGTATCGCTCAGGATTGCCATCACATCCATGCTGCCAATTGCCACCATCATCTGAAACGCGCGGGAGTAAAGGAAGTCGCCGACCAATACACTCGGCGCATTGCCCCATTGGGCGTTGGCGGTGGGGCGGCCACGACGCAGGTTGGACATATCCACTACATCGTCATGTAATAAAGTGGCGGTGTGGATAAATTCGATAATCGCCGCGAGCGATAAATGATCCTTACCCTGATAGCCCAGTGCGTTGGCGGTGAGCAATACCAGCAGTGGACGCAGACGTTTTCCTCCCGCCTCGACCAGATAGTGACCGATGTTTTCCACCAGACCGACATCTGAGTGGAGCTTGTCGATGATGAGTTGGTTAACTGCGCTGAAGTCGTCTTTAACGGCCTGATGAAATGGCAACATGGTAGTTTCTTTTTATCTGGAGTTGGCGGGCTGGGTCAGGTATTGGCTTGGTAAGTTTTCAGGTCGTCATGCTAGCAGTGGGGGCGAGCGAGTCAAGGAAAAGCTGGCACGGAAAGCATATCAAACCAGCTTGGCGTCAGCGGCTGTTGGCATTTGCTGGCGAGTGCGGCGTAATTCTGTGCCCCCAGCGTCCACTGGTGAAACTGCCATTCATCGCGGTCTTGGTTCAGTTCTGCTGCAATTTGCGCGTGAATCTTATCGTGTGCGAGTTCAAAAGCTATCTTCTCCAGCCCCGCTGAAATCCCCGTGCCTATTGCTTTAAAGAAGGCTTCTTTGAGGGTCCAGAGGCGATAGAAATAGTCGTATTGTGTGTCGCCAGCGAGTGCTTGCATTTGTGCAAATTCGTGCGGGTGATAATAACTTTCGGCGATGCCGGTTAAATCCCGTGTGCTGCTTGCTGCTTCTATATCCACCCCGATCAGTTCTATGTTGCTGACCGCCAGCAGCGCCCAGTGGCCGCTGTGGCTCAGGCTGAAGTGAATATTGCGCCGCGGCAGATAGGGCTTGCCTTTGTCGCTGCGCGAAAACTCTATCGCCTCGGGTGTGGCTTCGGTATAGCGTGCCAGAACCTTGCGCAGCAACCAACGGCTGGCGATATAACTCTCTTTGCCGCGCACAAACTTTTGTGCGCGCTCTCGCTCGCTCGGGTTCATGACCCGCGCTGCATCGGCAAAATGCGCTGTGGTGAACTGGTTGATGTCCAAACACCAGATATGCACTTCGTCCGCGCGCAGGGGGCGAGCAGTTTCAAACCTGGGCGTGTGTAATGGTGTAAGCGGTGTAGACATAACGTTGAATAGCGATAGTAGGGGGACGGCTATCATACGCCGATTGGTGTTTATGCCGCAGCGCTAAGAGATTTGCAATCTGTGCTTTGCGCCACATCGATAAATCAGCGACAATTCGCGCCCTCAAAAAACCTTTCTATTGAAACGATCCCCAATTTGGAGTTGCTATGCAAATCACTGCCGATAAAGTCGTCAGCTTTCACTACCGTCTGAACGAAACGGGTGGCGAACTGCTGGAGTCATCCTACGAAACCGAACCCACTCTTTATCTGCACGGCCACAATGGTTTGTTGGCGGCATTAGAAGACGCGTTGGAAGGCAAACAAGCGGGCGACAAAGTTTCCATCAGCATCACTCCTGAGCAAGGCTATGGTGTGCGTCAGGAAGGTGCGGTGCAGCGTATTCCTATCAAACATTTGCACGGCCATGAAAAGCTCAAAGGCAAACTAAAGCCAGGCATGAAAGTCGCGGTAAATACCCAGCACGGCCCCTGGGATGCAGTGGTATTAAAAGTGGGTAAATTTAATGTCGATATCGACAGCAACCATCCACTCGCCGGTAAAAATCTCGACTTTGAATTAGAAGTGATGGAGGTACGCGATGCAACTGGTGACGAGTTGGCGCACGGCCATGCACACGGAGTCGGTGGGCATCACCACGATTAATACAGTGTGATTGCTCCTCGCTAAAGCCCGCGCTTGTCGCGGGCTTTTTTATTGGCGCTAGTTTGCCCTGATGACTTAATCCGTGTTGAGAATTGTAAAACCCGGGGCAACGTTGTCAGTTTTGATTGCAGGGCTGCGCTTGGCTCAGGTATGGTGCTTTTTGTGAGCAATCACACAGTGACTTTTAATAATAATTTGACCCACTACTGCCCAAATCAATAATACCAACACAGGCATACACGATGAACAATCCCTCTGCGCTTGCAAGCCGCGTTTTATCCATTGATGTGTTTCGCGGCATCATTATTTTCACCATGGTTTTTGTCAACGAGTTGGCGGGTATCGCCAATGTGCCCCAGTGGATGAAACACTTACCCGCGAATGTGGACGGCATGACGTTTGTCGATCTGGTCTTCCCCGCATTTTTATTTATTGTCGGCATGTCGATTCCGTTTGCGATTCAGGCGCGCATTAATAAGGGCGATTCAGCGTTGGAAACTTTCAAACACATTGCACTGCGCAGTTTGGGTTTGATTGTAATCGGTGTATTTATGGTAAATGCTGAATCCGGTTATGACGCAGCGGCGATGGGAATTTCTATCTCGCTGTGGACGCTGTTGATGTTTATTTATGTATTACTGATTTGGTCGAATTATCCCAAAACACTTTCGCCTGCAATTAGCCTGGGCGCAAAACTGCTGGGCATTGCGGGTTTGGTAATGCTGTGGTGGATGTATAGAGGCCCGAACAATACCGGCATGACCACCCAGTGGTGGGGTATTCTCGGTTTGATTGGTTGGGCCTATTTAATTGCAGCTTCTTTGTTTCTTATTACTCGCCAGTTTGCGTCGCCAGCGGTGCAGTTTTTTACGCTCGCATTTGCTGCACTGGCATTAATCGGATTCTTTTTTGCATTGAATAAAACTGCATTGGCATCTGTACCGGTATTTCAAACACTGGCTAGTGCCAATGGCAATCACACTCATGCCGCGATTGTATTGGCCGGTGTGATTCTCTCGCAATTATTCTATTTGCCGAATTTTTCCGCGAGTAAGTTGAAAAACTATTTGGTGTTTACCTGTGTTGTGCTGGTGCTTGCGTTTTCCAGCTGGCACATCGCGCCCATCTCCAAAATTTGGGCGACACCGAGCTGGGCATTGTTTAGCGTATTTTTTTGCTGTGTGATTTTTGGCGTGGTGTATTGGTTGGTCGATGTAAAACATCAGCGCGCTTGGATAAGATTCTTTGAGCCATCGGCAACCAATCCATTGTTGGTGTATATATTGCCGTACATGGTGTTATCGCTGTGCGGGAGCTTGGGGTTCAAACTTCGCCCGGACATGTTTGATGCGGGTTTTCTGGGGATTTTGTGGAGCCTGGGTTTTGCGTGCGTGATTATGGGAATAGGTGCGGGGTTAACTCGAATGGGCTTGCGGGTTAAATTGTAATCTGTTGGCGCGGATTTAATTGTGTTGATGTGTGATGAATAAGTGATTATTTTTTCTTAATTGCGCGGTGAAATGTAGCATGAGCACTTTTCTCGGCTGATTTTTTCACTGTTATTTTATTCTGCACATTTTTTAACAAATTAAAATTTTTTAGCGTGTTATGTTTTTCGCGGTTTAAAAATGCGTAAAAATAATGTTAGACAATTATAAAAATTTTACATTGCTACTGGTTATTTTTTAACACTGGTGCTGTGATTTTTTCACGTTTGGCATTTGAAAAAACATTCTGACACATAAGGCCGCTTATTAAGTTGAGCTAGGTGTTGTTATTCAAATTTTGACTATGTAGGATGCGACCTAGCCTAGATGGGCGCAGCAATCGCTGTAATTTGGCAATAGGAAACTCTGTTAACTTAAAGGATTGGAGACGGATCGTGAATCTAGATACTTTTTGTATTCCGGATGAAATATACACTATTTCGCCGAGCGAAGGTGTAATTGTCACCGGCACTAAAATCCCCCGCTATTCCAGTATTTTCGAGCATCACTTCCCTGATTTTCCGGTGCTTCCGGGAATCTACCTAATCGAATTTATTGCGCAGTCTGCTGGCCATTTAACAATGGCTAGCACAAGCTTTACCAAAATGGCTGTGCTTGCCAAAGTCGCGCATTGCAAATTTTCTAATTTTGTTGCGCCGGGCGAAAGGCTTGTTTGCAAAATTGAAAAACATAAATCCGAGCATGGTTTTACGTTGAGCGCTGCAACTGTCCGCTGTGGTGAGCGAATTGTGTGTACTGCAGAAATCCGGATGAAAATTATAGATTTTCCCAGTGAACGTGCACGCGATTTGCTTATTGCTAAATTTGAAAATCTTTACCCAAAGGTGATCGCGGAAGATATGGCGGTGTAATGTTTAACTGTGGCCTTTCGTAATGTCACTTCAGTGAGTGATTACAGATATTAATTTAGTTTTGTGGAATTCAGCTTAATTTGGAGGGAAATCCCATATGCAACAGCTGCAGCCTAGTGCTATTTCATTTACATCGCCTAACGATGTGACCCGAGCAAATACCATTCTTGAATCGTTGGATTTACAGGTGCGCATAAAACCTGATGCGACCGCGTTGATTTTTCTTGCCGATGGTGAGCGTGAAGAGACCCCAATGACCTATGCCGATCTTGCGGCGCAATCCAACGCTTTCGCCGCTGGACTGCTAAAGCAGATGGATCCGGGTGATCGTGTCATTTTGTTATTTCAATCCTCCTATGAATTTGTAGTGGCATTTTTCGGCTGTATGCGCGCTGGTGTGATTGCAGTGCCCATGCCGATTCCGAGTCGCCGAATAAGCGAGTGGGTGCGCATCGAAAATGTGCAAAAAAATTGCGCAGCTAAAATGACGGTTACCTTAGGTAAGATAAAAGAGCGATTGCTCGATCAAATTGAAGATGGTTACAGCCCGGTCGGGTTAAATTTTTGTAGCTATGAAGTATTACTCGAAGCTGGTGCCGCCCGGACGGCGACATTTAATCAGGTTCCCGCAGAAACAATTGCATTTTTGCAATACACCTCTGGTTCTACCGGTATGCCGAAAGGGGTCATGCTCTCCCATTCGAATTTAATTGAAAATCAAAAGTTGATTTATCACGGGCTGCGCAATTACGGCGATTGTGTGTTTATGTCTTGGTTGCCGCTTTTTCACGATATGGGTTTGATCGGCAATTTATTGCAATCGATTTATATCGGGCAGCCGTTTGTATTTATGGCGCCCAGCGCTTTTTTACAAAAGCCGGTGCGCTGGTTGCGCGCGATTGCAAAGTACAAGGCGCGGGTCAGCGGCGGCCCCAATTTTTCTTATCAACTCTGTGCAGAAAAAATTAAGGATGCAGATAAAGAAGGTTTGGATCTCAGCTCTTGGAAAATTGCATTTAATGGCGCTGAACCGATTCGCGCACAGACGCTTGAGCTTTTTCAAAAAACCTATGCGCCCTATGGTTTAACCGACACGGCGTTATTCCCTTGCTATGGCGCAGCTGAATCAACACTCATTATCAGTGGTGCCGAGTGCGATAAACCCCCATTTTATTTAAATGTGGACCGCGTGGCCTATGAAAGTAACCGGATTGTTGCCGTTGACGATCATCACCCCAATGCCTTGCGCTTGGTGTCGTCGGGTATTCCATTGTACGAACAGTCGGTAGTGATTGTTGACCCGCTAACGCGCTGCGAATTGCCGCCGATGTGTGTGGGTGAAATTTGGGTTAGCACCCCCTGTAACGCCAGCGGTTACTGGGGTAATGAAGCGGCGAGTGTTTCAGCATTCGCCAATCAATTACCCGGCAGCGATGCGCGTTATTTAAATACCGGGGATTTGGGGTTTTCCACGGGCACTGAGTTGTTTATCACGGGGCGCACAAAAGATTTATTGATCTTTAACGGGCGCAATATTTATCCGCAGGATATTGAAGCCTGTAGCGAAGCGACCAGCCTTGAATTAAAGCCCGGTCGCTGCGCCGCCTTTAGCATAGTTCACGATGACCGTGAAAAGTTGGTGCTGGTCCATGAAGTTGAGCGTTCCAGTTCACGTAAGTTGGATGCCCAAGCAATCATCGAGCGGATTCGTATCGGTGTGAATCGACAGTTGTCAATCAATGTTCATGCGGTTGCGCTGGTATCACCTTCCACTATTCCGATGACGTCCAGCGGCAAAATTCGTCGACAAATGTGTAAACAACAATTTCAACAGAATGAACTAAAACTGCTTGCCTGTTGGCGCGCAGACGAAGGATTTATTAACTGCACAAATGAAATGGTGACTATATGAAACAGGTCGATAGAGACGCGCTTTATGCGTTAGTAATGCAGTGGGGCAAAAAAAATATCAATCGCCAGTTCAGTGATGAAGACATGGTGCGCGATATGTCACTGCTGGGGCTGGACTCAATCGAAATGGTGGAGTTTTGCGAATATCTCGAAGCGCAAACGGAAATCAGCATTGATTACGAATGGTTACTAGGTTGTGAAAGTCTCAGTGTACTGGTGGATGAATTGGCGCAGCAGCTGACGGATCAGCTGGGCACTACAACCGCCGCACAAGAAGCCGCAATGGCCTAACCCTAGGGTTATATCTCACTCATATTTTTTGCATTGCAAAGGAGTATAGGCGATGAAGGAATCGACCTTTCAGTTCCCTTCGGGGAATCACCTATGGCGTACCGGCAAGTGGTTGTGCTGCGCTTTGGTTTCACAGTTTTTTTTCATTACATCTGCCTGGGCAGACCGCAACTACACGCTGTTTGAAGAAGACCCTGTGCGCCCGGTGGCGGCACTGGAAAATAGCGGTTATGTCGCCGCG
>CAXAVL010000220.1:0-7367 GCA_963971905.1 uncultured Cellvibrio sp.
GCTTGGTGCTCTCAGGCCCTTTTGGCTTGCTGGTGAACCACTCGGCATCTGCCCAGGATTGCATCAGTTCTTTAGCGTGCGGGTTGCCCGCTTTTACTTTCTCTTCTACATCGTGGAATGCATCAAACATCAACAATGTGTGCTTGAGTTCTTTGGTGGCCAAGGGCGCCAGAGTTGCATCGTCGAGCAGGTTAACCAGAGTTTCGATGTTGTAACCGCCGAGCATCATACCGAGCAGTTTAATCGCGAGAGGCTTATCGATCAGGGGGGAAGAGGCTTCGTCTTTCAAAATCGCGCTTAGGAAAGCGGCTTTAACATAGGCGGCTTCATCAACGCCGGGCGGAACGCGGTTGGTGATCAAATCCAGTAATACTTCAGCTTCACCAGCGGGGGGATTCTTCAGTAATTCAACCAATCCAGCGACTTCTTCGGGGCTTAATGGTTTTGGTGGAATACCTTCTGCGGCGCGTTCTGCGACCTGTTTACGATAGGCTTCAAGCACGGTTTTATCCTCATTAGTGTGGGGGTTACTCCCTCGGCAGGATCTCTGCCTCAAGAGACTATCCATGGCCTTCATGGATGACTAAGCGCGATCAAGAATTGTTCGAACTTAAACTGCTCATAAGTGAGCAGCAAATCGGGGGCAGAGTATACCTGAAGCTGTGCTAGCTGTTAATGCGTGGGCTGTAGTTTGTCGGCAGTTGTGTTGTGAGTGAGCATCGGTATTTAAGGGTGATTGTGATAAGGTGTCGAGCGTATTTGGCGACCCCAAATGAATCTCGGCAACGATAAAAATGGCTCTGACTAATAAAAATGAGGACTCTATGACAACGACAAAGAAAGTGACACAAAAAAGCCTATTCATATCCAGCCTGATGGTTGGTTTGCTTGCCACTTTGGCAGGTTGCGAAAAAAAACCAGCAGACACTTCGGTTGCCAATGAAACTGCCACCTCATCAATAGCAGCAGAAATTTCTGTTGCTGCACCTGTTGCTGCTTGTGATGGCACTGCACCAGCAGGTGATTTGACGCCGGTGCGCATCGAAGCGGCGAACACTACCCGCACAGAGCCTGGCTTATTTGAAGGTCCGGTCTGGATCAATGATTCGCTGTATTTTTCTGATTTTATCTTCACCGATGGATTTGCTTCGCGGATTCAAAAGCTGGGGGCAGATGGCACAGTTACAACGGCCATCGAAGACTCGGGCAGTAATGGTCTCGCAGTTGATAACAAAGGTTTGTTAGTTGCCGGTACACACAAATATAAAGGGCTGTCACTGTTTAACCCTGCAACAGGTGAGCGAACTCTGATTGTTGATCAATTTAATGGCAATCCGTTTAATTCGCCGAACGATATAGCTATCGCCAAAGACGGCACAATTTATTTTACTGATCCAGCATTCCAGCGCGACGCAGCGCCAGGCGGTCAAGAAAAAACCGGTGTGTATCGCGTCGCAACCGATGGCACAGTGACTTTGGTTGATGACACGATTAGCAATCCAAATGGGATTGCGTTGTCGCCAGAAGAAGATGTGCTCTATGTAAACGGCGGCGGCGAACAAGGTTTGTTGCGCGCTTACCCAATTGTGAATGGTATGCCGCAAGCAGGTAAGGATTTGGTTACGGGTATCAGTATCCCGGATGGTATGGCGATCGATTGTTTAGGCAATATTTATTTGACTGAACACATCGCGCGTCAATTGCGTGTGTATACCCCGGCGGGTGAGCAAATTGCGCAAGCCACTACCGATGCCAATCTCACCAATGCTGCTTTTGGCGGTGCAGAGGGGAAAACCCTGTTTCTAACTGGTGCCGGTTCACTGTGGAAAATTGAACTGAATATTACTGGTTCATCGTATTAATCAGGAAATAACTTTTTACTTATAATATGCGTGCCATTGCAATTAATGTTAGTAATGGCGCGCTTCAAAAAATTGATTTTATGCTTGTATTAAAACCTGTAAAAACACCCTGCGTGGGAATCTGCTCTACCGGCATTGGCGATAGCGTCTGCCGTGGCTGCAAACGTTTTGGTCATGAAGTGATTGACTGGAATAGTTATACTCATGAACAGCGCTTATTGATTGCGCAGCGGCTGGAAAATTTTCTCGCGCAGATTGTGCAGAACATGATTCAAGTCAATGACGAAAAGTTATTGCTCACGCAAATTAAACACCAGCAGATTCAATTCAAGCCTGAGCAAAATCCTTACTGCTGGGTATTTGATTTGCTGCGCGCAGGTGCAAGCCAGATTCAGGATTTATCCCAGTACGGACTTGCGCTGCAAAGACAATGGGTGGGCACACCTTTAACCATCATTCGTGACAATATCGATAAAGATTTTTACGCGCTCTCCTGCGCGCATTACGAGCGTTATATATCACCCTGTTTTGTCAGCGCCGAAACTCTCGCACAACACAAGTAGTTTTTACTCTATGAATGCTCTCACCAAAATTCAGCAATTCCTGCACTGCGAAACCCCCGATGCTTGGGTAAAAAATGCGTTGGATAATCAAGCGCTATTGTTACTCGATCACGCTAATTGCGAAAAAAAAGCCGCGTCTACTGCCATTAATTTAATGTTTCGCTATGTCGGCGATTTCGACATGATGAACAAAATGTCGCGCCTTGCACGTGAAGAGTTGCGCCACTACGAACAAGTTATGGCGATCATGGAGGCGAGGGGGGTAGCGTACGATCAAATCACCCCTGGTCGCTACGCGGGCGAACTACGCAAACCCGTGCGCACCTCAGAGCCAGGGCGATATGTTGATACCTTAATCGTCGGCGCCATTATCGAAGCCCGCTCCTGCGAACGCTTTGCCAAGCTTGCACCGCATCTCGATGAAGAGCTGCAAAAATTCTATCTCTCACTCCTCAGATCAGAAGCTCGTCACTACGAAGATTATTTAACCCTCGCCCAACGCGCTGCCGATGGCGCCGATATTTCTGCGCGAGTGCAGGAGTTTTTGGCTTTGGAAAAAACTTTGATTGAAGGTGGTGATGAGGAGTTTCGGTTTCACTCGGGAGTTGTTGGTGCCTAGTTGGAAGTGATCCAATGTCTATTGCGCGATGAGGAGTGAGTGCCCCCTTGCTTTAAGCATTAAATGGTTCGGTCGCTTAGCTTACCACTAACCAATAACGACAAAGGCCAGCAATTTGCTGGCCTTTGTCGTTTTAAATTAAGGGGGCGGACATTAGCTCTTGTTGCGCTTGCGTATGATGCACAAACCGAGCAAGCCCAAGCCAAATAATACCAATGACGATGATTCTGGTACTTTCACGGGGGGCGCGTACTTACCAAATTCGGTTACATGGCTGATTGTCATGCTCTTTAGGTCTGGCAACTTGAATCCTTTATCTAGCAACGCAAAGTCCACAACTCCCCAATTGCTATTAGCGTTGTTTAGCAGCAAAGCCCACCATTTGGAATTCTTTATCAAAAAATACCCCGGCTCACTCTGAAGCTGAAATGCGAATACAGTCGCAGACTCGGTTGCATAGTAGGTGACCGAGTTTGTCTTGGATGCATAGGTGGTGTCTGGATCTAATATGCTATTGACCCAATTGGTTTCGGTGACCGGATTGCTGTTCGATAAGCCAGTGGTTTGTGCCAGCAAAGTGTCAAGATTTCCGACATCTGTACCATTAAAGCTTGACCCCTGAATGATATAAGCTGAAGCCGATGTGCTCCAGATGAAGCTGAAGAGCAATATAAATGAAGAAACGACTTTGTTCATGAGCACTTCCTGTATTGATAACTGCATATTTCTCAAAATGTTTGTTTGCAACTGGTGTGGCACCAAAATCATTATTCAATAAGCAAAATTGATGCCAAAAAGTCGATAATCCAGAATCTCCATATGGCCCGTAGGGTTGAGTTTAATATTTGTGATAGGTGTCGCACAATATTGCTTTGGTATGTAAAAAAAATCGACACATTTGTTGGGGTTGATGTGCTAGAAGGGTAATTATCAATCTTAAAGTGGCAGAGCCGAGGACTGGAGCGCTGGTGGGGGGGTCAATATATCCTTCTCGCCGATAACAGCTGATTTAACTCCCCACGAACAACATTTATTTGGAGCACCTTTTAATACCAAGCTAGGTTATGTGTGCTCAGTAACCGACAATAACGATGCTGTAGATGATGATCGATAATTTAGCCATTAGATTACGTGGAGGTACGTTATGAAGAGACGCGCGCAACTCTATCGAATGGTCACTGATCAGCATATTTGCCCTTTTGGTTTGAAATCCAAGGATCTGCTTGAGCGAAAAGATTTTCAGGTTGAGGATCTCAAGCTAACCTCACGTCAAGAAACCGAGGAGTTCAAAGAAAAGCATCAGGTGAAAACTACGCCGCAAACTTTTATTGACGGACAGCGTATTGGGGGATATGACGACTTGCTAGCCTATTTTGGCCTGGAGGCTCCATCTTCCGATAAGGTCACTTATACACCAGTGATCGCTATTTTTTTGACGGCATTATTGATTTCTATTGCGATTGTTTGGCAATTTCGCGCAGATTTCAATTTTGTAGTTATGGCTGAAACATTTGTCGCTATTAGCATGTGTATTTTAGCGATTCAAAAGCTGCAAGATTTAACCTCCTTTTCGAACCAATTCCTCACTTATGATTTGCTCGCCAGAAAAGTAGTTCGCTATGCGTATGTCTATCCCTTTGCCGAAGTGTTCGCAGGGCTTGGCATGCTTGCGGGGCTGTCTGCATGGTTGGTGTCACCGGTTGCGTTATTTATTGGCGGTGTGGGAGCGATTTCTGTAATCAAGGCTGTTTATATGGATAAGCGCGAACTCAAATGCGCTTGCGTAGGTGGAAATAGCAATGTGCCTCTAGGGTTTATATCACTGACGGAAAATATCTTTATGATAGGCGCTGCTATTTGGATGTGGATTAAATAGTAGAAAGCCAGCCTGCTTACTTGAGGAAAGTTTTATGAGAATTCCGCTGCAATTTGCCTGTAAACATATTTTGACTCTGGCCATTTTTGCGATCTTCTCTATTTCTTGCTCTTTTTATGCGATGGCAAATGTAGATGTTGCTATAGCGACAGAAGACGAAAATAAATCAACTGTGCCTGCTGAAGAAAATGTGGTTGAGCGAGAATCGCCTGAAATTGAAATAGTAGAGCGGGTTATCTCGCTTGATGAGCAGCAGGCCGATAGTAAAATCCAACAGCGCTTGGAAAAAATATTGCTGGCGTCCAATAAATATCCCAATCTTGTTGTTCGGGTGGACAATGGTGTGGTGGAGTTAACGGGCACTACGACTGAAAAAAAATATATTGAATGGGCATCGGATATTGCTAAAAATGTGGATGGCGTAGTTGCACTGATCAATAATATTCAGGCACAGCGAAGCAGTAATTTTACCGAGGCATACCTTAAAACTGAGGTTTACCACATTTGGCTGTCTGTGCTGGATTTGGTACCTAGGGTTATTATCGGTTTTCTGGTTCTGTTGTTTTTCTCATTGATTTCTTCACCCTTGTCCTCTTGGTTAATGACGCCCTTAAACCGAAAAAATAGCAGCCATTTAATTCATCTAGTTTTGCGCCGCGCAATCTCACTTTTTCTCATGTTAATCGGTGTTTATTTCTTCCTGCGCATTGCAGGATTGACCCAATTTGCCTTGGCGATTATCAGTGGTACTGGTGTTATAGGGTTAATACTTGGGTTTGCCTTTCGCGATATAGCAGAAAATTTTATTGCTAGTTTATTGATCAGTGTGCAGCGCCCGTTTCGGTTGGGTGATGTAATAGAAGTGCAGGGTCATTTAGGTGTGGTGCAGAAGGTGACTGCGCGTGGCACTACACTGGTAGATTACGATGGGAATCACATTCAAATTCCTAACGCAATTGTTTATAAAAATATTATCCAAAATTTATCGGCCAATCCTCGCTTGCGCGGAAAATTTATTATCGGTATTGGTTACGATGCCAGTATCAAACTGGCTCAGGATTTGGGTGTAAAACTAATGCAGGATCATCATGCTGTATTGAATGACCCAGAGCCTCAGGTGTTGGTGGACTCTTTAGGTCCGTCCACAATCGTATTAAAGGTCTATTTTTGGGTAAACAGTGAAACCCATTCTGTGCTCAAGGTTTCATCGATATTGATGCGTTTGATCATGCGTGAATATGAAAAACATGGCATAACTATGCCTGATGATGCACGTGAAATTATTTTCCCTCAGGGAGTCCCGATTGTTACGGAGGCGCAGGCTCAAATAGAAAATTCGCCGGAGCATGTAGTAGCGGATAACAATTCTTTGGGCAAATCATCGAGTTCGAGTGATGCGCTCAAAGAAAAACAATCCGTTAAGGTGATCGAACAGGATTCAATACATGGCATTGCCAGCGATGATCTTAGCAGTGATACAGATAATATCCGGGATCAAGCGACACAGGCGAGGGCGCCGGAAGAAGGTAAAAATATTTTGTGAGTGTCGGTGTCTGAACCAAAGCCTGGTGCGATAAAATTTAATTTATTGTCAGGTTTTGCAACAGTGATCTAACCAAGCCTCACTGCTGCGACTTTTATTATTTTGCTTTGCGTTTGCTCCGGCGAATTCCGGCAAGCATAAATACACTCAAAAATGCCAGACCTAAGGTGCCAGGCTCGGCAACTGAAGCGCTAGTGCGATTGAGGGTGATATTCAGTGTTTCCATTCCGGCCAACGATAGTTGATTAAACTCCCACGACCAATCACTGTTTAATCCATTCACCATAAATTTAGAATAATCCACACCATTAAAGCCGACAGCTGTTAGCACGTTGAATACTTGGCCGCTGGTAAAGTCAGTGCCGAAGAAATTTAACTGCAGCAGACTGGAATCCAAAAAGCTGAAGGTGTTGTGGATATTAAGCGTGTCTTGGATGCCGCTGGCAAAAAAATCCAAATTGGCGGTGCCGGCAAAATTAGTCGCGGCAAAAATATCCAGTTGCGCTGTTTCGCCATCATTCAGCCCCACAGTTAATTGTGAGCCAGATTCAAGTGTGAGCTGGTCGGTGTGTAGGCTGCCAAATCCGATAAGGTTGCTGAGCGATTGCGCGCTACCGAGCGTCCAGTCGCCACCTTCAATTTGCAGTGATTGAAAGCCTTGTATTGAGCTGAGATTGGCCGTTCCTGTGCCTGTCAGTTTCAAGAGGTTTTGGCCAGTGCCACCGTCGATAGAACCTTGAATAGTTGAGCTGCTGTGCAATTCAAGGGTGTCATTACCGCCACCCATATCTATAGCAATACCATTGCTGCGGCTGATAATGGCACCGCTGTTGATGATGTGATCATCCCAATTACCTTGCAGAGTTACACCGCTAGTTTGCGCATCGATAGTGCCATGGTTGGT
>CAXAVL010000221.1:0-7364 GCA_963971905.1 uncultured Cellvibrio sp.
AACCGAAGTCGCCTCCTGGCAGCGCGCTAATTGTGCAGGTGAACTGATGAGTTCGCAGTAAGCTGTAAACAAATCACTCACTGCAATACCCCTGAATATATTTGCTCACACAGCCATTTATTAGCGACACAATCAATCACCAGATTAATCCGGTCTTCGCTGCCGCGATTGTAAACCTCGTGAACTTGATTGGCATTGAAGTACCAGAGCTCACCCGCGCGCATGGGAATTTTTTTATTATCGACGAAAAAATTCACGTCACTACTGGTGTGGATCGGCACATGCAAACGCGCCTCGCCAAATTCAATACTTAGCCCGTGATCACGATGGGGTTTTATTTCGGCACCCGCGGTTAAGCGCATTAAGCGTGCGGCTTTGATGGGGCAGTGCAATTGATTAAACAGTTTGTGTATTTCAGGGCACTGTTGCATCACCGGCAAATTTTCCCATTCATCGCCTTCGGCAATAGCAAAACCTTGCAAGATGGGATGTGCATTGAGGTGTTGGCGTTGGCAACGCAGGGGCATTACATCCCAACGACCGGCGTAATCGTTTTTATTGACGTGATCAACCCAGGCATCAACGCGTTGCGAGTGGTGTAACAGCGCTTCAACGTCTGCCTGCAATGCAGCGAGCTGAATAACACAAGGGAGTTTTACAAAAGAAATAACCGGATTTTCCATTCACAATGCTCTTATTCATTGAATGAAATCCTTTTCTGACCAATACCTCCACCCACCAACAGATTTACAAAATTGCAACCAGTAAAAACGGCAGGCCGATAAATGCAAGCAGTGTCGATACCAACACCATCGCCGCAATTTCTTCCGGATGGCGATCATAACGCAGCGCCAGCAGATAGTTGAATACTGCCACCGGCATGGCAGATTGCAATAACACCACATTACGCGAGACGCCGGTCAGCCCCATTAATTCGCACACGATAAACCCGAATAACAACCCTCCACCCACGCGTAACACACTAAACAACAAACTGCGCTTCCAAAAATGAATTTTTAGCGTGGCAAGGGAAACACCGAGTGCGATAGTCATTAAGGGAATGGCGATACCACCGAGCAAATCGAGTGTATTGCTAATCCAGCGAGGCAACTCAGTGTGAGTGACCAGCAATATCACCGCAATAATCATCGAATAAATCACCGGCTGTTTGGCGATGGCTTCCATGCGTTTTACTATTCCACCTTCACTAGTCGTCACTAACAATAAGCCGACAGTAAAGGTCGCGACCATCATCACCATAAAGGAACCCAACGCGAGCGCGAGGCCGGTTTGCCCATAGGCGAATAAACACAGGGGCAAACCCATGTTGCCGTTGTTGGGGAAAATTAACGGCGGCAGGTAGGTGCCGATCTCCAGTTTCATCCAGCGCAGCAATAGCCAACCAAACACACCCATCGCCGTCATCACAATCGCGGTCGCCAACGCCACCTGCCCCATCACCGCTGGATCAATTTTTACTTTCGCCATCACACTGATGATTAAACAGGGCGTGCCTATGTTCATCACAATGCGCGAAATAAAATCCGAGGGAAAATCAGTACCGGTTTTACCCCAAATAAAACCGGCGCCAACAGAAATAACGATTGGAGCGAGAATAGCGAGTAATTCATTCAACATGAGAAGCGGCTTTTACGGCAGGGAAATAAACTGGCTCCCGGTCAAGAGAGCCGCAGAAGAAGTATCAGAACAAGCTTTTAGCGACGATTTTAATTTCCTGCACATTGGTCATCACAAAAGTGAGGCCACCGGCAACCACTGAATTTTCTGGCGCTTCCAGTTTTTGGTAGGCAGTTAATTCCTGAATGGGTGGTAAATCGGTTTTGGCGTTGCTGAGTTTGAGTGAGTGATATAAACCCAGGTTGATCAGGTCAAGTAAACTGGGGGCACCAGGGCTTTCGCCGGACCAGTTGCCAATACCCTGCACCACCTTGATGTACTGCTCGTCGACCTGCCACTGCTTAAGGGTGATCACACCGAGGGATTTGGCGTATTCGCGGCAGAGTGCAACATAGGCGGGAACATCGGGGGTTTGCTCGGCATCTTTAAAAGCAGACAACACCGCCAAGGTTCCCACTTCACTCAACAACGCGGCCATCAATACATTATCGGGCAGCACATTTTTAAAATGCATGTGCTTGGCAACATAAGTGCTGACACTGGCTTTTAAGGCCAAGCGGCGCCAAGCCTCCAGATACAAACGTTTATGTTTAACTGAGTGGACAGAAAACAGGCTCTTGATGGAATGCACCATGGTAATACGCTCAACTTGATTCATCCCCAACAGGCGAATCACATCGAGCAAATTATTGGGCGGATTTTGGCTGCCCACCAAAGGGCTGGATGCATACTTCAATAACACTGCCGATAGCTCAGGATCTTTCGCCAGTAACCGGCCCAATTCCGACATAGACAGGTCTTGCTGCTCCATGGCATTGCGAATTTCAAAGGTAATAGAAGGCAGGCTCGGTAATTGTTCCTGGCCGCTTAATAGATCGCGGATGACATCGCGATAGAGAGAGTAATCTGATTGAACCGATGTCACGCTAGAATCCATATCACACACATTTGTCATTAATAAGCTATGTCGCCAAGCGTAGCAGATTTACATAGATCTGGCTCCACCCAGCCTAAAAGCGCGAATCCGCTGCTGCAATTATCACCAAACTCCGCCGCGCTGAGCCTGTACGAAGCTGCAAGAAAAATGTCACATCCACTTGATAGGCTGCAGCCACTTTGTCATCCAATTCAGCGGGATTTGCTGCACCATGAAACAAACTATACCGGTTATAGGGGCTGCGGCCCTCGCCCTTTTATGCTGTCTAAGCGGCTGCGAGCCACAGCTAAATGACGCATTAGCAATTTCTACCCCAGAGCGAACAACTAGCGCCGCAACCATTAATGCCTTGCCCGAGGTTGCTCCTAGCCAGCAGACACTGGTGACCAATGACAGCATCACTAATCTGGAAGCGCCCATCCCATCCCAGTGTTATACCAAGACCGAAAATCGCCATAACCCTTGTTATACCTGTCATCAAATGTATGACCGCAGCAAAGGCGAATTTCGCATGAACGAGCTGGACGACGGAGGACTACAGGGCGCCTATATTTTTTCAGATGATGGCCTGAGCAATCACTGGTCAAATTTGTTTCAAGACCGCAGCGACTGGCTCGCACAAATCAGTGACGACACCATTCAAACGTACGTTAACCGTGAAAACTACACTCAACTCGCTCCATCACTGCAGGCGCGCAACTGGCAAGGCTTTATCCCCGATCTGCAGAACTACCACACCGCAGCCGACGCCTTTGACGAGCAAGGTATCGCCAAAGACGGCAGCCACTGGATCGCCTTTAATTACAAACCTTTTCCCGGTACCTTTTGGCCAACAAATGGCGCCACTGATGATGTAATGATCCGCCTGCCCAAAGCATTTCGTGAGCACAATGGTGAATACGATACCGCGCTCTACTTTTTAAATTTGGCGTTGGTTGAACTCAACATCAAACAATTAACCCGCATTCCAATTGCGGCGCAAAATGAACAGCAACTCGGCATGGATCTAGACGGTGATGGCCAGCTTGGTACTGCTACTGCGCTCGTGCCGCAAAAACACTATTTTGGCGATGCCGCACAAATCGCCGTGATTGCCCAGCAATACCCGGAGCAAACCGAATTTATGCACTCAGTGCGCTATGTGGGCAGCGATACCCAGGGCAATATTTTTGTGCCCGCGCGAATGAAAGAATTGCGCTACATGAAAAAAATCCGGGAGCTTGCCCAATACGATGTTTCCGGCCGCTATGCCCGCGAACGCAAAGAAAAGAATCAAGAAAAATTACCCAATTTTGTCGACCACGGCGAACAGGGCATGGAAAATGGTTTCGGCTGGATGCTGCAAGGGTTTATAGAAGACTACTCCGGTGAGCTGCGCCCCCAGACCCATGAAGAAACGTTTTTTTGCATGGGCTGCCACGCCGCAGTAGGCGCCACCATCGACCAAACCTTTGCCTTTGCGCGCAAAGTCACCGGCCCGCAAGGCTGGGGCTACATCAACTTAAAAGGCATGCAGGACGCCCCTAGCGTGAGCGAACCCGGCGGTGAAATTTTGCATTATTTACAGCGCGCCGGTGGCGGCAGTGAATTCCGCGAAAATCCAGAAATGCTCAGCCGTTGGTTTACCGGAAACGGCATGGTCGATACAGATAAAGTCAAAGCGGCTGATGTGTACACTCTGATCACCCCATCACACCAACGCGCATTGCAATTGAACAAGGCCTATACCCATATAGTGCGCCACCAAAGCTACATCTACGGGCGCGATGCAACCTGGAATCCAGCTAAAAACGTGTTCGACACGATTGATGAATCCGAACCACCATTGGCACCGGAGTTCCGTTTTTACAATTGGGATATCCGTTTGGACTGGAGCAAAGCGCAGTAGATAAGGTTAATCGCCGGCTCTTTTTCTGAAGCACTGCTGCGTAAGCACCAGTGCTTTTTTATTTTCCATAACAACCACAGCGGCCCGACAAGGAGATTTTTGGCGTCAAAAAACCTTCATTTAACTGACACAAATATGTTGCCAAACCTTCACACAGCGCCCCTAGGCTTCGTGTCTCGCAAACCTCTTTTTAAAGACCATTTTTAAAGACTAACCTTGGGACCAAAAAACCATGACATTCAACAAAAAAATATTAGCCGTGTTAATTTCCTCTTCCCTTCTGCTCACAGCCTGCGGCGGTGACGATGGCAAAGATGGCACCACTGGACCTAAAGGTGATGCCGGTGCGCAAGGCCCAGCAGGCACCCCTGGCACCAACGGCAACAATGGCACCAACGGCAACAATGGCGCCGACGGAAAAGATGGCGTGGATGCCACCGCTCCCGCAAAATTGATCCGCCTTGCGACTATACCCATGGGCGCCGAATTAACCGGCATGTTCAAAACCGACAACGGTGAATTCTTTTTCAATATCCAGCACCCGTCCGACACCTTACCCGGCGACGAAAAAAAAGCCGCTGTAGGTGTATGGAACGGCGTCGATCTGGACAACCTTGACCCTAAAATTACTCCAGTTCCGGTCCCGGTAAAAGGCTCGCCAGAGTCACAAACTACCAAAGTTGCCATAGGTAGTTACCAAGCACTTGGCCGCGAAGGTGACATCTACGCAGGCGCTATGCCCTTTGGTTTTGGCAACATCACCAACCCTGCTGGCACAGTGAGCATCAAACAATCCAACAACCCTGACTTCAATGCGTTCATCCCCAGCAACAGCACTGGCAGCGAAGGTTACTTGTTCAGTGCATGGGAAGATCGCCCAGGTGGCGTGAGCCGCTTGAATATCGCCAAACAAAACGATGGCACCTGGCGCGTGAATGACGCAATGAACGTCAACTTCGGCAATGTAAAAGGCACCATGATCAACTGTTTTGGTACGGTTTCTCCTTGGGGCACACCGCTGACTTCAGAAGAAAACTACGAAGCGGAAAATACCGCGCGCTGGAATGATATGACTTACTCCACCGGCTACCCCAACTACGCCGATGTCTTGAAAATCAAAGACTACTTGGGCGGCACCTTCCCTAACCCTTATGACTACGGCTACATAGTGGAAATCACCCAGCCAAAAGCAGCGGCGCCAGTGGCGGTGAAGCACTTCACTATGGGTCGCTCAGCTCATGAAAACCCGGTGATCATGCCCGACAAAAAAACCGTGTATCTGACCGATGATGGCTCAAATAAAGGCTTCTACAAATTTGTAGCGGATGTGGCAGGCGATATGAGTGCAGGAACTCTTTACGCGGCGAAAGTCACCCAAGACGCAACTAACGATACAGCCAAAGCGGGTTTCGATATCGAGTGGATCATGTTGGCACACGGGACCAATGCTCAAATTGAAACCTGGATCGACAGCTACGATGCGATCAACGAAACCAATTACGTTGCCGGTTCAACTAACTACATTAGCGATGCCGACGTAGCTGCTTGGGCCGCAGGTACCGCGCCCGACAACCGTGTCGCTTTCCTTGAAACCCTGCGCGCCGCCAAAGCCAAAGGCGCAACGGTTGAGTTCAACAAAATGGAAGGTATCAACATCAACCACGATGGCGCTAAAGACCGCAGCGTGCCGTTTATGTACGTTGCCATCGCTGAAGTTCGCGGTGCAATGGCCGACACTACCGGCGACATTCAGGTAAAAGAAAACCGTTGCGGCGCGGTTTACCGTATGGGCTTCGACATGAACTACAACGTGGATCGTATGCAACCGGTGGTAGTAGGTGGCACTTACAATGGCACCAGCACGACCGACAAATGTGACCCCAATGGTATCGCGCAACCAGACAACATCGAAGTATTGGATGACGGTCGCGTATTGATTGGTGAAGACACCAGCAACCATGTAAACAACATGTTGTGGATCTACAACCCAATGGGTATGTGATAACAAATAAGACACTTTAGGATAAAAGTGTCATCAAGTTGTAACTCACTCAGATCATTATAAGAAGCGTTAAGAGTAAGGATGCTACATAGCAAGGAGGTCACAGGGAGGTTGTGCGCTACAAGGGGCTTAGGCCCCTTTTTTTATATTCATCACTAATGCTCATTTCATCGCGCTCAAAAATAGCGCCTTTTGCCCGCTGCAAGTACAAGTTGTTGCTAAAAACCACAGACACAATATGTAGTCATATCACCCCCGCCCATACATGCAAAAAAAGTCTAAGCGGCACGATAAATTGTCATTTTTGCTATGACTCGCGGGAATGCTGGATTTCCCGTTGTTTTACAAGGATTTCACCAGTTGCCCCCAGTTTTTACCGGCCTCACTCACACCTTATCCACAGGTTTTCAAGCTTGCATAAAACCCATAACCGCATTATCTTGTAGCCCATTCGCGATTTACCCCTAGATATAGGTATTGCAGGTGCCAAACACCTAGCCAGCCCCTATCGTTCATAGAGCTAATCGTCAAGCAGATTTTTGACCCAATTGAACGTTATTCACAGTGCCTGCGTAAATACAGCCTGTTTTTAACGGCCACCTTGGCGTTTCAACACACCAAGCGTGCATCAGTAGTATGGGCACAACCGGCTGAGTAATAACCACTATATCTAGTGGTGACAAAATCAGCAGAAAACGGTGTTCTGAACCCTGATTTTAATAACGGAAACCGCCTCACCCTATCTATAAAGGTGAACAAGCGGGTCAGCAAGATCGCAAGGCTAATCAGCAGTACTTTTTATCACGTAACAAATTCAACCAGGAATAACCTCACGCGGGAGACGACTATGCACACCGACATTGAACAAACCACCGGCACAACCAATATCCAACACGACA
>CAXAVL010000222.1:0-7356 GCA_963971905.1 uncultured Cellvibrio sp.
TTGTTAGGTTGCTATATTTTGGTCAATAGGCCAGAGATATTTGACCATTACATTATTGGCAGTCCTTCATTGTGGTACGACAACAAAGTGATTTTTGAGATGGAAAAGCAATACGCCAAAAATCATAAATCACTAAAAACTCATGCAATGATTTATGCTGATCAAAATGATAGTAGCTTGAATAACAAACAAATGGCTGATGATGTATTGGCTTTTGAAAAAATCTTGCGCTCGCGTAATTATTCCGGACTGGATTTGCGGGTTGAGATTATAAAAGGAGAAAACCACCACAGCGTGTTTCCCGGTTTGTTATCTCGTGGTTTGATGGCGGCGATTCCTCTTAAGAAATAGATCGATTATAAGTCAGATAACTGACGCCGTGTTCTATAGCGGCGCCAGATCTTAGTAAACCGTGTTTTCCAATTGCAGATCGCTATGTAAATAGCGGCTATTACTGGCGCGGCTAACGGAGAGCACCAAACGTGATCTGGTGCTTATCTTGAATGGCGTTGCTTTGATTAGATTGATACCTGCAAAATCAACGCGTGCCTGATTGAGTTTTACCAAGCCGTTAATTGTACCTCCCGTCATCATTACCACCGATTTGTTAATCGTCAGCGATATTTGCTCCGCCATAAAATGTGAGTGTTGCACTTCAATAACCGAGTCGTTGACGATTAAATCATCGGCCACAACGCCATCCAAAAGCACACCGGTACATTCTGTTAGTGTGATGCGGGCGTAGTGTCCGCGTAGTGTGTCGCCAGTTGAATGATCGCAAGTGTAGTTTTGTTTTGTGCTTGTATTTTGGGTGTCGGGTTTCAGGATGGAATTAGGTAGTGTGTTTAAGTTCGCCAGTAACCAGCGCGACACTTCTTGCGGATGGCTTGCCATGGGTACATGACCCGCGTTTTCAATAATAGTTAAGTTGCTGCTGGTTAGGTTAGCGGCAAGTAGTTGCCCGGTGCGGGGCGGCGCGACTAAATCTTTACTGCCCCATAAAATAAACACCGGTTTGGTTTGTTCAAATATGGCAGAGGAAAAATTTTCCTCCGCCAAACTTAGTGCTGCGTTGATATTGGGATAGCCTTGTAGCGTTGTGCCCCATGCCAGTTCGCTTTTGCCCAGTACGGAAGTTGGGTCTGGCAGCCGGAGCATTTTTTCAATCAAGTTATTGCTAAAATCCTGCAGGCCAATTGCATAGGTTAGTAATGCATTGGGTACAGCATCAGAATTGACGGGAATGCGATCAGTAGCGCTGTGTTTTACAAAAGCGGTGCGCTGTAAAATTCCTGCGGCATCGATAAGCGCAATTTGATTAATGTCATCAGGGTAGCGCTGCGCATAACGCAGTGTGACGGCGCCACCCATTGAGTGGCCGATAACAGTAATGGGCTTGTGGCTGAAATAGGGTTTAACAAAGTGCAATAAGTCGGCGTAATGGGTGGGCGATAATTTTGCTTTGGGGCTGGGTGAATTGGCAAAGCCGGGCAGGTCGATCATGATTACGCGATAATGTTTTTCCAGCTCGGGCACTATAGGTAACCAATCGCGCAGGCCGTTTTGCCCCAAACCGTGAACTAATAACAGTACCGGTGCGGATATTTTTCCTGTGTCAGCTAAAAAAATACGTGCGCCAAACTCGGGTTCATTTAACCAATAGCTACGCCAGTGAGTCGGTAATTTATGCTCAGCGGCATTGGTGGCAATTAATTCAGCTTTGGTTTCTGTTGGGTTGGACGCAAAAGCGGTATCAATAATAGTGCCGACTTTATCTAACCAGTTTGCCTGTGCCGTTTGCGCGCACAGCAGGGTTAATAAGATGAGAGCATGAAATTTCATTAGCGCATCAACTCATACACACACATATTCACCGCCGATGCCAAATTCAGCGATTCAATTGCGCCGCAACCGGAAATAGTAAAAGGTTGTGCGTTCATGGTTTGCAAATCTTCGCGTGGTACGCCGCGCGCTTCGTTGCCAAACACATAACAGTCCTGTTGCTTGAAGCTGCTATCGCTCAGTGTTTTTCCATTCATATCCAAGGTAGCGATAGATTTAAAGCGCGATGCGATCGATTCGAGCGGAACATCCAACTCAATCGGCACGTGAAAGATAGCGCCCATACTGGAGCGAACAACTTTAGGGTTGAAGGGGTCGACTGAGCCGGGGCTGAGCAGGCAGCGGAAATTGCCAAACCAGGCCAGGCTGCGCAGGATGGTGCCGAGGTTGCCGGGGTCCTGTACTTCATGTAGATAAATGGCTCGTTCATTTTCATTGGTGGATTGTCCACTTGAAAGGATTGGCGCTACAGCAATGATTCCCTGTGGTGTCTTGGTATCTGAAAGCTGCGCCATATTTTTTTCGCCAATCAGATTTTTTTTAAACCGGCTGGCAAAGTTCTGATAATTTTCAGTGACAAACAGTTCGCAACCTTGCAGCGCCGCATTTTGTTCGGCAGCTTTTTCCAATTCCAGAATCAGGTGCTCGCCTTCCACCAAAAAATAACCGAATTCACTGCGGTATTTTTTTTGGTGAAGTTTTTTTAGCTCGTCGATTTTTAATTGCATTTTAGTGGCCTTGTAAATCAGCGAGCATGGCTTTGGCGACGGCTTCTGCGACTTTAATGCCATCGACACCGGCAGAGAGAATTCCTCCTGCATAACCAGCGCCTTCACCGGCAGGATAAAGCCCGCGAGTATTTAAACTCTGCAAAGATTCATGCTCGCGGGTAATGCGCACCGGTGATGAAGTGCGTGTTTCAATCCCGGTGAGGATGGCATCTTTACGATCAAAGCCGCGAATTTGTTTGCCGAATTCCGGCAGGGCTTCGCGAATCGCTTCAATCACGTAATCCGGCAGGGAAGATGCTAAATCGCCCAGTAATACGCCGGGTTTATAAGAGGGTTCTACTTCGCCGAATTGAGTGGAGGCTTTGCCGCGAATAAAATCACCTACCAGCTGGCCGGGTGCGCAGTAATCTTTTCCGCCCAATTCAAACGCATGGGATTCCAATTTTTCTTGCAGTTCAACACCGGCAAGTGGGCCGCCGGGGAAATCTTGTTCCGGGTTAATACCCACCACAATGCCTGCATTGGCATTGCGCTCATTGCGTGAATATTGGCTCATGCCATTGGTGACCACACGATTGGGTTCCGATGTGGCCGCAACAACAGTTCCGCCGGGGCACATACAAAAACTGTAAACCGCGCGACCATTTTTTGCGTGATAAACGACTTTGTAATCCGCCGCGCCGAGTTCCGGGTGGCCTGCGTATTTGCCCAGACGAGCGTTGTCGATCAGCGATTGCGGATGTTCGATGCGAAAGCCCACTGCAAACGGTTTTGCTTCAACATACACACCGCGCTCATGCAATTTGCGAAAGGTATCGCGCGAGCTGTGGCCGAGCGCGAGCACCACATAGCGGCTGCGTAGAGTTTCACCATCGGCAAGTGTGACACCTTCGATGCGGCCATGCTCGATAATAAAATCAGTGACTTTACTTTCAAACCGCACTTCACCGCCGAGGCTTTTAATTTCTTCACGCATCGCGGCGACTACGCCGGTTAAACGGAAGGTGCCTATGTGCGGTTTGCTCACGTACATAATTTCTTCTGGTGCACCGGCGCGCACAAATTCGTGCATTACTTTACGGCCATAAAATTTGGGATCTTTAATTTGGCTGTAGAGTTTTCCATCGGAAAACAAACCTGCACCACCTTCACCAAATTGCACGTTGGATTCCGGTGTTAGTACTTTGTTGCGCCAGAGTGCCCAGGTGTCTTTGGTGCGTTTACGCACATCTTTACCGCGCTCTAATACAATCGGTTTAAAACCCATTTGCGCGAGTGTGAGTGCAGCAAATAAACCGCAAGGGCCGAAACCAATAACTAACGGGCGCTCGTTTAAATTTGCCGGTGCTTCCGCAACGGGATAGTAGTTAGTATCGGGCGCGGGGCGAATATTTTTATCATCGGCAAACCGGGTGAGAATTTTTGCTTCGTTTTTCACCTGCAAATCGATGATGTAAACAAACATGATCTCGCTGTTTTTTTTGCGCGCATCGTAACTGCGTTTAAATACGGTGAAATCGAGCAAATCGGTATCGCTGATTTTTAACCGTTTAACGATGGCAACACGAAGGGCTTCAGCTGGGTGATCCAACGGTAGTTGGAGTTCGGTAATGCGAATCATAAGAGGTTCCTGGCCGGTGACTCCGGCAAAGGTGGTGGATCGTTGCGTGGCGGGCATTTTACGCTGGTTTGTGGGCGCAGGCCATGAATTCAGGGGCGTTCATGGTGAAATTCCCCGGCTTTTTGTCATTAAAGCTTCATCTAACTGACACGCCTGGGTCATAAAACATTCCCATGCTTGCGGGCTCATTGTCTTCTTAATCAACCTTTTTAAGGAACAGCCCATGAATTTCCCGCAAAAATTACTCTCCTTACTGGTAGTTGCATCGCTACCTATTTTAATGACCGGTTGTGGTGGCGATGATGGTAAAAATGGCACCAATGGAACCAACGGTGCAAATGGCAGCAAGGGTGCAGATGGCGCTAATGGTTTAAAAAGCCTGATTAACCAAACCGTTTTAGCCGCAGGTGACATGCAGTGTTTTAACGGCGGCGTGAAAATTGAAACAGGCTTGGATTCAAATAGTGACAATAGTCTACAAGCGTCTGAAGTCACGCAAACCACTTATCAGTGCGATAAAAACACGCTTAATACGGCGATGAATTTTAATCGCATCGCTACTTTCCAAACCTGTATGCAAATTAACGCTACCTGTAATACCGATGAAGAAACGGTGGCGGAGATTGTTGCTGCCAGTACCGATGGCATGACATTGGTGTATACCGATAGCCCTAAAAAACAAATTGGTTTCGTTGATATTGCTAACCCGAAAATGCCTAAAGCGATTGGTGTTTTAGCAATGGGCGGTGAGCCAACATCGGTAGCTGTAAAAGGTGCTAACGCATTGGTTGCGGTAAATACCTCTGCTAATTATGTGAATGTATCGGGCAAATTAGCGGTGGTTAATATCGCTACTAAAACACTGGTGCACAGTATTGATCTTGGCGGCCAACCAGATTCTATTGCGGTAAGTCCGGATGGAAAATATGCGCTGGTAGCGATTGAAAATGAACGCGATGAAGATCTTGGTGACGGCGCACCGCCACAGTTACCAGCCGGTAAATTGGTCATTGTCGATATGAGCGCGGCAACACCGAGCGCGTGGACTACCCGCAATGTGGATATCACAGGCATTGCCACACTCTATTCTGCTGACCCAGAGCCGGAATATGTGGACATTAATTCCGACAACATCGCAGTGGTTACGCTGCAAGAAAATAACCACATCGTGTTAGTGAATATGGTTACTGGCGCAATCGTTCGCCATTTCAGTGCGGGCAGTGTGGATTTGGTGAATGTCGATCTCACCGATAATCGCCCAGCAGTGATTAAACCTGACGAAGTGCAAAGCGCGCGCTTGCGTGAACCAGACGGTGTGAGTTGGATTAATAATGATTATTTTGCCACCGCAAATGAAGGGGATTTAAATGGCGGCACCCGCGGCTTTACAGTGTTTAATAAAATGGGTGAAGTGGTGTGGGATTCAGGCACCGAATTAGATGATTGGGCAATTCGTTTGGGGCACTACCAAGATCGCCGCTCCGATGCAAAAGGCAATGAACCCGAAAATATCGAAATGGGCGTGTTTGGCAATAACCGTTATTTATTTGTCAATTCCGAACGCTCGAGTTTGGTCTTTGTATATGACTTGGCCGACCCTAAAATGCCTGTTTTAAAACAAATATTGCCAGCCAGTGCCGCACCGGAAGGAGGCTTGGCAATTCCTTCGCGCAACTTGTTGGTGGTTGCATCCGAAAGCGATTTGCGCAACCTGGCCATTCGCGCCGGTTTAAATATTTATTCTTACAACTTGCAAGCGCCGCAATATCCAAAAGTGCAATCCGCTAATCGTGTTAACGGCAGCCCAATTCCTTGGGGTGCGTTATCGGCTTTGTCGGCAGATCCGTACAGTCCGACCACGCTGTATTCCGTTGAAGATAGTTTTTATGGCCAGAACCGTATCTTCACGTTAGATGTCAGTACAACACCCGCGGTGATTGTGAGCGAAACTAAAATTATGGATAGCAATAATGTATTTGCCAATTCCGGTGTGGATGCGCATTTGGCCAGTTTCTCCAGCGCTGAATTAGCGGCGATGATTAATGCCGACAAATCCGTAAATATCGACCCCGAAGGTTTGGCGAAAGCTGCCGATGGCGGTTTCTGGGTTGCGTCTGAAGGCTCAGGTGCAGCGGCTGATGCAAAATCCAGCAACTTGATTTTTAAAGTCAGTGCGTTTGGCGTAATTGAACAAGTGATTGGTCTACCGCCTGCCGTGAATGAGTTGCAAACCAACAACGGCTTTGAAGGGATTGCAGAGTACAACAACAGTTTGTACGTTGCCTTCCAGCGCGCGTGGAAAGGTGAAGCCAATCCGCGCATTGGCATTTATGATCTCGCCAGCAAAACCTGGAAGTTTGCCTACTATCCGTTGGATGCTTACAGTTCGCAATACGCCGGTGGTTGGGTAGGCCTGTCGGAGATTACTTCCATTGGCAACGGCGAGTTTATGGTGCTTGAACGCGACAATCGCGGCGGCCCGGATGCAGCCATTAAACGCTTGTACAAAATAAATCTGCAAGCAGTGACTGAAGGTCAAACACTCACTAAAACCCTGATTAAAGATATCAAACCCATATTAGCTGCAACGACCGGAACTCTGCTCGAAAAAGTAGAAGGCACCGCGCTGATGGCAAATGGCGATGTGTACATAGTGACCGATAACGACGGCGTAAATGATCACAGCGGCGAAACCCAATTAATCAACTTGGGTAAATTGTTTTAATTATTGGTTTTTATGCGTGACTTAGGGAGCTTCGGCTCCCTTTTTCATATTGATTGGATGATTAAAAGTTTGTTGCAAATCAGCTGTTAATGAACCGCTAACTGCCCGGGCGAATACGTTGGCGCGCCGAGGCTACGGCCTTGCGATAATCGTTTAATAATTCGCGCTCATTAAACTCTGTGCTGCGCCCTTGTTGCAGTAGAATTTTTCCAGCAACTATAACTGTGTCCACATCGGCGCTGCTACCGGTCACTAAAAATGTGCGCAGTGGGTGATTGCCAAGTTGATAACGCCAGTCATCAATATTGATCAATACTAAATCAGCTTGTTTGCCCGCTTCGATAGAGCCAATTTTATCGCGCCAGCCCAAGGCTTTGGCTCCGTGTATGGTGCCGGTGCGCAGCGCTAAAGTGGGTGGGCTGGTGGTGTTATCGTTA
>CAXAVL010000223.1:0-7317 GCA_963971905.1 uncultured Cellvibrio sp.
CGCCGCCATAGCATTGTATTGGCTGATAAGCCTCATATTCGGGAAGCAGTACCAAGAAGCTTGGCCAGCGTTTATATGGCTGCTACCGGGGATCATCGCTGGCGCTGGTGCACGTGTTCAGTCAAATTGCATCGCGGCAGCAGGTAAACCTGAGTGGAACATGTATGTGGCACTGGGCGTTGTCTCAATCAATATAGTGGGCAACCTGTTGCTGATCCCGGGGCACGGCATCATAGGTGCAGCCTGGGCAACGAGTTTAGCTTATGGATCTAATGCGGCTTTAAAATTTTGGTTGATACGAAAGACCAGAAGCATTGAGCCTGATTAGTGAACCACGACACTTTTGAGGCTTATATCTTTTTTAAGTCCAACTGATCAGAGGATCTCTACCCGGATGAAAGTATTAACAATCGTTGGCGCTCGGCCTCAGTTTATAAAAGCCGCCGTAGTTTCCCGCGCCTTTAATGAGCATCGTCCTGATGTCGAGGAAGTCATAGTACACACAGGGCAGCATTACGATGCCAATATGTCTGATGTCTTTTTTGAAGAGCTAGATATCCCTCGGCCTGACTACAACTTAGGAATTGGTGGTGGGACCCACGGCCAGAACACGGGGCGTATGATAGAAAAACTTGAAGGCCTGATGTTAGACGTGCGTCCCGACTGGGTGTTGGTGTATGGCGACACAGATAGCACCCTCGCGGGCGCACTGGCAGCCTCTAAGCTGCACATTCGAGTAGCTCACGTGGAGGCCGGTTTGCGCAGCTTCAACCGGAGGATGCCTGAAGAAATCAATCGCTTACTGACGGATCACATTGCCGATTTGCTGCTTGCACCCACAGAGAGCAGCCACCGAAATCTGATCAACGAGGGAGTTTCGCCGGATAAGATCGAGATAGTTGGAGACGTGATGTATGACGCCGCACTGTTCTATAAGGAAAAAGCTCAAAAGCCGAGTTTTTCGGAAGAACTGGCTATTCAGGGTGGTGACTTTGTTCTCTGCACCATTCACCGGGCAGAAAATACGGATAATCAACACAGACTATCGAATATATTTCAGGGTCTTGGGCACAGCGATGAGCTGATTATTTTGCCGATTCATCCTCGCACCAAAGCAAAACTGTTGGATTTTAAAATTTCGGTCCCTGAGAACATTCGGATGGTTGACCCTGTCGGTTACCTCGAAATGGTATGGTTGGAAGCTAACTGTCGGTGTGTAGCTACGGACTCGGGTGGGGTTCAGAAAGAGGCTTACTTTCACGAAAAGCGTTGTGTAACTCTTCGGAAAGAAACGGAATGGATTGAATTGTTGACTCACGGCGTCAATGATTTGGTAGACGCTGATGAGAAATTGATAGCGGATGCTTTAAGAAATCAGGAGTCTCGCTCTTTCTCTAAAGGAATTTATGGTTCCGGAAATGCAGGTGAAGTTTTAACAAGGCTGATTCATCAATGAGTAAGATAAGACTCGTTGTTTTCGCATATCACCACAATTCTTCAAATGTTGCCTCTCTTCGGTATCGAAGCCTCATTAAATATCTAGATAAGGATGTATTTGAGGTGTTCGTGATAACAGCTTGTAACGATGATGAAAAAGGGCAGCAAAAAAAATATATACACCCAGTGAATGGAACGCCTATAGGAAGCAGTAGCAAAAAGCATTCGATTTTGGCTGTAATCGCTTTAGCCATTACAAGTAATCTGCCCAATTTTTTAAAGTCTAATAATGGGAGCAGCTGGGCATTCAATGCAGTAGATGCTGCTAGCAAGTTAGTAACTGAATCGAAAATAAAGGGACAGCCATGTCTGGTTCTGGGAACCTACTCACCAGTTGACGCTCTAATAGCAGCTAAATTTGTCGCAAATAAATTTTCAATTCCCTTGATTCAGGATTTCCGAGATGGTTTTGCTTTTGAGCCTTTAGGAAGAAAGGGATTTTTTGCACATTGGGCTAGATTATTAATAGAAAACTCAGTTTGCTCTAATGCAGATGTTATTTTGAGCGCAACGCCATCGATAAATAAATACTTTTTACAGAAGTATGGTGAAAGTAAAGTTGGTCTGCTAATGAATGGATTTGATCCTGATGATCAGGACTTAGTTGATGCGAACTCCTTATGCCAGGCTAGAGAATTGCTCTCGGATGCCCTTGAAAGCCGGAAGTTCCTAGTTGGTCATTTTGGGCGTATTTCAATGAGCGATGCGTCGAGAAGAAGAAGTTTAGATGATTTGGTGAGGGCGGTGAACAAAGCACCGAATTCCACACAACGCTCGATTCTCTTTCTATTCATGGGCCAGTTAGATCCTGATGAAGAAGAATCCTTGAAAAGGCTTGATGCTCCTTACAAGGTTTTCCCGGCGCAGGATCGAAAAACCGCATTAGCGGCAATGACTATGTGTGATTCTCTACTGCTTATTACTGGATCAGGAAGTGGTTGTGTCTCTGGAAAAATATTTGAGTATATGAGTTTTAAAAAGAATATCCTTCATTTTTCTCAAGTACGGAACGATGCTTCTAAGATATTGGATGATTACGGAAATTCTCTTCAGCATTTTCCTGACAATTTGGAGGTCGATTTTAATCTAGAAAAAATATTAGATAGTAATACAGTATGTGGAGCTTCTATTTCTGATTTTAGCAGGAAGTCTCAGGCTAGAGATTTGCAGGGTGTTTTGTCTAGATTGGTTATACGTTGAGCCTTGTTCCTACACTAGGATGAAGTTTTCACTGTTAATTATAAAGTAGCAGCTTAATTTATATTCAGAAGGCTTTATATTTGCTTAAATATTTAACACAAGTTTTATATTTTCTGCCCTTTTTCCTTTTAGGGCTGCTAGTAGTTGTCGTTCCGAACTCATTTCAGTTCATGAGCGCCTGCCTTTTACTTCTCTGTTCTCTAATTTCACTCCCCTTGGTATATAAGAATGGCCTAAGCTTCTGGATTTTCGGATTTTTGCTGATAAGTTGGTTAGTGACCAGTGTTTATATAGTGGTTGGGGTTGTCGCCGGAGCCCCTATACAGGCGGTTCTGCAAGTTGTTTTCATTTATATGATTTCGCCGTCTCTGTGGATTGTTGTTTTTATCGGATTGCTTTATCGAATTTCGATGAGTTCTGTTGTTAAAGCATTTTCAGTTTACGCTATCTTATCGGTATTAAGTATTGCGTTGTTTTTCTTTTTATTCGCTAAATTTGGTGCCGAAGCTGTCAGTGCTTTTAAAGAGGGTGCAAATGTCAACGTTCGTGATGGCTATTCAGGTGCTACAATGCATGTTTATGGTTCGCTTATTTTCTTGACTGCTGCGTTCTTTTCTGCTCCAGACCTGATCCAGAAAGCTTCTGTTAGATGGATATTGTTGATGTGTCTTTTCCTGAGTGCTATAACTTCCGGAAGGTCAGCGTTAATTCTCGCAGCGCCGATAGGAATTATGGTCAATTTTTTTGTTCGAAGTTATAGTTTAGAAACCTTAAAGAGCGCATTATTTTATTTGGCTTTTATTTCTTTTTTCTTCTTTTTTTGTGCGTGGTTTCTATTTTATTTTTACAGTATAGATGTTGCATACATAATTAAATTATTTTTTGAGGAAATTTCTCAAGGAGGTGGTAGTGCACGGGCTGGCCAAACCAGCGCTCTTTTGGAAGGGATCAATTCTAATTATGGACTAGGTGCAGGTCATGGTATCGGTGTTGATTATATTAGGAGCACTGACTTCCCTTGGCGTTATGAAGTTGTTTGGCTAGCGACAATATTCAGAGTTGGGTTTGTTGGTGCTTTTTTATACTTTCTCCCGTTCGCTTTGTATGCTGTCGGAACTTTTTACCTTTGGATGAAAGGCAGAGTAGATAGTTATGATAGGTTTTTATTTGGCGGTTTTTTAGCGGTTTTTGTTGCGTCGACGACCAATCCATATGTTGAGGCTTTCACGTTTCAATGGATGTATGTGCTACCCGTTTGTTATTTTTTTTTAAAGGATCAAAAATATAAATCCTTATGAATGTTAGGTTGATAGAATGAATGTAATTTTATTTTCTCGATACGGGCCTTTAGGGGCCAGCTCACGGGTTCGGTTTCTTCAATATCTTCCCTATCTTGGTTCTCTGGGAATTAATGTCACGGTTGAGCCATTATTTACTGATTCATATGTTCGCTCCTTGTACAGTGGTGGCTCACGATTTAGTGAAGTTTTTAGTGGCTCTAAACGTCGACTCCTGGCTCTGTTACGGGTTCGACGGTTTGATGTTGTGATCATCGAGAAGGAATTGTTCCCTTTCATGCCCGCTATCGCTGAGCGCTTTCTTCGTCTAATCGGCGTGCCGTACGTAGTGGATTATGACGACGCTTTGTTCCACCGATATGATTGCCATTCCAGTATCTGGGTAAGGCGGCTGCTAGGTAAGAAGATTGACTCGGTAATGCGTCATGCCAAAGCGGTGATCGCAGGCAATAACTACCTCGCCGAGCACGCTCATCGTGCCGGTGCAACCAAGGTGGAAATTATTCCTACCGTAGTAGACGCTAAGCGCTACCAGTCAAAACCGAAAGCAGGTGTTGAGGCTCCAATTGTTGGCTGGATAGGCACCCCGCAAACCAGTCGTTATCTGAAATCGCTGTTGCCGGTTTTTGAAGCCATCAAAAACGAAATGCCTGTACGTTTTGTTGCGGTAGGGGCAAATCCTCAAGATTTCGAAGGTACGGCGGTGGAAGCATGGCTCTGGTCTGAGGGTTCAGAGGTTGAATCCGTGCAACAATTTGATGTTGGGGTAATGCCGCTTGAGGACTCGCCTTGGGAGCGCGGAAAGTGTGGGTATAAGTTGATTCAGTACATGGCGTGTGGGGTACCTGTGGTGGCCTCGCCTGTTGGGGTAAATTGCGAAATTGTAGAACCGGAAAAAAATGGCTTGCTGGCAGATTCGTTAGAAGAGTGGGATAGAGCATTACGAAGCTTGCTAAGCGTTGATTGTTCGGTTCGAGATGATATGGGTGAGAATGGCCGAAAACGAGTGGAAGATTGGTATTCGCTTCAGGCGCAGGCGCCAAGACTGTTATCTCTCATCAGGGATGCCTCCCGCCAGTCGCCGTAAAGTTCGGCGACACTTTCCCACTCCCAATATACTGAAGATACATGATTGCTAAAGTTCTGTTTTTAGGCTCGCTGGCATCCTCGTTGCGGAATTTTCGAGGGTCGTTGATATCTGCTGTTCGGGAACATGGCCACTCAGTATATACAGTGGCCCCCGGTCTGCATGAAGATACCGAAACCCTTGAGTGGCTATCTGAGCGAGGAATCGAATGTCATAGCGTTCCGCTATCTCGCGCTGGGTTGAGCCCTTTAGGTGATTTGGCAACCTTGCGTCGATTAGTTCGCCTTATGCAGAGGGTTCGGCCCGAATATTTTCTTGGTTATACCATTAAACCTGTTATATGGGGACTTATAGCCGCTTGGATTGCCCGCGTCCCGAATCGGGCAGCCTTGGTTACCGGACTTGGTTATGCGTTCACTGGTGAAGCCAAGGGAAAGCGGGCGCTGGTTCAGGGCGTCGCCAGGGCGCTCTATCGCTTTGCGTTGCGGCGAGCCACACTGATATTTTTCCAGAATCCAGATGACCGTGCCGACTTTCAACGGTTGGGTCTCTTGCCCAACAACGTTCCGGTGGTGGTGGTTAATGGCTCCGGTGTTGATGTTGAAGCATTCTCACCGACACCTCTGCCGAAAAAGCCTCTTCGGTTTCTTTTGATTGCACGCCTGTTGGGAGATAAGGGCATTCGGGAGTATGCCGCTGCAGCGGCAGAGATAAGAACTCGGCACCCGGACGTTGAGTTTCACCTGGTTGGTGGTCTGGACCCAAATCCTGATGGCATTTCTGAAAAGGAGGTTCGCAGGTGGCATGATTCTGGGGACATTGTCTGGCAAGGAGCACTTTTGGATGTCAGGCCAAGTATTGCTGACTCTCATGTTTATGTTTTACCGAGTTACCGCGAGGGCACTCCGCGTACCGTGCTTGAAGCAATGGCCATGGGGCGCCCCGTAATTACTACTGATGCGCCTGGGTGCCGGGAAACAGTGGTTGACGGTGAGAATGGGTATTTGGTGCCCGTGAAGTCAGTGGATGCTTTGGTAAACGCCATGCTACGTTTCATCGAGGAACCTGGTATGGTCGCCACGTCCGGAGCAAGGGCGCGGGAGTTAGTGGAAGAAAGATACGACGTTCGCAAGGTTAATGAGGTTATGTTGAGGGCTATGGGGCTTGATGTTTAAACGAATCGTTGATTTTTCCTTGTCTGCAACAGCGCTTCTGTTATTGGCGCCTGTTATTGCTTTAGTCGCTTGTCTGGTTCGTCTCAAGTTGGGAGGCCCTGTATTCTTCCGCCAGATCCGCCCCGGTAAAATGGCGAAGCCGTTTTACATGGTGAAATTTAGAACCATGTTGGAGGCGCGGGACAGGTTTGGAAATTTCCTACCAGATGATCAGCGAATGACACCGCTTGGTAGCTTTCTGCGTTCGAGCAGTCTTGACGAACTACCTGAACTTTGGAACGTACTTAAAGGCGATATGAGTTTGGTTGGCCCCCGCCCGCTACTCATGGAGTATCTGCCGCTATACTCCACAGAGCAATATCGCCGCCATGAAGTGCGACCGGGAATAACCGGTTGGGCGCAGGTGAATGGGCGCAATGCGATTTCCTGGGAGGACAAGTTCAAGCTGGATGTATGGTATGTAGACAATCGTTCGCTCTGGCTTGATCTGAAGATTTTGTTTCTCACCGTAAAAAAAGTGTTAGCTCGCGAAGGAATCAGAGGTGAGGGAGAGGTGACGATGTCTAAGTTTACGGGGAGCGGGGATTGATGCGTCTCGCTGTTCTGGGTGCGAGCGGCCACGGTAAAGTAGTCGCGGATGCAGCAGAGTTGGCTGGCTGGCAAGACGTCTGTTTTCTTGACGATGCTTTGCCAAGGCTGACCATGAACGGCCATTGGTCTGTTGTAGGAAGTAGTGCTGAGCTTCTCGACAGCCTGGAGAAGTACGATGGCGTTGTGGTCGGCATCGGGGACAATCGAATCCGCCGACAGAAGCTTCAAGATCTTGATGCCGCTGGGGCGAGCGTGGTTTCTGTTATCCATCCCGCCGCAAAGGTTAGCCCCTATGCGAAGCTTGGTTCGGGAGTCGTGGTGTTTGCGAATGCTGTAATCAATGCTGATGCAGTAGTCGGGACCGGAGCCATCATTAACACCGGAGCTGTCGTAGAGCACGACTGCCGCGTAGGTGAGTGTGTGCACGTAAGCCCCAACGCCACGTTGGCTGGCGGTGTGCTGCTTGGCC
>CAXAVL010000224.1:0-7284 GCA_963971905.1 uncultured Cellvibrio sp.
TGCTCAGGCGCCATGAGCCGGCGGCTGGTGCCTCTTTAATTTTGACCTCCAAAATGGAGTTGCCCGCCGAGGTATTGATAAACCCACCGACCGGAAAGACGCCGGAGTGATTGCGTTGTTTGGCGTCGCTTAGTTTCCAGTTGCCGATATTGCGCAATAAGGCTTGCTGGGAGCGCTGGTTGCTGATGTAACCCGGCGTTAGCCAGCCGATACCGGCATTGCCGAATTGGTTCTGCAGACGCAGGCGCAGTTGACCGCTGAAGTAATCGCCCGCGGTGTGGGAATCGCCCAATTGCATGATTCGAATCGGTTCCTGCCGTTGGTTGTTGTCCAGCGCGCGCAGGTTTTGCCAGAGTGCAGGTGCTTTGCGGTCACCGTAATCCAGCAGGGGCGTGGTTTTATTGGTCGCTAGCGCCGGAATTGCACTGCTGAATGCCAGCAGCCACAGGCCGAGAATTGCATACTTCATCGTTGGGTGATCTTGTTATCGGTTGCTGTATTAGCAGCATTGGTGGAATCAGCGGGAGCTTCGTTTGTGCTAGCAGCGCCAAATTGAGTGAGCGTCAGGCTCGCCAGCAGGCGATGGCCTTGGGTGGTGAAGTGCACGCCATCGTCGGTGCGCACCATAACACTGCCGCGGTCGGGCAGTTCGAGAAATTTGGTAAAACTGCTGCCATCGCTGGTGAGGGTTGGGTCGGTGGCGACAAAACGGGCAAATAGCGGCATTTTGGCCGCTTCTTCGGCGTAGATGGCATTGAGTTTAGGCGCTTTGCCGAGTAAATCTTCGCGCCCCAGCGGCGGTACACCGAGCCAGATCAAGCGCGCCCGATGAGTCGCTGCGGTGTTGATAATGCGCGCTACCCGCTCGCGATAAACCGCCGCCCAAGGTTCGGAGCCGAAGCGAATATAGCGCCCGTGAATAGTCATATCCCAAGGGTCATTGGCGCCGAGAAACACAATCACCACGGAGTAATCTTCCAGCTCAAACGCATCTTCCACGGTTGCTGGCCAATCAAAAAACGCCGGATAGGTCAGGCCGGTGCTGTGTTTACTCAAGTCCATGGTTTCGACTTTGTATTTGCGCTTGAGGTTGGTCATCAAGTGCGGCGCCAAGCCTTGCATCAATGAATCGCCCACCAGCAGAATGCGGTCATTAGCTGTGAGTGTAATTGGCCCTTGCGCGGCGGCGATGGCTTCGGGAGTCGCCTCGGGCAATGGTTCAAGAAGCGTTGGTTCTGGGGAGTCCAGTTGAAGCGAATCTGGCTCATCCCGATGCTCGGGCGCGGGCGTATCGGTTGGGCTGTTAATCGTCACACTAGCGGTCATCGCCGCAGCAGGTGTTGCGTACACCGCAGGGCTCTCATTAACCGCAGGTTTTACTTCTGTCTGTTGCGCGATGGGTTTTGGCTCAGGGCAGGCTTGGGTGATGACTTCCTGTTTCGGGCAAACTGGCGCGGCTACCACCGGCAATATCGGCGCGGGGATTGCCTTATCGCCAACCAATAATAGCTGGCCAGCGAGCAGCATACGGCTCTCGCTTTGCGCCATAACCGCAGCCCAATAATCGCTGGTATTCTGCCACTGCCGCTTCCACTCATTGATCAAGGGAGTGTCGGGCAAGTAGCTGCTGGTTTTGGGCAGGCTGCCAAACTCCAGCAATATATGGTGGGTCTGTTGCCAATATTGCAGCAAAGCGCTGCCCTTCACCGCCACCAGCAACAGGCTGGCGAAGGTGATGCCGAGTAGGGCTTTGAGGTGTTGCGATTCCGTATCCTGTACTGCACTCATAACGTCTTAATCCTGGAAACGTTAAAAACCAAAATAGATAAAACCCGGCATACCCGCCGGTGCCAATTCCATAATCAACAAAGCGATCGCGACTAGGGTTAAACCCTGACCCCACCAAGGCAACAGGCGCAAGGCAGCGGCCGATTTTTCCATCATAGGTTCAGCGCGGCGCGCGAGCATAAAGAACACTACCATAGCGGCCAGTAAACCAATCCAGTTTAGGCTGGGCAAAATATCCCAACGGCTAAAACCAGCGGTATAAGTGGTCACCGCGTGCCAGTCCTCCGCGCGAAATAACAGCCAGCCAAAACACACAAAGGCAAAGGTCAGCCATTGGGTGATGGCATCGGGCAGCTTTAATGAAGTGATTTTTTGCCAACTATTTTGCGCGATCAACCCCAGCCCATGCCACAAACCCCAGACCACAAAAGTGGCGCTGGCGCCGTGCCAAAAGCCCGAGAGCACCATGGCGATCAATAAATTCACTTGCGTGCGCGCCCAACTCGCGCGGTTGCCGCCGAGGCTGATGTACACATAATCGCGAATCCAGCGCGACAGGGTGATATGCCAGCGCCGCCAAAAATCGCTCAAGCTGGTGGCGAGATAAGGCTGGCGGAAATTCACCGGCAAACTAAAACCGAGCAACAGCGCGAGCGCCGTGACCACATCGGTATAGCCGGAAAAATCAAAAAATAATTGCCAGGCATAGGCCATCAACCCGCAGGCCAATTCCAGTGCGTGGTAGCTCTCCGGGTCGGCAAATACCGGGTTCACCCAAGCCTCTGCCAGCCACGCCGAGAGCCAGACCTTTTTTATCAACGCGGAGATGATCAATAAAATCGCCAGCTCCGGCGCGGCGATTTTACGCTCGTCCGGTGCTTGGATTTGCACAAGCAATTCACTTGGCCGACAAATCGGCCCCGCCAATAAGGTCGGGAAAAACGAGAGGTGCAACAAGCCATCCAACAACTTCGCCGGTTTACATTCACCGCGCCCGACGCTGATCAAATAGGCCAAGCCTTGAAAGGTGTAAAACGAAATCCCCACCGGCAGCACAAACTCCAGCACCGGCAAGCTTGCGCCATTAAACAGCGGCGACAAGAGCGCCAACGCTTCTTCGCGGAAAAAGTTGTAGTACTTGAATATGCCGAGATTAGCGAGTGCTAATACTACTCCAAGGATCATCGGCCAGCGCCGCCGCACACCATTGTGCCCATGCACCGCCTGCGCCAGCGCTAAAATCACCAGCGAAAAATTCAGCAGCAACAGCGCAAAACGCCAATCAAAACTGCAGTAAAAAAGGTAGCTCGCCACCAACAGCAACAAATTCTGCGCCCCAACCCCACGCGCCGAACCCAACCACCAGTAAAGCCACAAAAAACCAACAAAAACGAGTCCGAATTCCGGCGAGAGGTAATGCATCTACAACATCCATATAAACGTTAAACAAGAATAGGTTGAATAGGCAACCATAATAAACAAACCTGCGCGTAAAATCATAAATCCGCGCACAGGGTAAATACTGCATTGGTTATCTTGCAGCATCGCGTATTTTATTGGTGGAGAAGTCTTATTCGGGAGTCAGCCTATGGCTCTGCAGATCAATTTGGTGGGTGCTGGTCTCGGCCGCGAGAGGAAGTTTAAGTGAGAAATTCCCGACCTTCATAATAAAACTCAAGGCGTCAATTAAGGGGGGGATTTTTACCACCGTCGCTTGTTAGAGATTTACACTTTTAATATTTTCCAGAATGCTCAAAGCCTCATTAAATTTCTCATGAGAGCTTCCTGATATTACACAGCCTAGCCATATGTTAGACCGAAACGGCCAATGATAGTAACGCGTATAACGAATGTAGCCTTCACCCTGCGCTTCCAGATGTAGAAGTGTAGCGCTATTACCAGCCACTACAGAAATTCCGTAATTTCTTGATATTTCCGACTCATTGCTTGGAATTTCAAACGGCAAGTCAATGCCATTTGGCCGATAGAGTGCAACCAATTCTAAAGCTCCCTTTAATAACGGTGGGCCTTTCTCAAAACGGTTGAGAGATGTAACCAATATTTTTTGAGGTGATTTTTCAGATGGAAGATCTTCAAAGTTCTCTTGATGTGCTTCAGGATTAGCTAAAGCCGCATTTCTATTTCCCCAATACCTGAAGTGCCAGTTATCTGGAAAATCAATTTTAAGTCCTATGTAGGAATTTTGGTATTGGTTCATTTTTTCTCTAACAGTTCGTTCAACAGCTAAGGCCGTATCTTTACAGGCAGATTAACCCTACCCTTTAAAAATTACTAGATACAGCAATACCTTGGTAAGCAGCAAAAATAAAATTTAATGAAAGAACATAGTCGCATTTGGCGCGAGTATAAATTACACATTATCACACCGCTGGTTAGTTGCTAATTTCTATCGCTTGCTGAAAGGTTTTTTTCCCTCGTTGATAGCGCTTTAATACACTTGCATCAGCAAAGACTTCCAATAATGCCGTCGTAAAATCATAAACCCGCGCATCTTTTCCTGTCTGTTCCGCTGCCGCTTCAAATCCCTGTGTATGTGCATCGGCAAGCATCGCCACATTTTCAATCATGCCGGTAGTGATTTCCATATTACTCGGGTCGCCGTGGGATTGTTCGCAGGCGCTTGCATCGGTTGAATGAAAGTTACGGCAGCGAAACGGGCGCGCTGGGTAAATGCTGCATTGGTTGTTTTGCAGCATTGGGCATTTAATATTGGTCGTTAAATGTTGTTCGGGGGTGAGGGTGCGAATGATTGCTGCATTGCTTTTTGCCTCTGCTAATACCGCTGCGATTTTTTCCACGCTACATGTTTTGCTCATATAATCTTTAATCAACAGCATCTCATGGGCGCGCACTTCTACTTTGTAATGACAACAAAATGCACAGCCTGCCTTGCACGCCGGTTTGATTGAAGATACATCAATCGTTTTAGCGATTAAATTATCGTAGCGCTCGTAAGATTTGGTTAATGCTGCGGTTGCATCTTTTCCCTTTGCAAGCTGGCTGGCGGATTTTTGAAATTCGTTGAGCGCGGCTTGTTGAAAATCGTTTGTCATGGGGGCATCGCAAAATAAAAGTGGTTGATGGCGATAATGTTTTCTTAGCATCACAGCCAGTTATAAATGTGATTATTGAATACGTATGCAGCAGGCTGGTTAAATTGCAATAAATGGATTTAACTATAGCTAGCTGGAATTGCGCCACATCAGTGGTGCTTTTACTGCACTCTGTTAATGAAATAACAATAACTCTGGATAGAGCTAGGTTCACAACCATTTTTTTGTCAACTCGCCAGGTGTGCGATCCACGCTGCAGAGTCTGACATGTCGGGATAAATTTATCCGTTTCCAACGCTATTTTTTCGAGCTAAGGCTTGAGGGCACCTTGCTGCCCGCTAAAACACAATAAGCATAATTTACCACTATCAGCCGAGGTTTGTGCTGCAAAATACTCCGATTGCAGCGGCGAACCTACGCGAGGGAATCCTGAATGAAAACCAATGCATTATCACAATTTTTTACCAAAACAACACTCACACTTACATTGGCCTTTGCCAGCATTGTCAGTGTGCAACAGGCCAGTGCCGACGCCATTTTACACGCGTTCGATTGGAACTATAGCGATGTTTCGGCCAAGGCGACGGAGATAAAAAATCTCGGTTACAAAGCGGTATTGGTCGCGCCGCCGTTAAAATCCAACGCCGCCAACTCTCAGTGGTGGCAGCGATATCAACCGCAGGATATTCGTGTTATTGACCATGCGCGCGGCAATAAACAAAGCTTTCAAACAATGGTCAATGCATTAAATGCGCAGGGCGTAGAGGTGTATGCCGATATTGTATTGAACCACATGGCCAATGAGCGCAATGGCGCGACGGACTTTCCCGGTTCTGCGGCCTTGAGTACCTATGCTTCCAACACAACTTACTGGAACAATCAGAAATTATTTGGCGATTTAACCCAAGGCTTATTTGGCGGCTCCGATTTTAATCCGGCCACTTGCATTGGCGATTACAACGATGTTTGGCAGGTGCAAAATTGGCGCTTGTGTGGTGGCAGTGGCGATACCGGCTTGCCAGATTTGAATCCTAATTCCTGGGTGGTAACACAGCAACGCAATTATTTAAGCGCGTTAAAAACCATGGGTGTGAAAGGTTTTCGCGTCGATGCCGCCAAACATATGACCGCCTATCATATCAATCAAATTTTTACGTCCACCATTAAAACTAACATGTATGTGTTTGGCGAAATTATTACTGGTGGTGGAGCGGGAAATACAGACAGCGATCGCTTTCTCAGCCCATACTTGCGCGATACCGACCACAAAGCCTATGACTTTCCGTTGTTCCAAAGTATTCGCAATGCGTTCAGCATGGGCGGCAGTATGAGTTCATTGGTCGACCCACAAGCGGTTGGTCAGGCGATTGATAAATTTCGCGCAGTGACCTTTACGGTTAACCACGATATTCCACTCAATGCGGGTTTCCGCAGCTGGATATTGGATGCAACCGATGAGCGATTAGCCTATGCCTACATCATGGGGCGCGACGGTGGTAAACCATTGATTTTTAGTGACACGACAGGCACTGATAGCAATCGTTGGGTTAATGCTTACAAAGCATCCCATATCAGTGCCATGATTCGTTTCCACAACACAGTGCAAGGCCAAGGTATGGAAGTGTTGGCACACAACAGCTGCGCAATTTTATTCCGTCGCGGTGAAGAAGGTGTGGTGGGCATTAACAAGTGTGGCAGCCAACAAAACTTCAGCGTGAATACCAATAATCGCTTTAAGTGGTACCGCAATTATCGGGATGTATTAACCAATGGAAACTTGGTGTACATCAACAGCAGTAATTACACCTTTGCACTGCCTGCACGTGAAGCACGCATGTGGTTACCTGAATAATTTTTATTGCTAATGATATACACAATAAACCCCCCGGTAGTGTTCGCTACCGGGGGTTTTATCTTTCGAGGGCGCCAAAAAACTGTCCAAAAAATTCATCGCATAGATATTTCCAGGTGCCTGTCAATAGACTGGCAGAAGTAAGTGTTTATTAACGTTATTTTTCTCGTCTACCTCAATCACTGCCTATACTCATGCCTATTGAAACCGTTGCAATTGACAGAACCACTAAAAACATAAGACCTCTCTATGGAACGTTATTTACTTCGCACCCTCGGCGACCACATGCTCGACCTTATCTATGCCAAGGACGAAAACGGTCGCTTTATCTATGCCAATGTGGCTTTGGTAAATATGACCGGTGCAGAATCGGCAGAGAGTATATTGGGCAAAACAGATTTTGATCTTAATCCTCCTGCCGCAGCGCAAGCCTATGTTGACGATGATCAATGGGTGATGCGTACTGGACAGGCGTTGGTGGGGCGCGAAGAGCTGTTAAAAAATGCTAATACCGGCGAGTCGCGTTGGCATTCTACAACCAAGGTTCCGCTCCGGGATGATAGCGGCAGG
>CAXAVL010000225.1:0-7207 GCA_963971905.1 uncultured Cellvibrio sp.
AGTTGTCTAGTACAATAGCGATGATAAGTGCAACTAAAGTTATAAAGGGCCATACGAACATTTTAATAGTGCTATCGCTTCCACCGGAGTGATCATGGACGTCATTGTCGGTATATTCGTAGTGGTCATCGGTTGCACAACAGTTATCTTTCTTGGGTTTATTTTTTATTAGCGTATCCACTTGGTTATTTATTTTCTCTTCTTCTGTGCAGCACAGTTGTTTTCCCTGCGCATCGTAGCTGTGTGTATGTTCCATAGTGTTTCCTTTACTTGAAAATAATGATAATCAATGAAGGGTCATATCACAGAAAATCAGTGAGCTTCATGCGGCGTTTTTTGGTAACTCGCTTTAATAATTAATGCCTGCGGGTGTATGTTATTGATCACGACTGAAAAAAATCCTGTACGACGGGTATTCGGCTTGAAGTGAAGATGGCAGGGAGAATAATCGGTGACGATAGTTTTTAATAACACGCCTTGCGGGTCGAATATCTGAAATAGTATTTGACCGCACTTCACATGCACTTGCTTGTGTTCGGGCCAAACACCGCCGCTCAAGGTAAGGGTTCCCTTATCAAATTTGGCCGCCGCTTTCACAAGACTCAAGTGATGTTGCCGAAGTTCCCCATCCTCAAACGCGACTTCAGGCAACATCACTGACGATGATTGGCAGGCAGTTAGTAATATCCCAATCAATAGCAAAATAATTAATTTTTTAAAGGTAGTCATAGTCAATGCTCCTGTGAAAAAACCGGTCGATGACCGGGCACTGTGTGCACCGGTCATCGATTTTCATCTAATCGGCGCAATTAGCGCCAAACTCTGAGCCTCCGAAGAAAACTAATTCTTTGGCTTGGTCGCGCTAAATTTGCTATGAAGCCAGTGATATAAAACGGGTAACACAAACAATGTCAGCAGTGTCGAGGAAATAATCCCGCCGATAACAACGGTTGCCAATGGACGCTGGACTTCTGCACCGGTTCCCGTGTTCAGTGCCATGGGTACAAAACCAAGACTTGCTACCAATGCGGTCATTAGAACCGGACGTAAGCGAACAAGTGCGCCTTCGGTCACAGCCAGCATCAAATCCCCTTTTTCGTGCCAGAGATCACGAATAAAAGCGAGCATGACGAGGCCATTGAGTACAGCAACACCGGAAAGCGCAATAAAACCAATACCTGCCGATATGGACATGGGCATATCTCGAATGGCCAGCGCCAACACTCCACCCGTGAGCGCCAAAGGCACGCCACTAAAAATAATTAACGCGTCTTTTAGCGAGCCAAACGCCATAACAAGAATGCCGATGATCAGCAGCAGCGTCAGTGGCACCACAAGAGACAGGCGCTTACTGGCCGATTCGAGTTGCTCAAATGTTCCGCCGTAATCCAACCAATACCCTGCGGGCATATCCACCTTGGCAGCAATTTGCGCTTTAACATCTTGCACAAAGCCGCCCAGATCGCGTCCCCTTACATTTGCGGTCACAACCACCCGGCGCTTGCCATTTTCCCGGCTAATTTGTGCAGGTGCCGGAGAAATGTCGATAGTTGCTACTTCAGCGAGCGGAACGTAATCGCCGTTAGGCAGTGGTACCGGTAAAAACTTGAGCTTCTCGACATCGCGCCGCACAGCCTCAGGTAATCGCACGATGAGTTCAAAGCGCCGATCCCCCTCATACAATATGCCCGCACTTTCACCGCCAACGGCAGCGGCGACCCAATTTTGAAGTGTTGACACATTCAATCCATAGCGTCCCAACGCGCTTCGCTTCGGAATAATTGAAAGTGTCGGCAACCCTGTCACCTGTTCAACGCGAGCATCGGCCACACCTTCTACCTGGTTCAAGGCTTCGAGTATGTCGTTAGCCGTTAGCACCAGCTGATCGAGATCATCGCCAAACACTTTTATGCCAAGGTCGGCTCTGACGCCTGAAATGAGTTCGTTGAAACGCATTTGGATAGGTTGGGTGAACTCATAATTATTACCGGGTAATTCCTCAAGCGATTTTTCCATTTCCTCAACCAACTGCTCTTTGGTCTTATCGGGATTGGGCCATTCGGATCGAGGCTTTAAGATGACGAAGTTATCGGCAACATTCGGGGGCATTGGATCGGTCGCCACTTCGGCAGTGCCTATGCGTGCAAAGACTTTATCTACTTCGGGAAACGACTTGATGCGCTGTTCGAGAACTTCCTGCATTTCGACCGCTTGTTCGAGGCCGGTACCGGGGATTCGCATGGCATGTAACGCGATATCACCTTCGTTAAGTTGCGGAATAAATTCAGATCCCAGCGTTGTGGCAAGCCACGTGCAAATGATGACAAGACCGGTCGCACCGCCAATCACAAACCAACGGAATTTAAATGCAAGCAACAATAAAGGCTTATAGATTTGCTTCGCACTGCGAATGGCAACGCCTTCTTGTTCACTGATTTTCCCGCTTAAAAAAACCGCGACCGCAGCCGGCACAACAGTGAGGGATAGAACCATTGCGGCGACAAGTGCCATCACGACCGTTGCGGCCATGGGGTGAAACATTTTGCCTTCCACACCGGTGAGGGAAAAAATCGGGATATAAACAACGGTGATGATCGCGACACCAAACAGACTGGGTCGAATAACTTCAGAGGTTGCCTCGAAAACCACGTTCAACCGTTCGCGCAGGCCAAGAGCGCCTTCACGTTGAGCGTGAGATAAACGTCGGATAGCATTTTCCACGATAATCACAGTGCCATCGACGATGATCCCGAAATCCAATGCCCCGAGGCTCATTAAGTTGGCGGACACCCCGGTGTGTACCATGCCGGTTATGGTTGCAAGCATTGATAGTGGGATTACTGCCGCTGTAATCAGTGCTGCACGCAAATTTCCAAGTAACAGGAAAAGCACCACAATCACCAATAAGGCGCCTTCCAGAAGGTTTTTGCTGACCGTTGCAATGGCTTTATCGACTAAAGCCGTACGATCATAAACGGGTGTCGCAACAATGCCTTCGGGGAGTGAAGCTTGAATTACAATCAGTTTTGCTGCTACGTCTCGCGCCACCGTGCGTGAGTTTTCTCCGATGAGCATCATGGCCGTACCCAGCACCGTTTCAACACCATCTTGAGTTGCCGCGCCGGTTCGAAGCTCTTTTCCGATGGCAATATCGGCAATATCACTGATTTTGACGGGAACAGAATCCTGCTGCGCGACAATGACGTTGGCGATGTCATCCAAGGTTTCCAGTTGGCCAGGTGAGCGCACCAGTAACTGTTGCCCATTACGCTCGATGTAACCTGCACCACGGTTATCATTATTGGATTCAAGCGCTTCAACCAAATCTTCCATCGACACCCCGAAGTGCAGGAGTTTCTGTACATCTGGCGTAATGTGGTATTGCTTGTTATAGCCACCAATACTGTTTACCTCTACCACACCCTTTACCTGCGCCAACTGGGGTTTGATTATCCAGTCTTGAATTTCACGCAGGGCGGTAGAATCGTAAGGTTTACCGTCTTGCGTTCGTGCATCGGGAGCCGCTTGAACGGTATACATAAAGATTTCACCCAAGCCTGTCGAGATGGGCCCCATTTCGGGTTCCATACCGGTAGGCAGCACACTTTTCATCGATCCCAGTTTGGTGTTGATGAGGTTCCGGGCAAAGTAGATGTCTGTACCTTCGTCAAACACCACAGTAACTTGTGATAAACCATAGCGGGATAACGACCGCGTATAGGATAGGTTGGGTAACCCTGCCAACGCGGTTTCTATCGGGTAAGTAATCCGCTGTTCGGCTTCTAACGGCGAGTAACCTGGTGCAGCGGTATTAATTTGTACTTGAACATTGGTTATGTCGGGCACAGCATCAATAGGGAGTTTTTGGTAACTCCAAATCCCGATGCCAACAATTAATAAAACAAAACTTAAAAACAAATAACGCCGCTCGATGGCTAAGCGTAGTAGTGAATCAATCATGCTACACCCCTTAGTGTTCGTGCTCGGCTTCTGATTTTTCGATATCCGCTTTGATGAGATAGCTATTTCGAGTTACGTATTCTGTATCTGGTTTCAGGCCAGATATGACCTCGGCATAGCTGTCATCTTTTCGCCCAACGACCAACGGGATAAATTCGTATTTATTACCATGTTTGACAAAAACCCCGGTGCGCCCTCCCAGGATTTGCAGTGCATCTATTTTTACCGCTACGTCTACGTCAAATTCATCGATAACAATACGTCCTTCAGCCATTGAGCCAGGAGAGAGCATGGACTGTTGGTTGTTTAGTTTTGCGCGCGCAATGAGATACGGCTGATCGTCACCTGCTGGAAGGAGGTGCTCAATTTTTGTTTTAACTTTTTGCTCGCCTATGCTCAGAAAAACTTCTTGCCCGATAGCAACAGAGGAACGTTGAGAGGGGAAAATACGCAACTCGGCCCACAAGTTGTCGAAGCTCGAAATTGAAAACAGTATTTGATCTCCTGTCACCTCGCCCGAATTAGCGTGACGTTGCACAATCATCCCGGCAATGGGTGCGCGGATACTGTATTTCCTCAAACTCTCGTTGGCTTCAACTTCAGCCAAAAGATCACCGGCTGCCACTGTCTCACCAATAGTTACCTGTACCGACGTTACAACACCGGAAAATCGTGCACGCACATGGCTGGTTTGTTCGGGAGCTGTGGTTAATCGCCCATAGGTAAGAATGGTTTGATGAAGTGTTTGTACACCAGAGCGTTCCGTCACAATACCCACAGTTTGTGCCATGGTGTCTTCAATTTGACTGGTTCCCTCTTCATCTTCGTGACCGTGCCCGCCACCCTCCGCATGACCATGACCATCGTCACCTTCCTGTTTGCTTTCATCTCCGTGTTCTTCGTCTTCATGTTTCCCTTCGTGCTTCTCGCCGTCCCCATGGTCATGCCCATGGGAGCCCGACTCTTCAGTGTGTTCATCTTCTTGATGTTGGTGATCGTCGCTATTCGTTGCTGCACTGGCCATATAAATATCGGCCAAAAACATCACCAATAACAGTGCCAAAATAAAAACCACTCCGGGAGCGGATTTCAGCAAATTTTTGGATGAAGGTTTCGTTAGATGTTTGTTCGATGTTTTCATGGGTTAACCTCAAAATTCTGTTCGTTCAGTGGGGAGCCAATCATTCGCTCCAACTCAATACGGGTTTCCTGCATGCGGGCAGCGGCCTCTACCAAGGCTTGCTGGGCATCCAGCAATTGGCTTTGCGCAAGGTTTAATTCCAGATAGCTGTAGCGCCCCCGATCAAATGCATCGGCGGTACTGCGCATGGCTTTTTTTAGCGAAGGAAGGGCCTCGTCACGCAACACATTCACTTCATCAATCGCTTGCCGATTAGCCTCATAAGTGGAGATGAGTTGAGCCTCCAATTGCACTCGCGCGCTGTCTCGTGCGAGTTCAGCACTTTGTTGATTGGCATTAGCGGTTGTAATTGCGCCACCGGCTCTGCTGCCTGTACCTAAAGGCATGCTCAAGCCAAGCACGACAGCAGAATCCTCGGAAGCCTGAAGGCGACGAACACCAGTATTCCATTCCAGGGAGGGGCGTCGCTCGCTACGCGCTTGTTGCACTTCGGCTATGCGAACATCTACTTCTTTGGTTAATTGTTCCAAATCCGGATTGCCAGACAGCTTGTCCAACAACGTCGGTAACGGCATTGCCGTTGGAACCGCATAAAGATCGGCTTTTACCGCTGTAAAATCCGGCGAGGAATCAGCCCAATAAGCGCTGAGTTTGACTCGCTCGCTACTCACAATTTGTCGAGCTTGTTGCAAGGCAATTTTGGAGCGCGCCAGTGCGGCGTTTCCGCGCAAGAGTTCACTGTCCGCCGTACCGCCTGCCTGAACCTGCCTGGCCAGTGAGGTGAGGGTTTGTTGGATTAACTGATGCGACTCTTCCTGCAATGCCAGTTGTTCTTGCGCAGCCAGTAATTGAATGAATTGATGAGTCACCGCTGTAATCACATCCAGTGTAAGTACGCGTTGGGTGGATTGCAGTTGTTGCTGACGAGCAGTTACTACACTCATACGCGCATCGCGCTGACCGCCTAATTCGATGGCGGACGACAACGAAATGGTTAATTCACTGGCTTTAGTGCCACTAAATTCACCGGAACCGGCGACATTTTCCAGATCAGCACTAATGCGGTACTCCGGTCGTAGTGCGGCAGTTTGTTTTTCTCCGGCCAATGCATTGACCTTAAAGGTATAGCCCGCCAGTTGAGGATTTTGTTGCAGGGTTGCCCGGACTGCCTCACTCAACGTGAGGGTTGATTGTGCAGCTGAGGACGCAGCATAGGCACTACAGGTAATAGCAATAACCGAGACGGTTAATGCCCGATGGATAAATTGCATAGAAAGCTCCAGCCATATAGGTATCTCCCTGCGCAGCATGTGGAAGCACAATGGAGATACACGAATTACCCCAGTCAAAAAAAGGGGCGTTATGGGTAATCAGGCTGGAGTGACGGGAGGCGCGCGCGGTGGCGGGCGTAAACCTACAATACGACGTGGGTGAGCGGTTTGAGAAACCGGGAAGAAAAGTGCGGATTGAGGCAATACCAAAAACACAAACACGGCAACCAGTAATAGCGCCAATGTTGCATCGAATTTAAGCAGTTTGGCGACAACTGATTGGGATAGATCAATATCCATATCAACATGTGCACTGTCTGCATCATGTTCCTCATGGGTATCGATATTGTCGAGATGAATGGAAATAGGTGGTTCCTGGCCATCAAAGCAATAGTGCCCGTGCACACCAGCCCAACTAGCCATCAGCCAGAGCAGTGTGGACAACAAGGCCCAATACTTATAACGCAGGACGTAATTCACGGTGACTTATTGGTTCCAGAAAAGTTGATTGGATTATGATAATAACCCTGCATTTCAACATACTACTTGACAGCTTAGGAACACCGCGATGGCCTTAAGTTCATTGCTATCGCCGCAAGGTTCTGATTGAGGAAAGGCAATGAGTCTACCGTAACTATAGAAATAATACTGCTTGGATGTGAATTGTAATTTTTACCACATCATGAAAATAACGCCATATATGATTACATAACATAAAAACCGATTGCACATCGGTTTTTATGTCTTTAAGCTCTGCCCACTTCGATAAGCATTTAAAGCGAGCGTTTTCTGTGCAACTGGGCGAATTGGAAAAATTGGTATTGAATTACTTGTG
>CAXAVL010000226.1:0-7187 GCA_963971905.1 uncultured Cellvibrio sp.
GGCATAGGTGTATTAATCACCGATCACAACGTGCGCGAGACACTGGATATCTGCGAGACCGCTTATATTGTCAGCGAAGGCCACATTATTGCCGAAGGCAATGCAGACACTGTGCTCAGCAATGCTAAAGTGCGCGAGGTCTATCTGGGTGAACATTTCCGCTTGTAAGCGAGTCAAATCCATGCACCAAGAGTGTTACCAACTGCCTTAATGGCACCACCATAAGCAACACACAAAAAACTTGACAACTAACAATCTTTATCCATTAGGCATAAAGCTTGCTTAACTGTATTGCTTGCGCGCCAAACCCTGACTAAACTCCCCTTATCCGATGTTTTCCATCCGCGTTATAAGGGTTTGTCGTTCACATAATGAAGCAATCTCTCCAGCTCAAACTCGGTCAACAGCTGACCATGACCCCACAGTTGCAACAGGCTATTCGCCTTTTGCAACTGTCTACCTTAGATCTGCAACAAGAAATCCAGGAAGCGCTCGAATCCAACCCAATGCTGGAAATGGAAGAAGCCTTCGATTCGTCAAACTCAACCAATGAGTATGAAGGTAGCGAGCAGGACAAAGCAGATTACACCCGCCAATTGGAAATCGCCGCGGAAGCGGGCGCTGATCACGGCAGCGACTTTACCGCAAGCGAAAACTTTTCCTCTACTGGCGATAATTACAGCGAGACCAGTAACACCAGCGATGGCGATAGCGATGTCTATGGCGAAGGCGAAAGCTTTAGCGCAGACAGCGGCGATTGGAGCGACTCCATTCCCAGCGATTTGCCAGTAGATACCAGTTGGGATGATGTGTACCAATCCTCCTCTAGCGGCAGCTCCAGCAATTACGACAACGAAGACGGTGATTTCGAGAGCCGCCGCGCAGTGACAGATTCGCTCTACGACCACCTGATGTGGCAATTGAATCTGACGCCTATGTCGGACCGCGACCGTGTACTGGCCATGGCAATTATCGATGCAGTGGAACCCAGCGGCATGCTGTCCATCAGTATCGAAGAAATTTTTGAAGGTATGCGCGGCGATTTTGAAGAGCTGGAACTCGATGAAGTCCAAGCCGTTCAACACCGTTTACAGCAGTTTGATCCCTGCGGCGTGTGCAGCCAAAATCTATCTGAATGCCTGCTGGTACAGTTGCAACAATTTGACCCCAAAACACCGTTTTTGGAAGCGGCAAAGTTAATTACCAAACAATACTTGCCAGTGCTCGGCAGCCGCGATTATCGCCAGCTAATGCGCCGTACCAAATTAAAAGAAGCAGAGTTAAGCCAAGCGGTAGCCTTAATTCAAAGTTTAAATCCGCGGCCGGGCGATATGATTGCCAATGGCGATACCGAATACGTTGTTCCCGATGTATTTGTCGACAAACGCGATGGTCGCTGGATAGTTGAACTCAACCCGGACATAGCGCCGCGCTTGCGCATCAACTCCGATTACGCCTCCATGGTGAAACGCGCCGACTCCAGCACCGACAACACATTTTTAAAAGATAATCTGCAAGAAGCGCGCTGGTTCTTAAAAAGTTTGCAAAGCCGCAATGAAACCCTGCTGAAAGTGGCGAGCTGTATCGTAGAAAAACAGCGCGGCTTTTTAGATTACGGCCCCGAGGCAATGAAGCCATTGGTGCTGCACGATATAGCCGAAATTGTGGAGATGCACGAATCGACTATTTCGCGAGTCACTACGCAAAAATACATGCACACACCGCAGGGTATTTTTGAATTGAAATATTTTTTCTCCAGTCACGTCAGCACCGACAGCGGCGGAGAGTGTTCATCGACTGCAATTCGCGCCATCATCAAAAAATTGGTCAGCGCAGAGAATCCGAAAAAACCATTGAGCGACAGTAAAATTACCGACCTGCTCGGCGAGCAAGGCATTCAAGTGGCGCGACGTACGATTGCCAAATATCGTGAGTCGCTCAACATTCCGCCATCGAATGAGCGCAAAACGATTTAGCAATTAATGCTCAAAATAGCTAGATTAACAGTGTGAGTCTAATGTAGGTTGTATTGTGAGGCTGCTCTAGTAACAGCCGTTTTGTTTCCAGCGAGAGGAAGTACTTATGCAATTAAATATCAGCGGTCACCACGTAGAAGTAACTGATTCAATGAGAGAGTATGTCTCCAGTAAATTGGAGCGACTGAGCCTGCACAACGACCGCATCACCAGTGTTAATGTCATCCTCTCGGTAGATAAACTGATTCAAAAAGCAGAAGCCACTATTCATGTAAGCGGTAAAGATTTATTTGCCGATGCCACCCATGAAGACCTGTATACCGCTATTGATGCACTATCCGACAAGCTTGATCGTCAATTGATTAAACACAAAGAGAAAATGCGCAGTCATCGCTGAGTGCATGGCAGCCAGCCATCGTTAATTTGAACCTATGCCGTCATTGCTAGTATGCGATGTCGGCATCACTTGTTGAGAGATGCACAGCATCACCTTGTTATGCAAATTCAATCCCTGATTAGCCCCGGCCGCACACTTTGTGGCGTTGAAGGTGGCAGTAAAAAACGTGCACTGGAGTTGCTCGCCAACACCATTGCACAAGATATTCCCGATATCGATGCCGATGAATTATTTCGCCGCCTGATTGGCCGCGAACGACTGGGATCTACCGGCATAGGCCACGGCATTGCGATTCCCCACTGCCGGGTTGAGCATTGCAGCGGCACCGTAGGTGCGCTGATCACTCTGGCTGCGCCAATCGACTTCGATGCCATAGACTCGCAGCCAGTCGATATTTTATTCGCCATGCTAGTGCCGGAAGATGCCCATAGCGAACATTTACAAACCCTCGCCGCGCTTGCTGGTGCATTAAATAACGCTGAATACCGCCAGCGTTTGCGGGCGGCCAAGAGCAACGAAGCGCTTTATCAAGCAGCGCTAATCACTTAAGCAGGGCTTTGTTATGCATCTGGTGATCGTCAGCGGCCTGTCTGGGTCGGGTAAAAGTACAGCGCTTCACGTTTTGGAAGACGTGGGTTTTAACTGTATCGACAATCTGCCGGTGAGCCTGTTGCCCGCACTGGTTGCCCAGATCCAGATCCACAAAGACGACCAGCACCGCTTTGCGATCGGTATTGATGTGCGCAACGCTTGGCAGGATTTGGCTATCTTCCCGCAAATGATTAGCACCCTAAAGGAGGCTCACCTACCCTTCCAAACCCTGTTTCTGGATTCACAGCCATCTGTGCTTATCCAACGCTTTAGTGAAACCCGACGCAAGCATCCACTGTCCGATAAACACACCAGCTTGGAAGAAGCTATTAGTGCAGAAGATCAGCTACTTGAACCTATTCGCGACTGCGCCGATCAAGTCATCGATACCAGCCACCTGAACCTGCACGAATTGCGCGATTTAGTAAAAGAGCGTGTGGTGGGGCGCAGTGAATCGACTATGGCTATTTTGTTTGAATCCTTTGGGTTCAAGCACGGGGTTCCGGTTAATGCCGATTTGGTATTCGATGCGCGCTGCCTGCCCAATCCTCATTGGAAACCTGCATTGCGACCCCAGACAGGCAGAGATCAGGACGTGATTGAGTTCCTTGAAGAACAAATAACGGTAAAGGAAATGTACGACGATATAGAACATTACCTGACCCGCTGGTTGCCGCGCTACCAAGCCAACAACCGCAGTTACATTACTATTGCGATAGGCTGCACCGGCGGCCAACACCGTTCGGTGTATTTATCCGAACGGTTACAAAAACATTTCGATCACAGTTTTAGCGATGTACAAGTTCGCCATCGCGACATTAACAAACACAAAAAACCCTAAACCATGCACATCGAAATACTCGACATCATTAATAAACGCGGCCTGCATGCACGTGCTGCAGCTAAACTTGCCACCCTTGCCAACCAGTATCAGGCCAAGGTGCAAGCGCGTGTCGGCGAAGGCCACTGGGCCGATGCCAAGAGCGTGATGTCATTGATGTTATTGGCTGCAAGTCAGGGAACCGCTTTGCAAGTCAGCGTGGAAGGTGAGGATGCCGAAGCCGCACTTTGTGCGATCCGCGCGTTGATTGCCGACCGCTTTGAAGAAGGCGAATAAACCAACTATCGTTATAGTCAGCCATTCTCCAACAGACATTCTGGCAAAAGCGGTTGTTGTTGTTGCTTTTCTGCACTAAGCTGCGCGACCTTTTCCGGCACCATGTATTACACGCTTTTGCCGGTTTAGCCCTATATTCATTTGCGCTTTGCGCACCAAGTACAGTTATTCTTATGGTTTACAACTACGACGACATCAATCCCGATGACTACATCCTCAGTAAATCGCAGGTTAAACGCGATATGCATGCGCTGCAGGCACTGGGTGAAAGTTTTATCACCATGAACGAAAAGCAACTCGCGCAGATTCCGCTGAGCGAGGAAATGCTGGACGCCATCTACATCGCGCGCAAAATGCCGCCCAAAGAGGCGCGCCGCCGCCAGATTCAATATATTGGCCGCTTGATGCGCGAAGGTAATCACGAAGAAATTAAAGCCGCTGTCGATAAGTTGCAAAACCGCAGCGACCAGTATGTACACCGCCAACATCAAGTAGAGCGCTATCGCGACTTGCTAATTGAAGGTGACAAGCAAATCTTCCAAACCTTGGTGACTTCTTGCCCAGGCATTGATGTACAACACTTGCGCCAGTTAATCCGCAGCGCGCAAAAAGAGCGCGAAGAAAATAAGCCGCCGGCGAATGCGCGCAAACTGTTCGGGTTTATTCGCGAGCAACTGGACGCACAGGATTAGTCATATATTCCGCTGCGAATCACACACAAACAATAAGGGCGCCCAGAAGGCGCCCTTATTGTTTCTTGCGAGTGCTATTTGCTGAAGGCTTGTCGGGTGGCAAGGCTTCCTCTTGTTTTTCATTTACGCTATCACGCAAACTTTTTTCACTTTCAAACAAGCGGTTAAAACGCATTTTCGGCTCGTCCCAACTGCCTTTAATCGTGTAACTGACACTAGTCGCCTGATCTACCTGCTTTTTGAATAGTTTGCTAATCAAATAAACACCGGCAGCGGCGGGCAATCCGGTTGCAAGGGCAGCATAGAAAGTTACGTTCCCAGCCACAGGCAAGGTGGCAACCAGACGGGTATTGAGGGTTTCATTGCGCAGATCAATACTGCCCGCCATTTGCATACCACTGGAGGGTGTGCGGACGATTAAGGGTTCTTCAAACACCATTGTTCCCTGATTGAAACGCACCTTTCCGTTGATAGCGTCATAGGCGAGGCCACTTTTGTAGAGATCCGAAAAGTCAAAACGCAATCGGCGCGCTAGCGTATCGAAGTTAAGAATCGACATCAGGCGCAGAATGCCGTCGCCCGCATTGGCTTCACGTTTAAAACGCCCGGTTTCAATTGCGATACTCATCTCGCCATTGAGATTTACCAGATTAAAGTCTTGCGGTGAGCCTGCCCAAAACAGATCGGCACTAAAGTGTGCAGTTTCGCTTTCTATAGTGTCTGGCTTACCCCACGCGCGCAATACGCCGCCCAAGTCAGCCGCACTTAAGTTGCCGATAAAACGTGTCTCTACTCCTGTTGGCGTGTTTTGCCAAATCAGACGGGCACCTTCCTGTGCCTCATCAACGGCGCTGACCGTAACACCTCTAATGCTGCCGCGAATATTATCGATCACCACCCCTTGCTCATTCGGGCGCAGTTGCAGCGACCAATTGCCATAGTTGTTATCGTCCAGCAACAAGGATGCAATACTGATGTTCGCCAAGGGTAATTTACGTGGATCAATAATCTGCACCGGTCTGGCTGGTGCAGCAGCACTGGTTTCTCCCGTTGCCTCGCCGGCACCATCCACTACCGCGATCTGATCTGCCTGCCCCAACATGTTCTGGGTGAGCGATAAGCGAGTCAAATCAACTTGCAATGGGATAAACGGACTGTCCGGCACTAACAACCTGCCTGCAACCACCGAATTCTCTACCTCCAGTTGCCAGCCAAGCGGCGCTGGTACGGCAATCACATTCAGATTTTCAAGAACAGTGGAGCCAAGCTCATACTGCCCCAACATCAACTCCGCACGAAAGGGCAAACCGGCGACCAGCCCTGCGGGCACTTTCTGTTCAGGCTCATATGACGTAGCGGCTTGCGACGATGACAAGGCCTGAGCAATAGCGGGAGTGAGTCGCTCGGTATAGGTTTTGTAGCGCGCCTGCACCTCTTTCCATGCATCCAAATCAATGCCGGGTAAAAATCCAGAAACTAAAAATTGCGGTTGCTCGCTGAGTTTTGCATCACTGGCAAGGGCGATATTAGCGTTGAGTAAATTATTGTTGCGCGCTCGATCCGTGCGCAGCAAGGCTTGGATGTCATTGTTATAGCGCACATCTATTTGCGCCTGATTTTCTTGCAGCCAGAGTTTGAATTCAAATGGCCGCTCTCCCTTGGCGGGCTTGCCATAAGGTGCAGGCAAGTTGACACTAACGTTCTCCAGATTGCTGGTAATGGTCACTTCGGCAAACGCTTGCTCCGTAAATACAGCAGCGGATTGCACAGTATCCAGAGGCTCTTCCGGACTCAGCTCAATCAGATTTTTCAGGCGCGCTGGGCGATGATGTAATTCTACGCGCGCGCGATAGGGTAAGTTGCCGCTAAGAAACAGTGCTTCAGGTCGCTTGCTCCAGTAGGCAATTTGGTGCGCGTCGACCACACCATCCAGTTCAATCAGCGTTTTACTGTAACTATCGAGCTTAACAGTACCCAGCCTGGCCTCAATCGGCTCATCAAAAAAGCGAGCATGAAGTGTGTCGCTGCTAATTCCTGTATCACTGTTGTAGCTGATGCGACCGGTTAAATCATTCAAAGCCAAATTCAGGTTTTGCAATTCAAACCTCGGTACATCAAGCGCAACATCTACCTGTTGATGCGCCCCTTCCGGTTTATCCTCACCAGTTCCAATGGGGATATCCAAGTCGAGCTGCGCCTTCATTTCACCCTGCATAGACCAAGAGTCCATACTGTCGCCCAAATATTGGCGTAGCATACCTTCGCGCAACACTCGGACGCCGTCGCTGGCAGCCCCGCTGATTTCACCATCCACCTGCAGCAGTGAGCCCTGCCCTCGCGCACGCGGATTCACTCGCACTTCTGCACGGTTCACCTTACTTGTATAGAGCTTGGCATCGGTCACGCTAGCAAAA
>CAXAVL010000227.1:0-7178 GCA_963971905.1 uncultured Cellvibrio sp.
GGTGGGTGCGGATACATGGTCATGTTGGGGTTCGTTCCTCACCGCCAACCTACGGGTGCGGTGAAATAATTTGGGAATGGGTTAATTACAAGGAGTGGTTATGCAATATCGGCGGGTTTATGTTGAGGGTGGGTGTTATTTCTTCACCTTGGCGTTGGCGGATCGCAAGAGCGATTTGTTGGTACGGGAAATTGATTGTTTGCGGGCGGCATTTAAAACGGTAAAACAAAACCATCCATTCGAGATCAACGCGATGGTGGTAATGCCGGATCACCTGCACTGCTTGTGGACATTGCCGCGCAATGATTGTGATTACTCCATGCGATGGGCATTAATCAAAGCCAATTTCTCCCGCCGCATTGCCAAAGACGAATTAATAAAAACCACGCGTTTAAAAAAGGGCGAGCGCGGAATCTGGCAACGCCGCTTTTGGGAACACACCATTCGCGACGAACGGGATTTTTACAATCACATTGAATACATACACAATAACCCGGTAAAACACGGTTACGTAAGCAACGCGCAAGACTGGCCATATTCAAGCATTCACCTGTTCGCGTAGGTTGGTGGTGAGGAACGAACCCCAACATTCTTATTTGCAAATGGCACAATGTTTTGTGAATACGAAAAACCAATCAACGGCACACGCATTTTGGTTTTGGTGGTTGCGGATGTATGGTCATGTTGGGGTTCGCAAGCTCACCACCAACCTACTCGTTTCATCAATTTTGGTTTAAGGTGCGGGAATATTTTGGAGTTTATATGAGTAACTATTCACTAACCCCTGAAGCCGAAGCCCTGATCTGCGCCGAACTGCAAAACGCCTTCCCCAATGCACTCGGTATTTACGCCTTCGGCAGCCGCGTGCAAGGCACGGCCAATGCGCAAAGTGATTTGGATTTGGCGGTATTGGTCGCAGGTTATGCCAACCCTTTGCAGCTATTTGAAATGGCCAACCAATTGGCCGACAAAATCGGTTACGAGGTAGACTTGCTAGACCTGCGCGCCGCATCAACAGTGATGCAATACCAAGTCATCACCACTGGCCGCTGCTTGTGGGCAAAGGATGTACAAGCCGGTTTATTTGAAGCTTTTATATTAAGTTCAAAAACCTCACTTGATGAAGCACGCGCAGAGTTGCTAGATGAAATTCGGGAAGATGGTGCTGTATATGGTAAATGATGTATTACGTAATAAAACAATCAAGAATGCTTAGCTTATCAAAACCTAAAAATTAAACTCGCCTCACATCTGGAGGGAAGGAAAACATGAGTCATATAGATATCTTAATCAACAATTTCAACGAATCGGCTAAAAGCATCCAACGATACATAATTATAGCCTGCACCATTTCATTGACCCTTTTCCTTTTGGCAACAATTAAAGATTTGAAAAAAATATCTGTTTTAAACTTAGAGGTAGATGCAATACCAGGATTGACAATTTTTCTGTTGCTATATATCGCAACAGGAATAATGATTGCTTTTCAAGTCCACAGATTGCACGATAATTTGCACAACATAGACGACGACCTGATAAAAAAATCATTGTCACTCAATCCAACCGTAGCATGTGGTAGCACAACCATACGAATTATCGCTTTATCCCTTCCCGTGGCATTGTTCGGTATGGCGATGGATGAAGCTTATAACCACGCACTCAAAGTGGTTTTTATGGTTAGCTTATTTTCGATCCCTTATTTTATTGCAGCGTGGCATTCAATCAACCAAGAGCAATATTCGCACTAGAAAATTACTCATTGTTTTGGAAATACGGAAAATAAATCAACGATATACGTATTATTGTTTGGTTCCTCTACCTGTATAAAACCATAAGAAATAATCTCATCTATACATTTATTATGCTATTCAAAATGCGCAAATAATTGGAATATAAAAAATCCATACCAACAAAAAGAGCAATCTATGCAACCCGACTTCTGGCATAAAAAATGGCAAGAGAGCGACATTGGTTTTCACAACAGTGATGCAAACCCGTTATTGGTTAAGCATTTCCCCGCACTGGGTTTAACAACTGGCAGCCGGGTATTTTTGCCTTTGTGTGGTAAAACGCTGGATATTCATTGGTTTCTCGCGCAGGGCTTTCAGGTAGTTGGTGCAGAGTTAAGCCCTATCGCGATTGAACAGCTTTTTGATGAGCTGGGTGTAACGCCTGAGATTACGCAACTAGAAAACCTGCAACATTATCGCGCACCCAATGTCGACATTTTTGTCGGCGATATTTTTAATGTTACTGCAAGCCTACTCGGTCATGTCGACGCTGTTTACGATCGCGCCGCGCTAGTTGCCCTACCCTTTGAGATGCGCGCGCACTACACCTCGCACATCAAAACGATTACTGAAAATGCGAAACAACTTTTAATTTGTTTTGTATACGATCAAACCCAACTCGCTGGGCCGCCCTTCTCTATCAGCGATGATGAAGTGAAAAGCCACTACAGCTCAAGCTATACAATCAAGTTATTAGAAAGCGCGGAAGTGATAGGAAAGTTAAAAGGTCAATGCCCTGCCTTGGAAAATGTATGGTTATTGAATGGCAAGCTGTAATAAAACTGAATGGAACAACAAGGAGCTATACGATGAAAAAAACAATTGCTGGCTTGGCATTATTAATTATGTCAACGGGGAGTATCCACGCAGGCGAAGTTTACAAATGGACAGATGCAGAAGGAAAAGTCCACTTTAGTGCCCGCCCGCCTACTGAAAAAGCGACCACTGTGGAAATTAAAAAATACAAGGGAGCATCACCAGCATCAACGCAAATGACCGATGATGATAGACGCGAATGGGAAGATGCTTACAAAAAACAATTGATGAAAGTTGATGAAACTAAAACCCAACTCAATTGTTCATCCGCTATCAGCAATACCAACTGGCAATTTGAGACCATGTTTACCCAAGCCAAACGTAACCTCGATAACGGCTCTATAACTCAAGCCCAATACACACAAGCAACTGACGCGCTTAAAAAGGTAAAACAGAAAATCTCGTACAGCCGCTGCCAATCTGCATCAGGCCCAGAGCGTTCATTTTATGAATGTATGTCTAACAATCAAAACCATCTCGCTGGATGTGGAACAAAACATAACTTTGCAGATATGTAACCGGAGGCCTCTTTAATGAAATATCTATTGCTCGGTATTACGTTCTTACTCGCAAGTTGCACGGGCATGCCAGAGAACATCAAACCCGTAGAACAATTCGAACTGCAGCGTTACTTGGGTACCTGGTATGAAATTGCCCGTCTTGATCACTCGTTTGAACGAGGTTTAAATCAGGTCACAGCAAATTACACCCTGCGTGACGACGGTGGAGTCAAGGTAATTAACCGAGGATATTCGGCGGAAAAGAAAGAATGGAAAGAAGCCGAAGGGAAAGCTTATTTTGTTGATGACATCAATACCGGATTTTTGAAGGTATCGTTCTTCGGACCTTTTTACGGTTCTTACATCGTGTTTGAACTGGAGCAAGAGGGGTATAATTACGCGCTAATCAGCGGCCCGGATAAAGATTATTTTTGGATACTGGCCCGTCAACCACAACTGAAACCTGAACTACTCCAACACTTGATTGCAAAGGCAAAGTCACTTGGTTTTGCTACCGAAAATTTAATTATGGTCGATCATTCACCCTCACCGCAGCAATAATTTAACAAATAGCCTTGGGCACTACATGACCTATATTGAAAAAGTTATTCAACTATTATTTACACTATGCCTGCTGACCTTCACCGCACTGCAATTCAATGACCCGGATCCAACGACCTGGATTTTGTTTTATTTGGTGTGTGCAGTGGTTCCCAGCTTGGCGCTTTTTAATCGACCCATAAAGCCGGTGTTTTGGATTGCGCTGGCACTGTGCGGAATTAATTTAGCACTCTATGCCAGCGGCGCTTACAACTATTATCTGCATCGCACCCAAGAGCCACTTATGCAGAGTATGAATCCTGATAAGCCGTACATTGAAGAAGCGCGGGAGTTTTTAGGTGCATTAATTGCGTTGATACTTATCGTTATAAGTAATTTTCTCTCAGCTTTGAAACGGAGACAGCCATGAGCGAGCAAACCAATGAAGACCTTATTCACGCGCTAAAAATTGCGTTTTGTTATATGCCTAAGGCTATCGAGGTGAATAAATACGAATACGGAGACAGATACCAAACCGTGCTCGATCAGATTCAAACCGTGCGCGAGGTTTTGCTGATGAATGAAGTAGACCCGGAAGAAGTGTATGGTGAGATTAATCCGGATAGCACGCCGAATTCTTCTTATTAATCTGTACCAACCGTTCAGTTGCTTAATTAAACACGCGCTGTAAGTAGCAGCCCTTCAATTTTCCGATAGGCTTGGGCAACAACCTCCGCCCAGCGTGTAACTCCTTCAGGTGTGCGAATACCATCTTGACGCAATTCAATCATCGCACTGGGTAAACCACGCCCCTCGCCGTGAATCGGAATGGCATAGTCAAACTCAGTGTCGATGGCGTAGGGTTGGTTATCGCCCACGACAATATTATCCACCGCCTTCAGCGCATCGATTAATAAAGCCGCTAAACAATCATTGCGCCAATGGGAAATTCCTATATGCCATGGTCGCATTTGCCCCTGCAAATTTGGGGTAAAACTGTGAATGCTTAAGAGTCGTGTTGCACGGGTTCGGCGATGAGAAAGCAATTCATTGATGGCACTGTGGTAAGGATGAAATAATTCGTTCACCCGCTGCTCGCGATCTTCATTAGAGAGAGATTGATTGCCCGGCACCAGAACTCCCCCGCTTTGCTCTGGAATTAATTGCGCACTGTGCAGGGGCCGATTGCAATCGATAACCAAACGCGAATAACCGCTTAGTATTAGCGGTGCATCAAGCAGTTGCGAGAGTAGCCGAGCAACGTCGACTGCACCTGGGTCCCAGCCTATGTGATCTTCTAACTGCGCGTTAGTTAAACCCAAGTTATTCAACCCTCGTGGTACACGATTAGACGCGTGATCACACAGCAGGACCACGTTACTTTTACCTTCGGCATTAACCAATGTAAATGCTGGCGGTTCGTCAGCCGCCAGCAAATTATTGCCGTTGTTTTTGCAAACGTCTTTCATAGAATTACAGCCAGATAAAAACTCTAGATTAATTTTTTACTTCGTCGGTCCACACTTTAAAGCTGGTTAAGGTGTTGGGGCCAAATACATTGGTCAATGGAACATCGGTTGCATCCCGCCCCTGTGCAATTAAGATGTGGCCGATGCGCGGAATATTATTGCGCGGGTCAAAGGTATGCCAACGGCCGCCTAAATAAGCCTCAAACCACGCCGAAAAATCCATCGGATTTGGTGAAGCAGGTACACCTATATCGCCCAAATAACCGGTGCAGTAGCGCGCAGGAATATTCATGCAGCGGCAAAACGCAATTGCCAAATGAGTAAAGTCCCGGCAGACCCCGGCACGTTCATTAAACACCTCAAACGCGGTCTTGGTGGCGCGCGCATGTTGGTAGCCAAAACTAATGTGATGATGAACAAAATCGCAAATGGCCTGCACACGCTGCCAACCTAAAGGTGTATTGCCAAATAACCCCCATGCGGTTTCAGTCAGGCGATCCGTTTCGCAGTAGCGGCTCCCCAACAAATACACCAAAGTGTCAGAGGGCAAGTCTTCAACCGCATGTTGTTGTGCAGTAAGTGAAATAGCATCGGTTAAGCCACTGTCTTTGATTAAGGCATCAGTAGAAATGCGCAATTGCCCACAGGGCGCAACGATGCGGCTGCACCAGTTGCCAAATCCATCGCGATAAACCGTAATAGGAACAGCGGGTTGCGTGATGATGTGATCGGGAATAAGGATATCGGAGGCGCGCGAGAAGTGAATATTTAAGGCGAGTATCATTGGCGTTGGCTGGGGGCAATCGTACAGTAATTCATACCCAAGTCTGATTTGCATTTTCTTTCCCCTCGTTTAACTGCAGTAAACAGGCGCAATGCAAGTGGATTCACACACGTCATGATGGTGATCAACTTGATCCTATCACGGTTCCAACAATAGATTCTGTTTCATTAGCTGTCGCTAAACGGTGCGCAGGGTATAATCCACACACCACTTTCTGGATTTCCCTCCCCATGTCTGTCAACGCGCTCTACACCGACTTATCCGGCTATTACGATTTAATGTGTGCTGATATCAATTATCGCGAACAGAGCGATTATGTGCGGAGGCTGCACCAATTGTTTGGTAATCAAGGGACAGATTATTTGGACTTAGCCTGCGGCACCGGGCCGCATATTCGTCACTTTATCGACTTTGGTTTTACTGCCAAGGGGGTGGATATAAATCAGCCCATGTTGGACATTGCGCAACTGCGCTGCCCCGAAGCGCAATTTACCCAGCAGGATATGAGCGAGCTAAAAACGACCAGCCAGTTAGATTTAATCAGTTGTTTTTTGTATTCCATTCACTACAACCAAAGTATCGCCACACTTGCCAAATGCATTGCCCATATCCATGCTGCACTCAAGCCCGGCGGCATTTTTTGTTTTAATGCGGTCGATAAAAATACCATTGATAATCGCGCGGGCATTAAACGCAATCTGCAGCAAGATAACAGCGATTTTTATTTTCAGTCCAATTGGTATTATTGCGGAGCGGGAGACCAGCAAGAATTACAACTGAGCATCCAAAAAACCAGCAATGGCATAACGCAACACTGGCGCGACCAGCACACTATGGTTGCGCTGAGTTTTCAACACTTGCAGGAGTTACTGGCGCCCTATTTTGAAGTGCATGCATTGGCACATGATTACGAAAAAATATTGCCCTGGCAAAGTGGCGCGGGCAATGCGTTTTTTGTGGGCATAAAACGTGAGTAAGATTTTTATCATCGGCCTACCCCGCACCGGCACCACCAGTATTAGCGTAGCGTTATTGGATTACGGTTTTAAGGTGGCACACACGGCTTACACCAAACGCGCATTTGAATTGGCTAATGTTATTGCCGATGCGCCTTGCTTTGCTGATTATCAAGAACTGGATGCGCTGTTTCCCAATTCAAAATTTGTTTATTTGAATAGAGCCTTGGATGCCTGGTTGCCATCCATGCAAATGTTATTGACTAAAATGCTGCCGGAACTAGCGCCCAAAACAGGTTATCTCAATCCTGTGCTAAAACGCT
>CAXAVL010000228.1:0-7123 GCA_963971905.1 uncultured Cellvibrio sp.
GAGTAGCCGCCGTTAAAGTCATTCGCAAATGCATCGCCACAAACAGGATACCTGGCGGTTCCATTGGCGACCTCATCGGGCTTGGTGACCTTGCCGCAGAAGTAATTGCGCGCACCGGGACTATCGACAAAACCATGCCCGAAACTCAATGCAGACAAGGCCATTATCACAGCGCCCAACCCACTCGTCGTCATAAAATTATTTTTCATTATTCACATCCTCACTTAACCGGATTTAGACACGACTCCCTGCTTCGGGAATCACCGTCGCCATCGGATTTACCTGTATTGCGGTGCAACTATTTAGCGAAAGAATAATCCATGCGCCACACAGGCAAACCAAAAGGCGATGCACAATCAGTAGTCCAGCGAGTGCTTATGAACAGCAAAATCATAGGAGAGAGCACGGTCGATCTTATTATTGTGAGATTCACCACAAATACATCCTAATTTCCTGAGTGGCGAGCAGATGGACAACCGAACCCAAGATAATCCGCCCATGCGACAGCGCTGTCAAACCATTGGAAAACTGAGGCGACAAAGAAAGATTAAATTGTTGGTGAATACAAAATGAAAGAATGTTTAGGCGCCAACCAACCAAGCTCGACTTTGGTGCATGAGCGCTGGTCGTCGCCGAAGATGCTACAGATCGGAAACGCTAGCTGTTTCAACACGGCCATCTAGCAATATTTTTAATTGCAGTACTTTTGTCTGTGATGGATTTTCCACCCTTACCAAATAATAGCCCCGTCCGTTTTCGACAATCTGCGCGGCGCCTACTGGCAAATCGCGCCAACTCTGTTCCAGCTGTGGTAAACCCAAGGCTGGCTGGGCGGCGAAACTGGCATCCCGCGCGGCGGCCAACGCAATCTCTACCGCCTTTTTCATCGTCACCGGCATATGATCATGCCCTTGGTGCGCATTAGCCATCGACAGAAACAACAATGCCAGGAGCGGGCTAAAGACTTGCAGTAACTTACGCATAAGAACCTCACTGTTATTCATTATTTGCTAAACTGCGGCACTCTCTTTTTTTCAGGCAGTGCGCTGCCTATGCAGGAATTATAAAAATACATGAATGACAAACTTTTCATCCGCTTGCAACATTTGATTCCCCAACACGGCCTTTCGCGCGCCGCTGGCTGGTTGGCCAGCACAGAAAACTCGCTGATAAAAAATACCTTTATCAAGTGGTTTGTCAAACGCTACAAGGTGGATATGAGTCTAGCAGCGGAAGAAAACCCGCTTGCCTATTCCTGTTTCAATGATTTTTTTACTCGCGCATTAAAAGCCGATGCTCGTCCAATCGATAACAATGCCGATGCAATTGTATGCCCGGCAGATGGCGCCATCAGTCAAGCAGGTAAAATTGTCGAATCTTTCAAGCAAAAGGTCAGAGCTACACCGCTTTGGAATTGCTCGGCGGCGATGAAGCTCTCGCTGCCGAATTTGCCGATGGCAATTTTGCTACCGTGTATTTATCACCACGAGATTACCACCGCGTACATATGCCCTACGGCGGAAAATTGCGCGCGATGGTGAGCATTCCCGGTGAATTATTTTCGGTGAATACAGTAACCGCAGAGAATGTACCGCGCTTGTTTTCCCGCAATGAACGCGCGGTCGCCATTTTTGATACCGATATCGGCCCCATGGCCGTTGTGCTAGTAGGCGCAATGATTGTCGCTGGTATTGAAACCGTATGGGACGGTCAAATCGCGCCGTTTGCCAGCCGCGAAATCGCCACTTCGCTTTACCCCTACCAAAACATCACTCTCAACAAAGGCGATGAAATGGGGCGATTTAAATTGGGCTCAACGGCGGTGGTGTTATTTGCGAAAAATAAAATACAGTGGGACGAGCAATTCAAAGCCGCAAGCCCAACCAAAATGGGCGAGCGCATGGGCAAAATAATCCAGTAGATCTACACCAACGATACGCTAAACAAAAAGGCCAATCGCATGATTGGCCTTTTTGTTTTTATTGCAAGGCGCTACTCATTGTTGATCGCCGGGATAATCTTTGCGCAGCTCTACGGGTTTATCCTGATGTTTGCGTAACTTAATATTAATCATCTCCACACCTAGTGAAAACGCCATCGCAAAGTAGATGTAACCCTTGGGCACATGCACATCAAACCCTTCAACCAGGAGAGTTAGACCAACAATCACCAAGAATGACAAGGCGAGAATTTTAATAGTGGGATGGGCATCGACAAAATCGCCAATTGACTTGGCAGCAAACAGCATCACACCCACCGCAATGATAATCGCAATTGCCATAATCTCTACCTGATCAACCAAGCCTACAGCAGTGATAACTGAGTCGAGTGAAAAAACAATATCCAGTACTGCTATTTGCACTAGCACAATCATCAAACCATGAGTGGCAATATTGCGCTCCGTTTCAACGGCACCTTCAAGACTATTGTGAATTTCGTGCGTCGCTTTGGCGATTAGAAACAAGCCACCGCCAATTAAAATAATGTCGCGCCCGGAAATTTCTTCTCCCATTACACTAAACAACGGATCAACCAACCCCATAATCCACGCCAGCGAGAAGAGCAACGCCAAGCGCGTAATCATTGCCAAACCCAAACCCACATTGCGCGCGAACTTGCGCTGGGCATCCGGTAGACGACCAACCAGAATCGAAATGAAAATAATGTTATCGATTCCCAATACAATTTCCAACGCTGTGAGTGTTGCCAATGCAACCCAGGCTTCCGGACTTGCCAACCATTCAAACATCATTAACTCCAGTGATAGTTGCTACGAATAAAACGCCCATTAAAAAACCGCAGACAATTCTGCCTGCGGTTTTCAAAAAAACACCTTAACGCTAAGATCAGCTACGTGTTGTTAGCCGACTCAGAAGCGCCATCAAACCTTTCTTTTCATTCTTCATTAAATAATGATCGCGAATACTGGCGATATCCACATCGTAACTGCCGGGTTCAAGATCCCGTGCAATCTCAATTTTTTCAATTTCATAACGCGTTTTTTTACCGGAATCGAGCAGCTCTTGTTTGCGTTTGTCATCTTCCGACAAATCTAGCAGCAAATATTCACCTAGCGGCTGCTTATATGCATCCAGGACAACAATGACTCGCGGCTTTAGCCGACGCTCAAAATTTTGCTCAACAACAACGGCCACTTCACCCGTGCTTAACTCGACCAATGTGCCAGTAGGATAAAGCCCAATGGCGCGAATAAACTCCACTACCAGTTCTTCTTGAAATTGAATATTGCGCAATTCGTAGAGCTTGGCCACAGCTTTGGAGGGCGCAATGGGGTGACGCGAACCACGCGGGTTAGTAACAAAATCGTAATAGGTGACTATGCCTGCAATCTTGCCCAGCAAGGGAATTTTATCGCCCGACAAGCCCTGTGGAAAACCGCTACCATTCAATCGCTCACAGTGGGTTTTCACCACGCTAATCACTCGCGGCTCGACTCCCGGCGTCTTACGCAGAATTTCACAGCCGAGTTCAATAAACGTTTCGTAGAGATGCTCTTCTTCTGTGCTTCGCTCCATTTTAGAAAGCAAAGCTACATCTAACATGACCTTGCCTACATCTTTTAACAAAACGCCCATCGCCAATACATCCAAATCGCGCTTGGGCAGGCCAATGTGGCGACCAAATAAAATCGCCCATACGGATGAACGCACGGCATGGCTATAGGTGTATTCGTCTTTTTCCTGCACCCGCGACAACCAAGTGAAGGCATCAGGATTGCGCAGTACGCTGTCTACCATTTCGCTGGCAACACGTTTGGTTTCACCCAAAGATAGGGAGTCAAATTGATTTTTTTCGAGCTGCTCCATCACCTCTTCCACTGCGCCGTAAACTTTTTGATGCAATTGCCGCGCTTTTTTCACCTCGCGCTGCAAGGGCTCAACTTCGCGATAAAGTCCGCGCTGAATTTTAAGTGGCGCTACAGTTTCGTTAAAAGAGCTCGCTCGCTCGCGAATAGGAGCCTTTTTGCCAGAGGGGGCAAGGGTTTTCAGATTGGCTGCGATCGGACCGCGACCTTTTTCAATATCGATAAAAACGTAGTTACAAAGAGCCTTGAGCTGATTAACTTCACCCAGATCACGCAAATAAAACCCCTGTAGGGGAAAAGGGGTTTGTGACCAAGGGCGATCCAGCCCCGACACAAACATGCCTATGGTTAACTCATTAACGTCAACTTTGACTTGCTTGATTCCCACGCCTATTCCCCACAGCACCTTCAGGTGCGCATTATCAGCCTTATTTAGTTCGGGACTTCGATAAACACTCCTGAGTTGCACAGCGGCTCTCACAAATCTCATCCGTCTGCGCAACCTGACTCAGGCTCTAAATTATCCTAAAAAACCTTAATAGTACGTGGAGTGTAATCAAGAAAGGCGCGCCATGCCATAGCCGGTAGATTAAAGGCGCAATCTCTAGCCTGCAAGGCAATAACTATGGATGATACTGCGCAGACAACTCATGAACTGCATCAATAAACGCACCGGCATGAGCGGGATCAACCTCTGGCGTAATGCCGTGCCCCAGATTAAACACATGACCAGAGCCATTACCGTAAGCGGCCAAAATACTGCCCACTTCAGCGCGAATACGCTCGGGCGAGGCATACAAAATTGTCGGATCCATATTGCCTTGTAGCGCAACGTGCTTGCCAACGCGCGCGCGCGCAGCAGCTATATCCGTGGTCCAATCCAAGCCTAATGCCGTTGCACCAGTAGCCGCCATAGATTCCAACCACTGGCCACCACCTTTGGTAAACAGAATCACCGGCACCTGACGACCTTCATGCTCGCGAATCAAACCGCTGACAATTTTTTGCATGTACTTGAGTGAAAACTCTTGGTAGGCCGCATGGGACAAAGCGCCGCCCCATGTATCAAAAATCTGTACCGCTTGTGCGCCGGCAGTAATTTGCGCATTGAGATAAACGGTCACTGAGTCAGCCAATACATCCAATAAGCGATGCATCACCTGCGGCTGGTTGTATAGCATTTCTTTGGCGCGGCGAAAATCGCGGCTGGAGCCACCTTCGATCATGTAGGTCGCCAGCGTCCAAGGGCTACCCGAGAAACCAATCAAGGGCACGCGGCCATTAAGCTCGCGGCGAATGGTTTTGACTGCGTTAACTACGTAGGGTAGGTCCTGCTCCGGGTTAATCACTTTAAGCGCATTCACATCGGCTTCTGTGCGTACGGCTTTTTTAAACTTGGGTCCTTCGCCGGTCTCAAAATAGAGACCTAAACCCATGGCGTCGGGGATTGTGAGAATATCGGAGAAGAGAATTGCCGCATCCAGACCGGGATAGCGATCCAGCGGCTGCAGAGTCACCTCACAAGCCGCGTCGGGATTAGTGCAGAGCCCCATAAAATCGCCTGCTTTAGCGCGGCTGGCGCGATATTCTGGCAAGTAGCGGCCAGCTTGGCGCATCATCCATACTGGCGTTACATCAACAGGTTGCTTCAGCAATGCACGCAGAAAACGGTCGTTTTTGAGCTCTGTCATTCTCTTATCCTCAGGCCATTAGCCTTGCTTGTGTTATGGATAAAACAAACCCCGCAAAGGCGGGGTTGTAGGGGCGCCGCTTGCTGCACCCAAAATCACCAAAAGATCAGGGCGCGGCAAGCAGCGCCCCTACGGGATTAAACCTGTAGATAATCCAAAATACCATCAGCGGCTTCACGACCTTCCCAAATGGCAGTAACCACCAGATCAGAACCGCGCACCATATCGCCACCGGCAAACACTTTCGGGTTGCTGGTCTGGAACTTGTACTGCTGTTTCTCAGGCGCGATCACACCACCCCAATCATTGGTTTTAACACCGTTTGTTTCGAACCAAGGCTGTGGACTTGGGCGGAAACCAAAGGCGATCAAGACCACGTCGGCAGGCAGAATTTCTTCTGAACCGGGAACCACCACCGGGCTGCGACGACCATTAGCATCTGGCTCACCCATCTTGGTAGTGACTACTTTAACGCCCTCTACCTTACCATTACCAACCACTTCAACTGGCTGACGGTTGTAGAGAAATTGCACGCCTTCTTCTTTGGCATTGGCAACTTCGCGCTTGGAACCGGGCATGTTTTCTTCGTCGCGACGGTAAGCACAACTTACGCTCAGCGCGCCCTGACGAATAGAAGTGCGGTTACAGTCCATGGCGGTATCACCACCACCGAGCACCACAACTTTTTTGCCTTTTACGCTGATGAAATCTTCCGGGCTCTTTTCAAAGCCGAGATTGCGGTTCACGTTGGCAACCAAAAATGGCAGCGCATCGTAAACACCGGGCAGGTCTTCACCGGGGAAGCCGCCTTTCATGTAGGTGTAAGTCCCCATACCCATGAATACTGCATCGTAATCGCGCAGCAATTCTTCCATGGTGATGTCTTTGCCCACTTCGGTATTCAAACGGAATTCGATACCCATTTCGGTAAAGATTTCGCGGCGACGGCTCATCACTGATTTTTCCAGCTTGAACTCGGGAATACCAAAAGTCAGCAAGCCACCGATTTCAGGGTACTTGTCGAACACCACTGGTTTAACGCCGTTGCGCACCAGTACGTCGGCACAGCCAATACCTGCAGGGCCAGCGCCGATAATAGCGACTTTTTTATCAGTCCAAACCACTTTGGACATATCCGGCTTCCAGCCCATAGCGAAAGCGGTATCGGTAATGTACTTCTCGGCGTTGCCGATAGTCACCGCACCAAAACCGTCATTCAGGGTACAGGCGCCTTCACACAGACGATCCTGCGGGCAGACACGGCCGCACACTTCGGGCAGGGAGTTAGTCTGATGACTCAACTCCGCCGCTTCAAAAATATTGCCTTCAGAGATCAGCTTCAACCAGTTGGGGATGAAGTTGTGCACCGGGCACTTCCACTCACAATAGGGGTTACCACATTCCAGACAGCGATGTGCCTGCCCCTCTACCTCTTCTTTGGCAAAGGGTTGGTAGATCTCCACAAAGTTGCGTCTGCGGGTTTCTATATCTTTCTTGGTGGGGTCTTGACGACCCACATCGAGAAACTGAAAGTCATTGTTTAAACGTGCTGACATAATCTTGACCTCACTCGTCACCAAGAGTTATTCGCCGCGCTGGCGGAAAC
>CAXAVL010000229.1:0-7112 GCA_963971905.1 uncultured Cellvibrio sp.
GAAACGCAAAAAATTCTTTCGACTTCACTGGGTGGGCAGACCCGTTTGGACAAGTGGACATTGGATTACCGTGCGGCTTATAGCAAATCCGGCGAAGACGAACCGCAAAATATTGCCGGTGCGGTATTTAAAATTGACGATGATGTTATTGCCGATGAAGTATTTGATCTCTCCTACGGCAATAACAGCAAAATTCACATCAATGCGCCTGCTGAATTTTATCAATCTACCAGTTATAAATTAGATGAGGTTGAGCTAAGCAGCACCAATACCAATGATGAAAGTACGGCATTTAATCTGGATTTCACCCGCGATCTGGAGTTGGGCAATAAACCAGCACAAATAAAGTTTGGGGCAAAACACAGCGCTCGTGAAAAAGATAATGATGTCGAAGTGTGGATTGCTGAAGATTTTACCGGCGATACATCGCTCAGCACATTTTCCGGTGGTGCGGTGGATTATAAGCACGGCCAATTTGGTAGTTCTATTAATGCTGCGCAGGTCAAAGCAGCAGTTACAGATGCAGAATGGGATGAAGAAGAAAGTAGCATTGGCGATTATCTTGTCACTGAAGATACCAGCGCCGCTTATGTGATGGGGCGCGTGGATATTAATGCTTGGCGCATTTTGACCGGCGTGCGCTATGAAAACACGGAATTTACTGCGCAGGGAAATTCCTATGATGCAGACAGCGGTGAAGTCAGTGCGACCTCGTTTGAAAATTCTGACGATTATTTTTTACCTGCCTTACATATTCGTTACAGCATCAATGATAAAACACAAGTGCGCGCCGCCTGGACTAACTCAGTAGTGCGCCCCGGTTTTGCCGAGCTGTCGCCCGGCCGCTTGATTGAAGAAGATGACGGTGATATTGCTGCAGAGTTTGGCAATCCTAATTTGAAATCGCTGGAGTCCAGTAATATCGATTTGGGTATTGAGCATTACCCCGGTGTTGCAAGTGTAATTTCAGCGTTTGCGTTTTATAAGTCCATCGACAATTTTGTTTATCAAACTGACCTGGGTGGCACTGCGGGCTATGAAGGGTTTGATGAAGCAGTAACCTATGTCAATGGCAATAAAGCCGACATACTCGGTGTTGAATTTTCCGCGTCTAAACAGTTCACGAGTTTGCCATCACCTTGGGATGGTTTGCTGATTGGCGGCAATGCAACCTTTGTTGATTCTTCGGCAGAAATCGGCGGTTATGACGACAGTGAATTTATCGCGCGCGATATTCCTATGCCTAGCCAATCAGATCTTTCCGCGAATTTTATGCTGGGCTACGAGTCTGATGTGATGAGCATGCGCTTGTCGGCCAACTATAAATCAAATTACTTAATTGAAGTAAGTGATCCAATGGACGCGGTGAAAGACACCTATGTCGACGATCAAATGCAGTTGGATTTCTCTCTGCGTTATTACTTGAGTGATTCGATTAAACTGCATTTTGAAGCATTGAATCTGACGGATGAGGTGTATTACTCCTACGTGAAAGATGCTAACTACAATTCGCAATACGAAAGCTACGGTGCAACCTATAAACTCGGTATTACCTTTATGCATTTTTAAGTGTTGATTGAATGTGCTCTTGCGATTCGGATGGCTCTTGCTGAGCTATCCTATAACAAAGGTTTTGATTATGATGTATGTGCGTAGTGTGTTGCTGGCCAGTGCGCTGGCTATTTTTTGTTTGCCTGTGGTTGCTGAAAATAATTTACCGACTGAGTTTAAACAAGGTTTGGTTGCACCATTGCCGGTGCTGCAGCAACAGCAAATGACTTATCTTAGCCTAGGTGATGCCATTCACTGGCGCGCAGCCGATGGTTCGTCACTGGCGCAATTGCCGCAATCGACAGAATTGTTGGATTGGCGTTATCCAGTGACATTGGCTTCACAAAAAACTAGCAGTACAGAGTTGATTGCTGCAACGGTATTTTTACCTGAGCAGCAAGCGGGCTTGATCGCGCTTGATCCGCAGACAGGAAAACTGCGCGAATTGCTGCGTGTACCTACGCCGGAATTTAAAATTGAAAATTTGTGTTTAAGCCGTGCGGGCGGCAAGCATGTTTCGCTTTATTTGTTGGATGAACGCGGCATGGCGGAGCACTGGTTGGTGATTGATGCCAATGGCAAGGCCGCAGCAAAATTATTGCGCCGTGTACCCATAGCACCTAACAGCAAAGCCTGTGCAGTGGATGATGCGCAGGACATTTTATTTGTCGCTGAAGAGAGTGTCGGCATTTGGGCGCAGGGTGCTTCCGAGGAATCCGCTCCCGGTCGCATAGCGGTGGATATGCAACAGCCTTTTGGTGCATTGCTCGGCAGCGTGGAATCGCTGGCCGTGGTGCCGCAAGGATTAATCGCCGCAATCGCGGAAGAAAAACAACTGGTGTTGTATCGCACACAGCAAGGTCAATTCAAGCAGCAGCATGTACAGAACCTTCCTAATACTAATGAACCAGAAATTGTGAAAGCAGCTTTTGTAAGCGCTGATGCAGTGGATAAAAATACACTTAGGTTGGTAATTGGCGATGAGAAAACTGGCAACCATTCTTTATCCTTGCCGTGGCAATTAGTTGTGCCAGAAAAACCAGCGCACACTATTGTGAGCGTGACACCGGATGAACAAACCCAAGTGATGGCGCGTTTTGGCGATGCCGCAGATGACCCTGCTATTTGGATCAACAAAAGACGCCCGCAAAAAAGTTTGGTGATCGGCACCAATAAACAGCAAGGACTCTTTGTTTACGATATGCAAGGGCGCGAGGTGCAGCATTTTAATACCGGAAAATTAAATAATGTCGATGTGCGCTACGCGGTTCCCTTTGGTAAAAAACTAGTCGACATCGCTGTTGCTACCAATCGCGATGATAATAGTTTGGCGATTTATACCATCGACCCAAACAATGGCAAATTATCCTATTCCGGCAGCGTCGCTACCGACCTTGAGGATATTTACGGTTTTTGTATGTACCAGAATGCCAATGGCATTACCTATGCTATTCCCAATGCAAAAAGTGGTGAGTTCCAGCAAATCCAATTAACCGCTGTTACTGATCCGAAAAATAAAAAATCTGTTCATTGGCAGGGTAAAAAAATGCGTAGCTTTTTTGTGCAGAGCCAGCCGGAAGGTTGCGTGGCTGATGATAAAAACCAGCGCTTATTTGTCGGTGAAGAAGATGAGGCGGTGTGGACTATTGGTGCCGAGCCAAGTGCTGGGGCGCAAGTTGAATTGGTATTGCGCGCGGGTGACCTGTTAGTGGCAGACGTGGAGGGAATGGGAATTTATCATGGCAAACACAAGAATTATCTGGTGGTGTCCAGTCAAGGCAACAATAGCTATGTTATTCTCGATGCAGTAGCGCCCTATAAGGTGCGCGGTGCAATTCGCATTGATTTAAATGCAGAAAAAAATATCGACGGTGTTTCCGAAACCGATGGCCTTGAGGTGACTCATGTTAATCTCGGCGGGGCATTTGTTGAGGGTATGTTAGTTGTGCAAGATGGTCATAAGGTAATGCCGGAAGCGCCGCAGAATTTCAAATATGTGAGTTGGGAAAAAATCCGTAACGCGTTGCAGTTAGATTAAAGGTAAATGGCAATGAATGATAAGAAAAATCTCCGACCTGTCGATGTGGATGATATTCCCGTTAACCCATCCGCCAATCCCTGGCTGTCAGATGTTATCGCTAATCGCCGCAACTTATTAAAAGGTGGGCTTGGCTTGGCGCTAAGCGGTTTTTTAGGAGGGAGTTTATCGGCTTGCACAAACAATGCTAAAAAGCTTTCGCCCAAGCCTCCGCTAAAAACCACATCACCAGTGATTGGATTTAAATCTGTGCCGATTCAAGCTGCAGTTGATTTTGATCGAGTTGTAATAGCAGAAGGTTATAGTGCACGCGCGTTTTTTTCCTGGGGCGATGAGGTCGTTGCTGGCGCAGCTCCTTGGAAAGCGGATGCTACGAATACGTGGCAAGAACAGCAATTGCAAGCGGGGCAAAATCACGATGGCATGGCGTACTTTCCGTTTCCGTCTGCGCCCAATGATCACGGGTTGTTGGTGATTAACCATGAATATACGAACCCGACCTTGCACACTAGCGGCCCCACTGAAACTCTCGATGCGCAAGGCATTATTCATCGCCCTGAGCAGGAAGTATTAAAAGAGCAGGCAGCGCACGGCGTGAGTGTGATCGAAATTAAACGCGATTTGCAGGGTGCATGGCAGAGGGTAAAAAATTCCTCCTTCAATCGCCGTCTGACTGCTAGTACTCCCATGGGAATTACGGGTGTGGCAGCGGGATCGGAGCATTTAAAAACCGCCCAAGATCCAACTGGCACTCGGGTGCTGGGCACTTTGAATAACTGTTCTATGGGGAAGACTCCGTGGGGAACTTATTTAATTTGCGAAGAAAATTGGGCTAATTATTTTGTGAATCGCGACACTGCTGATTGGCAGCAGCGTGTAGCGCATAAGCGTTATGGCATTTCTAATGGTTTGAATAGCAGTAAGCATTATTGGGAAACAGTGGATGCGCGCTTTGACGCTACCCCCACAGAAAAACAATATTTTAATGGTTTTGTAAATGAACCGAATCGTTTTGGTTGGGTAGTTGAGTTTGATCCTTTTGATCCTCAATCGCTGCCAAAAAAGCGCACTGCGCTAGGGCGTTACGCACGGGAGTGTGCCACTGTAGTGGTGGGTGATGCTGGTGAGGTGGCTATTTATTCCGGCGATGATACACGAGGGGAATATATTTATAAATTTGTCGCTCAGCAGCGGTTTGATAAAAAAAATCCAACAGCAAAATTAGATCTATTAGACGAGGGTGTTTTGTATGTTGCCTTATTTCATAGTGATGGGCGTGGCGAGTGGTTGCCGCTGGTGTGGGGCGAGCGCGGCTTAACGCCGCGCAATGGATTTATGAATCAAGCGGATGTATTAATTAATGCGCGCGCTGCTGCTGATATTCTCGGTGCAACACCGATGGATCGCCCTGAGTGGGTGGCGGTTGATCCGCACACACGCGAGCTTTACGTCACACTCACTAATAATGATCAGCGCGGTACCAAACCGGATCAGCCGGTAGACTCTGCAAATCCTCGCCGGGAAAATCATCACGGGCAAATCCTGCGCTGGACAGAAAAAGACTCCAATCCTGCGGCAACAGAATTTAATTGGGAAATATTTTTGCTGGCGGGCAATCATGCCGATGAAGTTTTCCCAGAAAATCAACAAGGCAATATTCGCGGGGAAAAGTTTTCCTGTCCAGATGGTTTGTGGTTTGATGCCGATGGGCGCCTGTGGATTGAAACAGATTACGACGATGAAGAAAGTGTCTATGAGCCAATGGGGTGCAACCAATTGCTCTGTGCCGACCCTGTATCGCGTGAAGTGAAACGATTTTTGGTGGGGCCGCGCGGCTGCGAAATTACCGGTTTGACTGCAACGCCAGACGGCACAAGTCTGTGGCTGAATATTCAGCACCCAGGTATTAGTTATCCCGCCAGTGACGGCAAAACCCGCCCGCGTTCTACAACGGTGCTAGTGACTAAAAATGATGGCGGCGTGATTGGTTCCTAAATGTAATCTTGCAAAATAAAAATGCCCGGCAGGTGTCGGGCATTTTTTATTGATTGGTATTTTATATGCGGGAGTTTGTTACTGGCCTTTGCGTGATTCGCGAATATAGAAGCGAGCACTTTTGGCTTGGTTGTAGCAGTTATCGAAGTTTTCCACGCCTTGCATGGTGCGTGCGGTGGTAATCAGGCCTAGCGCTTTGGTATAACTGACTGTTCCGCTAAAGCCATCTGCTTTGGCGATGGATAGCTCGCTCCAAGCGGCATCGATTTCTTGAGCGCAGGCACTGCGGTATTGGGTTTTTCCAGCGCAGGCAGAAATGGCACCGGCAAGTACTAACAAACTGCTAATGAAGATAACTTTTGAAGATGACATCTGTGATTCTCCATGGGTGATGTTGATCATTGGATCAAGATCTGGCTCAAGAGTTCACATTCTCGCTGGTGTAAAGCGGAAAGCCAAGCCTGTGTTAGGCAAGTAGCGCATCTGCTTGATGATGGAGTTCCCGATCAACTACGTGGATCGCCATTGAGAGCACTTGATCGAAGGGGGCATTCACATCAATTGTGAATACATCTGGTTCGTGGCTCGGGTCTTCCAAGCTCTCGAATTGGCTGTCAACCAAGCTGGGTGCCATGAAATGCCCGGCGCGTTTGTTGACGCGATTTTGAATGGTGTCTTTATCGCTGCTTAAAAAGAGGAAAATGGTTTTCAATCCGGCTTTGCGCAGCTCGTCGCGATGCATACGTCTAAGGCCGGAAAATGCCAGTGTTGAATGCTGATGATTGCGCGCAACACCGCGAAAGTAATCGCGCATACGAATGACCCATGGCAGGCGCATGGCATCGGTTAGGGGTTGACCTTTCGCCATGCGATCGCGCGCTTCCTGACTGTGAAAGTCGTCGCCATCCAAATAGACGTAACCGTAGTGTTCAGCCAATGCCTTGGCCAGTGATGACTTTCCGCTACCTGAAACACCCATAACAATAATGAGGTGGGTGCTGGCATCAGGGTTAGTTATCGCTACTGAATAGTGCATGGAAGTTTTCTCGTTTACACCGAAAGATCAAAGCATGCGAGCATGCTGATGATAGCGCAATCATTGTGCTTGTGGTATGTTAGCAAAAAATAATAGCCAAGTGCAGATATTGCCTATGAAAACAGCAAAAAAAAGAAGTTCCGATAAGAAAATCACCCTTGTTGATGTGGCCGATGCATCAGGTGTTAGTGCAATCACTGTCTCCCGCGTGATCAATCAGCCCGAAAAAGTATCAGAATCTCTGCGCATTCAGGTGCAAAAAGCCATTGATGCGCTCGGTTACATACCCAATCAGCATGCCAGTTCTTTGGCTTCCTCCAAGTCAAGAGTGATAGGCGTTGCCATTCCATCATTGAGTAACATCGTCTTTACCGAGGTGTTGCGCGGTATTTATGAGGTGATGGGCGCAGCGGGCTATAAGGTACTCTTGGTTGATACCCATTACTCGCCCTTGGAAGAGGAAAAAATGGTGCGAACACTGCTGAGCCAATC
>CAXAVL010000230.1:0-7059 GCA_963971905.1 uncultured Cellvibrio sp.
TGTTTAAATCATTCACGATTTTTCCGTCAGCGCCCTTTCCACACCAAGCCGGTGTTGTAGTACCCGCTTGACGTCCGGGAACGATACAGTTCTGACCTGAAGTAGCAACGTCATATACACCATTCAATACACTGTGATCGGTGTATTCCAAGCTTACGATAAATTCGTGATTCAGTCCGGCGAGGGTTTTATCAAAAAACAAATTGGTTTGATTAGCAAAATAATCAACATCTTGCCAACCTTGATGTGAGCTCAAGATGAAAGTCTCGTATACGCCATTAGGATTGGTCACATGGGTTGTTGCACCGCGCGCGCCTGTCACTACATAACCGTTTTCCGAAGCACCTTTACGAGTAATATTGCTTAAGCGCACATCAGAGTTGAAACGATACTTCACTCGCGCAGTGAAAGTATCAACATCAGATTCCTGAAAATCTTGCCGCTGTGCATACACAGGAACATTTTTTGCCGGTTTACGGTTAACCAAAAAGCCACCTAAGTCCGGGCTATCTTTTGCATCCATACCGTAGTAATCAAGCACGATTTCCAAATCATCAGAAGGCATATAAAGACCGGAAAGCGCAACACCTTTACGCTCGCGATCTGCTGGCGCACGATCAGGTACTTCTTCATAACCATACAAAAGGTTAGCGCGTATAGCGGCTTGTTCATTGATTACCTGGTTGGTATCCAAGGTTACTCGCGTGTGTTTATCACTTCCAATACCCGTTGCCAATGTACTGAAATCATAATCAGTAGTGGCTTGCTTGGTGATCGCATTAATTGCACCGCCTGAGGTACCGCGCCCGGCAAAACTGGAATTAGGCCCCTTGGAAATTTCAATTTGCTCAACTACAAAACTTTCACGTGTTGTCATGCCGGGATCGCGCAAACCATCCACAAACACATCACTGCGCGCTTCCTGACCACGAATAATGTAACGGTCGCCAAAGGCATTCCCATTTTCACCCGTACCCAGTGTGATACCTGGCTGTGCATCGAGAATTTGTTTAAGGTCGGTATAACCAGATTCATCGATTTGTGCCTTGGTGAGCACAGAAATATTTTGGGGTGTTTCGGCCAGTGGGCGAGTATGGCGCTCGTCGCCAGAAAATTGCGCTTTGTACGGAACACCTGGTTGCGCATTAGGATTAGGGTCAATCGCAGCGGCTTCAACCTTTACAACATTGAGTTTGTTATCAGGTTGATCTTGTTTTTCATCTGCGGCAAATGCAGCCAAAGGCAACAACATGGCAGCGGCAATACCAGCGGCCAGACTATTTTTGTTTAGCGCGGTATTGGCATAAGTAGGGGTGCGAAAACTCGCAATAGTTTTGATCTGCTTAGACATTTTTTTACCTAGTTCTTGTATGTGTGTGTATTACGGTTTGCGTACAGACATGCATTCATTATTCAATTGAATGTCTTGTTTTCATGAAATCAATGCGCATTAGTCACGGATTTTTTTCTTGACCAGAGCACCAGTCACTGGATCGAAATAAGCTTCAATTTCTTCAAATTTTTTACCGTCTTTACTTAAACCCCAGCCATAAATTTCATAGCAGGTACCGGCAACCTGAAATTTTTTGATCGCAAAGCCATGTTCATTCACGATCTTTTTTTGCATATCTAAAATGTGCAGCCATTGTTCGCGCGGAGCATCGGTACATTTAGCACTGACATGTGCTTGCAACGCGCCACTGCTCAGCAACATAGCGGCACCAGCCAACAGAACAGATAATCTCTTCACGATACCAACCCCTTATCTAACAGATATGGAACTCTCAATATGACATTAACCGCACAGCGCACCGCGCGATACAGCTAACACTAATGCAAATACTAACAATTCTCATTCTCTCAGCGAGGATAAAAAAAATCAAGCTGAACCTGAGAAATGTGTGGAAGCCACGCTAAAGATCAGAAAACGTAGAGAGGGAGGCTACAAGCCGCCCTGATGGGGCATTGGGATTGTTTAGCAGAGCAAATAAGCGACTTGTATTCACCAAAAATAACGCTGGATAGGATCAAAAACCGAGCCAACTCCAATTACGCGGTACATATGCACTAATTCTCTGGCAAAAAAATACCGCCTCAGAATGCTCTGAAGCGGTATTTTTTGCGTAATTTTTTTAAACCGAATTACATATAGGCATTGGTGCGATCGGTATGGTCGGTCACATCGCGGATGCCTTTCAGCTCGGGCAATTTATCCATCAATTGCACTTCAATACCCTGCTTCAGGGTAATTGCTACTGAGCCGCAACCTTGGCAGCCGCCACCAAATTTCAGAATAGCGATCATATCGTCAGTCACCTCTACCAGGCTGACATTGCCTCCATGCGCGGCGAGGCTTGGATTTACGTCGTTATACAGCACATAGTTGATGCGATCTTCCAATGGGCTGTCGTCGGTCACGCGCGGCATTTTGGAGTTGGGGGCACGAATGGTTAATTGGCCACCCATACGATCTGCCGAGTAATCCACTTTGGCGTCCTCCAAAAACGGCAGGCTGCGCTCTTCAAAGTGGGCATTGAAGCCATTGAGCGGAACAATTACATCGCCCTCTTTTTCTTCGCCCGGGCGACAGTAAGCGATGCAGGTTTCCGCATTGGATGTGCCCGGATTGGCGACAAACATACGAATGCCAATGCCATCGTTGTCTTTCTGCTTATCCAGCAGCTCTTTTAAATACTTTTGGGCGGATTCGGTGATATCGACGTTGACCATAGTAACCTTTCTGTAAGTACCTAATACCTGATTAAATTACTCGGGTATTCTACTGCAAAGTCACTTTTCAGGCACTAGCAAAGTTTTAAAAGAAACAAGTAATTTACAATCGCTACCATAGCCCCAAGGCTTACAACGAATATCTAAGCAGTGGAATCAGCTTACTGCGAGCCTACCATTCATATTCGCCAGGCTACCGACCATCTGTCGTTAACATTCCTTTAACAAATAAACGTGATATTTGTCACAATTGTCATTTAAGATTGCATTAATCAGGCTATGCTTTAACCAACACCAGCAAAAAACTGTACCACCAGCATCAACCGGAGGCTCAAAATGAGCGAATCCCAAGACTTTTTTCTCAACGCCAAGAACCTGAGAATCACCATTTACCTCAGCCTTGCCATCGCCAATATGCTGTTTGGCGCACTCCATCCTGAGTCGATTGTGGTGGCTGGCTGTGGCTTCGCGTTCTTCGCCGCACTCACCTTGAGCAACCTGCGCCCCAACGAGCAGGAAAAAGACCGCTCCGATAAAAAGCTGGCACATATCGATAAATAACCGCTTGCGGTTATAGCTCACCCCGCAACAGCCAATCCCGACTAAACTCATATGCGGCGGATTGGCTGGCTCTCCCGACCCTATCTACCCGATAAATCCTGCGCAGCTGCGCCCCTGCTAGCAGGTTTTCTGCTAGAATTCGCGCCAATTTTCTATATCAATCTTTTTTGATATTGCCCGACTTTCATGCGGGCGATAGCCCATAGCAAAGGTTTCCCGATGACTATTCCTGCCTCACTCAAAGCCCGTATCGATTCACTCCACAACGCCATTAAAGAGCGCATCCTGATTCTGGATGGCGGCATGGGCACCATGATCCAAAGCTACAAGCTGCAGGAGGCGGATTATCGCGGTGCGCGCTTTGCCGATTACCACATGGATATCGCCGGCAATAACGATTTGCTCAGCATCACCAAACCCGAGGTGATTCGCGATATTCAGCGCGCCTATTTAGAGGCCGGTGCGGATATTCTGGAAACCAACACCTTTAACTCCACCCGCATCTCCATGGCCGATTACGACATGGAAGATTTGGTGTACGAGCTGAACTTCGCCTCTGCCAAACTTGCGCGCGACCTCTGCGATGAACTCACCGCACAGAATCCAGCCAAACCGCGTTTTGTCGCCGGGGTGCTGGGGCCGACCAGCCGCACTTGTTCGATTTCACCCGATGTAAATGACCCTAGCGCGCGCAACGTGACCTTTGATTTGCTCGTTGAAAACTATGTAGAAGCCTTGGGCGGTTTGGTTAACGGCGGCGCTGATATTATTTTGATCGAAACCATTTTCGATACGCTTAACGCCAAAGCCGCAGTGTTTGCGGTAAAAAAATATTTTGATGATGTCGGCTTTGAATTGCCGATTATGATTTCCGGCACCATTACCGATGCCTCTGGCCGCACTCTTTCAGGCCAAACTACCGAAGCCTTCTACAACTCCCTGGCCCACGCGCGCCCACTGAGCATGGGCTTGAACTGTGCACTGGGAGCCAAAGAGCTGCGCCAGTACGTGCAAGAGCTGTCCCGCGTGGCCAACTGTTTTGTCAGCGCTCACCCCAATGCCGGTTTGCCCAATGAATTTGGCGAGTACGATCAAACCGCGCAAGAAATGGTGGAGATTGTTGAAGAATTTGCCGCAAGCGGCTTCTTAAATATTATCGGCGGCTGCTGCGGTACTACACCCGCACACATCAAAGCCCTGGCCGATGTAATGAGCAAATACGCTCCGCGCCAAATCCCCGAGATCGAACCCGCCTGCCGCCTCTCCGGTTTAGAGCCATTCAACATCACTAAAGATTCACTTTTTGTAAACGTGGGCGAGCGCTGCAACGTCACCGGTTCGGCGCGCTTTAAACGTTTGATTGTGGAAGAAGATTATTCCACCGCGCTCGAAGTTGCGCTGGAACAAGTGGAAAACGGTGCGCAGATTATCGATATCAACATGGACGAAGGCATGCTCGATGCCGAAAAAGCTATGGTGAAATTTTTGAATCTGGTTGCCGGTGAACCCGACATCGCCCGCGTACCGATTATGGTGGACTCATCCAAATGGGAAATCATCGAAGCCGGTTTAAAGTGCATTCAAGGCAAACCGATTGTTAACTCGATTTCATTAAAAGAAGGCGAAGAAGAGTTTCTCGCCAAAGCCAAACTCTGTATGCGCTACGGCGCTGCCGTGGTAGTGATGGCGTTTGATATTATTTTCGACCCGAATATTTTTGCGGTCGCCACCGGTATTGAAGAGCACAACAACTACGCAGTGGACTTTATCGAAGCCACTCGCTGGATTCGCCAAAACCTGCCCCACGCTGGCGTTAGCGGCGGCGTATCTAACGTGTCTTTCTCCTTCCGTGGCAACAACCCGGTGCGCGAAGCTATCCACTCGGTATTTTTGTATCACGCCATTAAAGCGGGTATGAACATGGGTATCGTTAACGCCAGCCAGTTGGCGGTGTACGACGACTTGCCGCAAGAATTAAAAGACAAAGTTGAAGACGTAATCCTCAACCGCAACAGCAACGGCACTGAAGCCCTGCTCGATATCGCTGAAAAATATCGCGGCGATGGTTCAACTGGCGAGGTAAAAGAAGACGCGGAATGGCGCTCACTACCGATTGCCAAGCGCATCGAACACTCGCTGGTAAAAGGCATTTCCACCCACATTATTGAAGACACCGAAGAAGCACGCCAACACTACCCTCGCCCACTAGATGTGATCGAAGGCCCACTGATGGACGGCATGAACGTGGTCGGCGATTTGTTCGGTGCCGGTAAAATGTTTTTGCCGCAAGTGGTGAAATCCGCACGGGTAATGAAGCAGTCAGTCGCTTATTTACAACCTTACATCGAAGCAGAAAAAACCGAAGCCTCAAAACCGAACGGCAAAATCCTCATGGCCACAGTAAAAGGTGATGTGCATGACATAGGCAAAAACATTGTCGGCGTGGTATTGCAGTGCAACAACTTTGAAGTGGTTGACCTTGGTGTAATGGTTCCCTGCGATAAAATTATTGATACCGCCATCGCACAAAACTGCGACATCATCGGCTTGTCTGGTTTGATCACACCCTCGCTGGATGAAATGGTATTTGTTGGCCGCGAAATGGAACGCCGTGGCATTAATCTGCCGCTGATGATCGGTGGTGCTACTACTTCCAAAGCACACACCGCGGTAAAAATTGATCCGGTATTTAAACTCAATCAAGTCGTGTACGTCGCCGATGCTTCACGCGCGGTAGGTGTAGCTAGCACTTTGCTGTCAGATGAACTGCGCCCGAAATTTGTAGAAGATTTAAAACAAGAATACATTGAAGTGCGCGAACGCAACGCCAACCGCAAACCGCGCGGCACAGTGCGCACCTACCCTGAAGCTATCGCCAAAGGCCTGAAACTGGATTGGGATAATTACACTCCCCCAGCGCCCGCCTTTACCGGTGTAAAAGTCTTTGAAGATTACGATTTAAATACCCTGGTTGATTTTATCGACTGGACACCGTTTTTTATCAGCTGGGATCTGGCCGGTAAATTCCCGCGCATTCTGGACGATGAAATTGTCGGCGAAGCTGCGCGCAACTTGTTTGCCGATGCCCAGCAAATGCTGCGTAAATTAATCGATGAAAAACTCATCAAAGCCAACGGCGTTATCGGTTTTTGGCCAGCCAATTCTGTAAATCACGATGATATTGCGGTGTACGATGCAGCAGGCAATCAAATTAATACCCTGCACCACATTCGCCAGCAACATTTAAAACAAGGCATGGAATCCCGCCCGCATTATTCACTCGCAGATTTTGTTGCTCCAAAAGAAACCGGCAAACAAGATTTCATCGGCGGCTTTGCGGTCACTACCGGCATAGGCGCCGAAGAACTCGCCAAGCAATATCAAGACGCAGGCGATGACTACAACAGCATCATGGTAAAAGCCCTCGCCGACCGCTTAGCCGAAGCCTTCGCTGAACACATGCACTTGCGTGTGCGCAAAGAATTCTGGGGCTACGACCGCGAAGAGAATTTATCGAACGAAGATTTAATCAAAGAACAATACAAAGGCATCCGCCCCGCACCCGGTTACCCCGCGTGCCCGGATCACACGGAAAAAACCCAATTGTTTAAATTGTTAGACGGAGAGAAAAATACCGGCATCACATTGACTGAACATTTCGCAATGTTACCGACTGCTGCGGTTTCCGGTTGGTATTTCGCCCACCCGGAAGCCACCTACTTCAATACAGGAAAGATTGAGAAAGATCAGGTTGAGAGTTTGGCTGAG
>CAXAVL010000231.1:0-7007 GCA_963971905.1 uncultured Cellvibrio sp.
CATCAGCGGCGGCAACTGATAGCGGTGGGAGAGGCGATAACCCACACCCGCTTCACCTTCAATCGGCACACCAGACAAACTGAGTGATTGGATATCGCGGTAGATGGTACGCTCAGAAACACGCAGGTGTTCACTCATTTGTTTTGCAGTAAGCACGGTGCGGCGATTGCGCAACAGGGTGGTGAGCTGAAAAAGGCGTTCGGCGCGATGCATAAAAGTCTCGGGATGGGCTATTGGCTTACAAAAAGTATGCGCTATGCTAGCCGGCGCAACTGACAGTTTATGTCAGCAAGTGTGCAGATGTTAACCGGGATCCGGTTGAAAGCCTTATTAGGGTGCAATCGCAACACTAATTTGTGCCGCAGATTCGGTTTTACCCGCTAATTTCGACCGCACCCACAAGTTGCTGTGCTACCTTTAGTGGGCGCGACCCCCGCACATATCTTTCAGTGATTGACCCGAACAAGGCGAGTTTATGCAGATCTTTTATCCCGAGATAAAACCCTATAAGCGTCACCAAATTGCCGTAGAGCCTCCCCACGAATTGTATGTCGATGAATCCGGCAACCCCAATGGCATCCCCGTATTGTTTGTACACGGCGGCCCCGGCGCGGGTTGCGGTAAATATGATCGCCGTTTTTTCGACCCGGAAGTCTATCGCATCGTCCTGTTCGATCAACGCGGTGCCGGTCGCTCGCGCCCCCACGCAGAATTGCAAAACAACAGTACGCAAAAATTGGTGGAAGATATAGAAGTCATCCGCACCAGCCTCGGTATCGATAAATGGGTACTATTTGGCGGCTCTTGGGGTTCAACTCTCAGCCTCGTATACGCGCAAACCTATCCAGAGCGGGTTATGGGTTTGATTTTGCGCGGCATCTTTTTATGTCGCCGTGAAGACTTGCTGTGGTTTTATCAGGAGGGTGCCAGCCGCTTGTTTCCCGACTACTGGGATGACTTTAAAGCGCAGATTCCCGAAGCAGAACGCGGCGACATGATCGCAGCCTACTATCGCCAGCTCACCGGCGAAAACCAAATTCAGCAAATGACTGCCGCTAAAACCTGGTCGGGCTGGGAAGGGCGCACCGCAACGCTCAAGCATTGTCAGGATGTCGTCGATTCTTTCACCGAACCGCACCGCGCCCTGTCATTAGCGCGTATTGAAGCGCACTATTTTATGAACAATGCGTTTTTGGAGCCCAACCAAATTTTGCGCGACGCCCATAAACTTGCCGATATTCCCGGCACCATAGTGCATGGCCGTTACGATGTGATCTGCCCGCTCGATAACGCCTACGCGTTGCACAAAGCTTGGCCGGGCTCCAAATTGCAGATTATCCGCGAGGCGGGTCACGCCTCTCGCGAGCCAGGCATAGTGGATGCGCTGATCCGCGCAACCGACGAGTTAGCGCAAAAACTACTGCATACCAGTGGCGATCAATTAGCCTGATGCCAGCGAATAAGCAGTCAATAACGGAGCCAAATGGCTCCGTTTTATTTTGCAGTAAAGAGTTCGATGCTATGATTCAACTCGCAGGCGCAAGATCTGCCGCTGTGTAAACCAGCGAGAATAACCACATTACTGACGATCAGGCTGATCACAACAATTAATAGAATGCCGTACAGCCGCAGCGGAGCAGTGAACTATGTATGACGTTATTTTTAACACTCACGATGTAGTCTTATTAATGACTGCCTATCAGTGCATCTTGTTTGCACTTCTGTTGCTCACCATTAAACGCGACAAATATATTCGCAATGTGTTTCTCGCCTTTTTCTTGCTGCAACACGCGGCCATCCCGCTCGATATTTTAATCAGCTTCGGTGCTGCATTTCGTCATATCGCTATTGAATGGTCACCTGATTTATTTTACGTATTTGGTTTTGGCTATTGGCTGGAAGGGCCATTATTACTTTGGTATACCCGCTCGCTGATTTACAAAGATTATCACCTGCGGATAAAAGACATTATTTATTTACTGCCGTTTATTGCCTATGCAGGCTATCAGCTGATTTTTTATTACAGCCTCGATGTGGGCGACAAAAAAACAATTCAGGAACAATACGATTTAGCTGTTGCGCCGCAAATCATGAATTATGTCACCCTGTTGCGTGAATTGTTTCGCGTGGCCTTAGGTGTTATTTGCTTGATCGAAATCAAACGTTACACCCAACATATACGCACCAATTTTTCTGATATCGACAAAATCGATTTAACCTGGTTAAAAATTTTGGTACTTGGATTCTTGGCAATTCGCTTTTGGGCCGTATTAGTTGCGGTGATGATTATATTGTCCATCAGTTTTGGCATAAGCACTAATTTTGAAATTATGGGCTTGGCGGGCAACTACATTACATTCTTGCTGGTTAGCATTCTGATCTTTTTTGGCCTTGGTCACTCCAGTGTTTTCGAAGGATTAGAGTTGCGTTCACCACAAGAACCCGAACCCTCCAAAGATGAGCAGGAACCTGAAGAACAAAAAGATAAAATAAAACCGGAAATGATCGAGCAGCTCTCGCGCCATATGGAGACAGAAAAACCTTATCTAACACCAGCCTTAACTCTGGATAAGCTTGCCGGCCAACTGCGCTTGCAACCGCGCCTGCTCTCCAACATTATCAACCGCCATTTTGAGTGTAATTTTTTCGAATTTATTAATTCTTATCGTGTTGAAGAAGCCAAGCGCATGCTAGCGGACCAACAATACGCCGATAAAAATATGCTCGATATAATGCTCGATGTCGGTTTTAACAGCAAAGCTACGTTCAACACCTTATTCAAGAAAAAAGCAGGCATGACCCCGAGCGAATATCGCAAATCAGTCAAACCGGTTAACTAACTACTAATATCAGGCTTATTTATGTTGGGTTTAATTCAGCGCGTCAAACAAGCATCTGTAAGCGTCGAAGGAGAAATTACCGGCGAAATACAGCAAGGCATTTTATTACTGCTCGGCATTCAAAAAAATGACAGCGAAGAAACCGCCAACAAACTGATCGATAAAATCCTCGCCTATCGGATTTTTTCGGATGAACACAACAAAATGAACTGCAATGTGCAACAAATCGGCGGAGGTGTTTTAGTCGTATCCCAATTCACCCTCGCCGCCGACACCAAAAAAGGCCTACGCCCCAGCTTCTCTTCCGCCGCACCACCCGCCCAAGCCGAAGCTCTATACAATTATTTTGTGGCGCAGATGCGCAGCAAACACCCTCAGATCGCAACCGGAATTTTTGCAGCGGATATGCAGGTGAGCTTAATTAATGATGGACCAGTGACATTTATGTTGGAGATGGAATAGGCCAGAGAAGTAAATATTTAATCTGTAGAACTTGTAGTTTCATCTAACCAACTTTTACTCAAAGCCTCCACCCTTTCCAAATCATACATGCGCAGCGCATTAATTAAGTGTTGATGCCGCTGCCGCCCCAGTTGTTCGGGACTTAAGTCACTGATGATTTTTTTACTGAGTGTCATATTGCCACTTGCAGCCACAGCAGCTAATTCCTGCAACACCGGCTTGATAGAATTTAAATCGACATCGGCATCATTAGTCTCGTTAACTTCCACCAACGCCTCCCTTTCTCCATCAAAACTCACCTGCGCATACTGCTGCAGGGCTTTGAAAACATCATCGAAAGCATAGGGTTTGCCGATAAATTCCTGAAATCCCTGCGCAAGATAATAACTACGCTCATGCTCCAAACTGGAAGCAGATACCGCCACTATCGGCGTATTGTTGTAATTAGGCAGCGCGCGCAAGCGGCGAAACATTTCCAAGCCATTTAAATAGGGCATGCGAATATCGGTAAACACTATATCGAACTGTTGCGCTTGGCACATAGCGAGCCCTTCGCGGCCATCGTGTGCGGCGTAAGTTTCGCAGCCAATTTGTTGTAATAGATCGACTAAAATTTCGCAGCTCGCTTGATCGTCTTCTACTACTAATACTTTGCACTGGGTACCCAGTTGTAAGCGCTGATTTTGGTATTGTGTATCGCGCGAATCCAAGGTGACATTTTCACTGACCAAGGGCAAACGCAAATGCGCAAGAGTTCCCTGGCCGAGAATACTGGAGAGTTGCAAACTGCCACCCATGCCTTCCGCCAGGTGACGGGAAAGCGTGAGGCCAAGACCGGTTCCGCCGGCATCTTCACCTGCTTGCCCCTGTTTAAACGCGGCAAATAGTTGCGCCAGCTCTTCTTCGGAAATACCCGGGCCAGTATCGCCAATCACAAATTCCACTTCACCGGCAAGATACGCCACATACAAACTCACACTGCCTTGCGGCGTAAATTTAATCGCGTTGCCCAATAGGTTTAATAAAATCTGGCCGATTTTTTGGCGGTCGCCTTTCACGATATAGGGGTCGGGCATGTCGACTTGGGTAATCAAATTTAACCCTTTATTTTGCGCGCGCTCCGCCATTATCGCTTGAATATCGGCAACTTCCTGATGCAAATCAAAGTACTCTTTGCGCAGATTGAGCACCCCCGATTCAATTTTAGACAGATCCAATACATCGTTAATCAAACCTAACAAGCGCTGACTTGCACTTAAAATTAATTGCAAACGCTCGCGCTGATTGCCGGTAAATTTTTCGTCGCGCATCAACAATTGGGTATAACCCAATACTGCATTGAGCGGTGTACGAATCTCATGGCTCATATTGGCGAGAAAACGGCTTTTAGCACGGGTTGCTTCTTCAGCCGCTTCTTTTGCCAGCGACAATTGTTTTTCAGCATCTTTTTGTGCCGAAATATCGCGCCCAATACCGAGAATGCCGACCGCATCGCCTTGCTCATCGCGCACGGCAACTTTTAAGGTGTCAAGCAAATATTGTGTTTGATTATTGACACTGATTAATTGTTCGTAGCGGTGTAACTCGTTTGTTTTTAATGCCTGTTGATCATTATGGCGGAAAAAATCCGCCAGCTCTCGCGTCACTAACTGATCTTCAGTTTTGCCAATAATATTGTCTTCTGCTTGACCCAGCATATTGGCGAACGCTTTGTTGCAACTGATATACACACCGTCAAGATTTTTAAACCAAATCGGATCGGGAATATTGTCGAGCAAACTGCGCAAATGCTGTTCGCGTGCCCGCAAAGTTATTTGTGACGACTGCAATTGCTCTTGCGTTTGCTGGCGCTGCACCACCTCATTGAGCAGCCAGTCATTCGCTTTGCGCAGTGCTTGGGTGTGCGATAAAACCTCACTTTCCAAACGTTTTTGATTTTCGCGCAGCAGTTCATCGTGCTGCTGGCGCGTGCGAATATAGGCCGTTAACAAACCAATTAAGCTCAGGCCCAATGCCAAGGCCGATACTTGCAGCCAACTGGGTTGATACCACAGACGTGGATCGAGTTGCGCGCCGAGCGTCATTTCATGAGCTGCTTTAGCTAGCCGTTGCGCCTCATTGTGTTCGATGTAACCCAAGGCCGATACCAGAAAAAAAACCAAGCCAACACCGGCACTTAACAAAATAAACGCTTGTGTATCGGTATTTTGACGAACCCGAGGAATCAGTAGCCACGCAAACAGTGCGGTAAATACCAACATGCCAATACTGTCGCCCATCCACCAAAAGGCCCAGTTTTTTCCCAATTCCGCACCAGATACTATGCCCACATAATGCAGCGTATAAATACCAACACCGGAGGAAATCACTGCGCAACAAAAAATGCTGGCGATAAAAATTAATGTGCGGCGCAAGTTCACCAATAAATTGCTACTCAATACCCCGCGATTAATACGTGTGATTAACAGTGCCTGTAATACCGCAGCGGCGCCGATGATCGCAGCAGCACACCATGAGGTGTAACTGCGCCCGATCGCCTCATCAAAATGCAACCATTGGGTGGCCAGTAGCGCTCCAATAAATACGCCCGGTAAAACGCGCAAACCAAATGATAAAAAACCAAATAATGCTAAACCCGCCGCTGGCCAAACCAATGACACTTGCGAGGTCAGCGAACTCCAGTCCATACCGAATTTGACTAATAAAAAATAAGCCACTGCAAAACTCAGGTTCAGCAGTGGCAATTTAATAAAAAGATGCAGAGATTTACGAGAGAGTAGCGGCACGGATAATTTACCTTGTGCAGATTAGCTCAGGCATTTTTCCAGCGCCTGATAATTCATTTCTTCCGGGCGATGATGGTAATAACCCTGCCCCCAACTGACGCCCAGCTTGTGCAATTGAGTGGCAACCTCCTCGGTTTCGACAAACTCGGCAATGACTTCTTTGTCCAGTGAGGTCGCCATCTCGGCAATCGACTTCACCATCGCATAATGCGCCGGATCCGTATCCATATCGCGCACAAAAATTCCGTCGATTTTTATTTTGTCGAATGCCAGCTGATGCAAATAAGCGTAAGAAGCAAAACCGCTACCAAAATCATCCAACGCAAAATGGCAGCCCAACTCGCGCAGTGTTTGCATAAACTGCCGCGCCGAATCGACATTGACAATGGCTTGAGTTTCTGTGATTTCGAAACAGAATTTATGCGCGGGCAAATTCAAATTATTAAAGGTATTGATAATAAATTGTGCGAACTGCGATTCCCGAATCGAAATAGCCGATAAATTAATCGAGACCAAATCCAAACGCTCTAACAAAGCGGGATGCTGGGCAAATAAATTCAGCGTGTGACCAATAATCCACTTGTCCAACTCAGGAATTAAATGCAACCGTTCGGCTGGACCGATAAATTCACCGGGCGAAATCATTCGCTGATTGGGTGCATCCCACAAACGAATCAACACTTCCAGACGATACTGCGGCTGGGCGACACCGATACTCGCCGGTAGGAACTCAATCATCTGGAAATAAGCGCGGAACAACTGACTGTGTATCGCATCCACCAAGCGTGAAGCCCAGTTGATATTGTCTTTGTGCAGATCACTGCGTTTGGCCGCATCTTCGTAACTGAAAATACCGCCGCGCGCCTCGCGCTTGGCAACAAAAATTACCTCGTCGGCGGCGAGCATCACCTGATCGTAA
>CAXAVL010000232.1:0-6962 GCA_963971905.1 uncultured Cellvibrio sp.
CCGGACAGGTCAGCTACCGCTTGTATTATCGCCATCAAACAGGACAACATCAGAACAGCTAAACAGCAACTACACTGTTTAGCGAAAGAAAATTGCATGCGGATATCTTAACTGGTCAGTGACCAGTGAATTTTGTACCATGCGCGCCTCGCCAACGGCACCCTCCACGGAATACATCTATGCGCACAGTGGTCTACCCAGGTACTTTTGACCCCATCACCAACGGCCATATCGATTTGGTCGAGCGCGCCTGTCGCTTATTTGACAATGTGATACTGGCAGTGGCGGCGAGCACCCGTAAAAATCCACTCTTCACCTTGGATGAGCGCGTCGCATTGGCCCAGGAAACCCTTGCCCATGTACCCAATGTAACGGTCTGCGGGTTCGATATTTTGCTGGTAGATTTTGTCCGTCAGCAAAAAGCGCAGGCGGTATTGCGCGGTTTGCGGGCCGTATCGGACTTTGAATATGAATTCCAATTAGCCAATATGAATCGCGCACTGGCGCCGACCATGGAGAGCATCTTTCTCACTCCCGCCGAACATCTTTCTTATATTTCTTCTTCGATTGTGCGCGAAATTGCCTTTTTGGGTGGCGATGTGAGCAAGTTTGTTGCGGCTCCCGTAGAAGCAGCCTTGAAGCGCAAATTCGGCAAATAACCCTACCCTGACTGCACACCTTCCCCTATCTAAGAGTCGCCATCCTCGCGCAGCGGGGATCCATAGGTCTTAGTGCACAATCAAAAGCTGGACTCCTGCGCGGCAGTGACGAGACTATTTCTGACAAGCCACACAATAGACCGTGGTGCGATCACTCATGCGCACTTCTTTGAGCGGCTTTTTGCACAGGGTACAGGGTTCGCCACCGCGGCCATACACCAGTAGCTGCTGTTTGAAATAGCCGGGTTTGCCATCGCCGCCGACAAAATCGCGCAATGTAGTTCCACCCTGATCAATCGAGCGCTGCAATACAAACTTGATATCGCGCACCAGATCTTCACAGTTTTTGCGCGTTAGCGATCCGGCTTTGCGGATGGGCTTGATGCCCGCCATAAACAGCGATTCATTGGCGTAGATATTGCCCACCCCCACCACGATTTTACTGTCCATAATAAACTGCTTGATCGCCTGTGTACGCTTGCGGGTTCGCTCATATAAATAATCTGCTGTGAAGCTATCGGTCAGCGGCTCCGGCCCCAGACCCACCAGCAGCTTATACAACTCCGGCGCACCCTCCACCCACAGCAAACTACCAAATCGACGCGGATCACAATAGCGCAACACCCGCTGGCCAAACACCAGATCAAAATGGTCGTGAAACGACGGCGGCTCATCCGCCTTGGCGATACGCAAACTGCCCGACATACCCAAATGGATCAGTGCATTGCCATTGCCAAAATCCAACAACAGATACTTACCGCGTCGCGTCGCACCAAGTAAACGCCGCCCAGTGACCAACTCCGTCAGACCCGCCGTAATCGGCCAACGTAACCGCGGTTGACGAATGACAATCTCCGTCACTTTTTGCCCAATCAGGTGAGGGGCAATACCGCGCAGGGTTGTTTCGACTTCGGGTAACTCGGGCATGATTTTTCCTACTTTTTTTATCACTAAAGATTACATGCTAAAGAGCTAATATACCTAAATCATCACTTTTGGCGCAATTATCTACAAAATGACACTAAATTTACTTTGTTTGGCATGGAAATCCACAAAATTCCAACTAGAATATTAAATGTGACACACATCACAACAAAAAGAGACCCAATTCTCAGTTTTGGCCTGCATGTTGCTGATAAGAGTTTGACTGACGAAAGCCCAGAGGTAGCGGGTAAGCGTCAATGTGTGTGTTTTTGAATTGCTTATGGTCCCGCTACTGCGCGACTCGCTGTTACCTTGGAGTGTTTAATGAAAAAATTGTTTAACGCGTTATTTTTACCGCTGCTATTAGCAACTGGCGCTGCACACGCACTGCCGATTATTACGTTATCCAACGTGGGTGAGGTCACCACCTCAGTCGCGGGCGCGACAACTATCGATTTTAATAGCGGCTGTGGTTATGCCACCTGTACCGGCGATTTCGCCTTAGTTGTCGGCAGCCATAGTGGCAAATATGCCCAGCCATTGGGTGTTAATTCACAGTATCTCAGCGTACCTAAACCATCGCCCACCACTAAAAGTGCCACATTTACCCTTGGCACCACAGCGGATTATTTTGGACTATTCTGGGGTTCAATCGATAGCTACAACTTTATTAGCTTCTATTTAAATAACGCGTTGGTCGCCAGCTATTCAGGTCGCGATATTGTCGGTCAGTTCGCCAATGGCAACCAATTGAGCTACAGCTCCAACCGCTACATTAACTTTAATTTTGGTAACAGCGCTTACGATCGCGTGACATTGGCCAGCACCGGCTTCGCCTTTGAAAGTGACAACCACGCCTTCAAAAAACTTGTCTCAGTAACTGAACCAACCACCGCACTGTTATTTTTAATGGGGCTGGCTGGTTTGGCATTAGCGCGCCGTCAGGTGCGCATCAGTCACCGCGATTAATTTATTCCGCGCCCGCAAAAAAAACCGCTGCAAAATTCAATTATGCAGCGGTTTTTTATTTTACTTGTCCAGGCATCCACACTAACTATTTGCGTTAACTATTCGCACTAAAGCGCATCATTAAATTCAATTGATTAACAATCAATTGGAACTCTTCAAATTGGCGCGCAGTAAAAGCGCCTGCCTCAGCATCGGCATAAGCTATAGCCATCAACCGTTTATTTAATAACAATGGCGCAAGGAAAATTGCACCGCTGGCACCCATCATATGCAGCGCACCTGTATCCCTTAATGCAACACTAGGTTTATACCAAAGCGGTTGTTGATTACGCAGAAACTCATGCAACATTTCGCCCTTGCGCAACTGCTCGAGGTTAATTTTTACTTTCTGCCGCCACAAGTGCGTGCCGCTGCCCGCGACATAACGCACCTCAAGCATTTTGCTTTTATGGTCGACCACCAAAATGGCAATTCGTGCAAGATCAGCCGCTTCATGTAACGCAGCAAGGCACAGCTGGGTGATTTTTGGCATATCATCACCCGCCAACATTGCTTTGTGTATCAGGTTAAGTTGCTGCTGAAAAAAATACTCCGGCCTTTCTGCTAGTACTACTTTTTCTTCAATTAATGCAGGGTCGGGCAGCGCACTGATCAATACATCGACGCCATAAATTTTTGCGATGACAGATGCCTCATCGGCCATCATCAGAATTTGTTTTTTAGCATCTTCTAGCGAAATTTTGCAAAGCCTTGCCGTCTGCTGACACAGTTTTTCCATCTCCGCACTTTTGATACCACGGTGAATATAGGTGCTAATGTGATTACCCAAATTAACCGCACGCGCCGCAGCACTGGAGTGCACGTGATTTTCACAGGCTTCACTGAGCAGATCACCAAGCGTCCAATCTTTAATTAAATGGCGCGATAACAAACTGGTATCCACGCCCAAATACTCTTGCGCCAAACTGTGCTCAGCTTGAGGATCCTTGTCGCGCGCTTCGATAAAATTTTCGACCACAGGGCGCCCGGTAGAGATAAGGGCAAGCTCACTGATATTGCGCAGCAGCGCAGCGATAAATATCTGTTCCTTTTTTTCACCGTCTAAAAACGGCACCATAGCTTTGGCTTGCACCGCTGCGTGAAACGACCGCGCAAGGCTCTGGATAAGCAGGGCCTTGGGTTTACCCTTTAAAAAATTTTCAATCAGCGTAGTGGCAAGTGTGATGTTGCGTAGATTGTCAAAACCCAAATGAACTATCGCGCGCGAGACCGTTTTAATCGACGCAAACGACGGATTGTAGTGAACCGAGTTGGCGATCTTTAATACTTTGGAGGTGAGATCTGCGTCGCGCAAAATAATTTTGGTTAAATCTTCCGCACGGCATTTTTCATTCTCACTCAGCTCGCAGATCTCCCGCACTACTGCATTGAGAGTTGGCAATTCTTGTTCAGCAAGAGCGGTCATCCATGCTTCAAGCCCGCGAATTTCTATCATAGGGGAAACCTGTATTGGCGCGACTAGAGGTAAATACAAACATCGGACTGCAGCGCTAAGGCCAGCAACTCAATTTTTATCTGTTATTAGACTGAGTGTAGTTCAGGTCGCTGAATTCTGCGTTTTGGCGCCTTAGATCTATTTTTTATTAACCGAAAGCAAATCTCAGGCAATAAAAAACCCGGCGCAAAGACCGGGTTTTTTATCGAATACAACAATCAAGAATCAAACCAGTAATTACTTGATTTTGCCTTCTTTGTAGATCACGTGTTGACGAACAACTGGATCAAACTTTTTGATTTCCATCTTTTCTGGCATGGTGCGCTTGTTCTTGTCAGTGGTGTAGAAGTGACCAGTACCAGCAGAAGAGTTCAGACGAATTTTTTCACGCATGATAAATAGCTCCTAATTACACTTTGTGACCAGCGGCACGAACATCAACCAACACAGCGTCGATACCACGCTTGTCGATGATACGCATACCTTTTGGCGTCAGACGCAGAGAAACAAAACGCTTCTCAGCTTCAACCCAAAAACGGTGAGATTGCAGGTTTGGCAAAAAACGACGCTTGGTGTGGTTTTTTGCGTGAGAAACATTGTTGCCGGTAATTGGACGTTTGCCGGTAACTTGACATACCTTGGACATTTTATTGCCTCATTAAAAAATCAGCGCGCTAAGCTGGAAGCGCTGTGTTAGAACCGTAAAACAGACTAACAACCAGCCTAGAGCATTGTTGTAAGCAGCCTATTCTTTCCTAAACGCGGGTAATTTCAGGGTCGGAGCAGCAAATCCCAGAGGGAAATTTGCGCGAAAATGACGCTCTTTTAATACGTCTTCACAACCCTGCCGCAAAGAGCCGCGTTTTATACCAAAACAGTCCCCCAATAGCAATGAAAAGCTGTTTTTTTGACCAAAAAAACTGGCATTCGGCCAATTTCACAGCAATCCACGTTCGGCAAACGAAATTACCTCACTATCGCCGACTACCATATGATCAACAACACGCACATCGATTAGCTCTAAAGCCGCTTGCAAGCGCTGGGTGATACGGCAGTCGGCCTGACTGGGTTCGGCAATTCCGCTGGGATGGTTGTGACTTTTACAGAGCTACAGAACGAGTCGGTCAAATGTTTGTTTAAACGCCGCGTTTCAGCGTGAGGACATTATAAGCTCTGAAGGATATTGCTGTCCTTGTTTGATAATAAAAACCTCGGCATCCGTTGGGCTAAATGCTTTCGCAATCGGTGAACATAAGCCAGAGACCGCGATGTAAGGATTTACTCGGGGGTGTGAGTTCCGGGAAATTTTGGAGGTGAAACTGCCGTAACTTACGGAATACACTCGTGACCAGAATGCTAAGTCCGGAGGAAAATCGATTCTAGCCACTTCCTCGCTGAAAAACTCCGCAGCCTTAAATTGCCTTCAACGTCACGTCGAACAGATCCAACTTAAGAATTCGCACAATGTGGCAGGGTAATGAACGATATTGCTAGAATGTACCCAAAACGGGTACAAAGAATATCGTGCTATGAAAGAGTTGGACAAAGTTTACTCAAACGAGCAATTGATATTGATTGCGATATGGCGATCCTTTCATCCTAACGAGCAAATCCTGGGACTACACCAGCTTTTTCTGAGAAAATTGACGCCTACCGAGACGATGTCGCGGCATAACATTAATCTTGTGCTGATGACGGGGTTGGTTAAGGTATCGGATCGATATGACGAACCTGGCCTCTTCCTAAGCATTAAAGGCGGCAAACCATATTTCACGGCTATCCGAAGCGCTGACAGGAAATTGCGCATTCAAGCAGCTTCAAAATCCGAAATAGATTCGGATGAACAATTAGGCAAGTTGCTTGATTTGGTCTTCGACTTGTTATCCGCGACCATTGTCGAGTATGTTAAATTTTTCTCTGATAGAGAAAAACTCACCGTTCTGAGGTTTGACTACAAGTCTCCCGCACTTCGAGTCTTTTTTGAAAACCTTTCGCTGTCACAGACTTTTATGTTGTTTTGGCGCTCTGTCAAAAACTGCGCCGAAGAGCAGCGATCAATCGAATTTAACCAAATTGTTGATCGCGCGTACGGATACTTTGAATACTATTCTTCAGCAGGTAAGGAGATCCAATCGTACCCCAGGCCTAAGCTAATCAGGCGCTCTCAATTAGAAAAAATAGTCTTTTTTGAGTTACTCGGGCTGGAAGAGGATCCTGATCTTTTACCAAACATACACGAATTCTTTATCGACCGAACGACGTCTCGGTACCCTGCTGGAAATTTCACGTGATTAGGGCGGCTGAGAGGGATCAGCTTTGATGTCGCGAAATTAAGTAAGTAAGCCCTTCTCTCGGATCTAGCCCAAGTGCTTCACAATAAATGACGTACTCATGAACATCGAGTATCCGCTCTGTTGTCTCCACCTTCTGAACAAAAGTGTGTGGCCGACTCATTCGATCTCCCACATCCCTCATAGATAGATTGGATTCAAGCCTAACTTCTTTTAGCCAAGCGACAAGATTTCGATATTGGGGGGTTGAGAGGGCTTTTTTCATCGCCCTCATTATTGGTACACTGAGGTGATGTACCCAAAACAGGTACATTATTGAATAAAAAAAAGGATTCGTATCTTAATTATCTGTAGGAATTGGTGATGAATTGGATAGATTTTTGGGATTTATCGCTTTAGTCGCATTGTGCAATTTTGCTATCGGGGCTTCGGACGAACAAATTGCTCTTCAAAACTCGAAGCACCACTTCAATACAATCCTGGATAAAGCCAATGCTGGTGATCCGTTTGCCCAACACCGTGTGGGTAATGCTTATATGTCGGGTAACGGTGTACCGAAAGACTCTTCCAAGGCGTTCACTTGGTATTACTTGGCCGCTATGCAAGGAATACCGGAATCGGAGT
>CAXAVL010000233.1:0-6850 GCA_963971905.1 uncultured Cellvibrio sp.
ACGCTGGCAGCCGGTAGCGATATGACCAGCGAGCGCCCATCACCAGCCCGCCCATTAAGTGAAGCCGACCTCAGCGACGCCGAGCGCAAACAAGCCGCCGCCTTGATGCGGGTTAATCACACCGGAGAAGTATGCGCGCAAGCGCTTTACCAGGGTCAGGCTTTAACTGCCAAATTACCTGTTGTCCGTGCCGAGATGAAAAAAGCCGCCGAAGAGGAAGTTGATCATTTGGTCTGGTGTCAGGAGCGTATTGATGCCCTGGGTAGCCACACCAGTTATTTGAACCCGGTATGGTACGGGCTTTCATTTGCAATTGGCGCGGGCGCGGGTTTGGTAAGCGACAAAGTCAGTTTGGGCTTTGTTGCGGCAACCGAAGATCAGGTCTGCAAGCATCTGCAAGATCATCTAACACGACTGCCTGAAGGTGATACGCGCAGTCGCGCAGTGGTAGAACAAATGCTGGAAGATGAAGCGCGCCATGCGGATATGGCGTTGAGTGCAGGCGGTTACAATTTTCCCACACCAGTAAAAGGCCTGATGACACTGGTCTCCAAAGTGATGACCACCACGAGCTATCGCATTTAAACCTGGAGTATCAGCGCAAAAAAATACCCGCAACTCGCGGGTATTTTTATATGGTACCTAGACAAATTCTAGGCTTCGCGAATTTCATAGGAGTGAGTGATCTCTACTCCACCGGCTTCCAACATAATCGATGCTGAACAATATTTGGTCGCCGATAATTCCACTGCACGTTTTACCTGCGCTTCCTTTAATTCCTTACCGGTAACCAAAAATTTCATATGGATTTTGGTAAATGGCGAAGGTACGCCTTCCGCGCGCTCGGCTTCCAGTTCACAGCGGCAATCCGTCACCTGCTGGCGCGCTTTAGTCAAAATGCTCATCACATCGAATGAGGAACAGCCCCCCAAGCCAAGCAACAGCATTTCCATTGGGCGCACACCGGTATTGCGACCGCCATGATCTGGCGGACCATCCATCAATACTGCATGGCCGCTGCCCGACTCACCTAGAAATTGCGCACCATCCACCCATTTCACTACTGCTTGCATAATCGTACCCGCTGTAAAAATTGCGCCAATAAAAAGTCGCCTAGGGTAACACAGCAGGCCAAAAAACCGAAAATGTCGCGAAAAACAACAATTAATCCCTGAATAATCACTTTTGATAGACAATTGAATTGTCTAGGCTTATAACTGCATCACAAAATTTCAGTGTGTCATGGCATATCTATAGCAGTGCGATGACCTTGTCGTCATAATAAATTTCATAGCTGAATTAGTCATATAAAAAATTCACCAACCATTACTATTGATCAATAGGGAGCCACACCTTGGTCGCTGTCTCACTCACACCGCACATTAAGAATGTGGAAGAATTTTTAATACACTGCCATCGCCGCCGTTATCCAGCCAAAAGCACCATTATTTATGCGGGCGACAAAAGCGATTCTCTGTATTACATAGTTAAAGGCTCGGTTACCGTCTTGATTGAAGACGATGAAGGTCATGAAATGATTGTTGCCTATTTAAATGATGGCGACTTCTTTGGTGAAATGGGTTTGTTTGACGAGAAAGATTCGCGCAGCGCTTGGGTGCGCGCAAAATCTGAATGTGAAGTTGCCGAAATCAGTTATGCAAAATTTCAGGAGATCTCTGAATCGCACCCTGAATTTTTGTTTGCACTCGGCAGCCAAATGGCGCGTCGCTTGCGCGCCACCACACGCAAGGTTGGCGACTTGGCCTTCCTTGATGTGACAGGCCGCGTCGCACGTACTTTACTTGAACTCTGCAAAGAACCAGATGCCATGACGCACCCAGATGGAATGCAGATCAAAATCACTCGTCAGGAAATCGGCCGAATTGTTGGCTGCTCCCGCGAAATGGTTGGCCGCGTACTCAAGACTTTGGAAGAGCAAGGTTTGGTGATGGTAAAAGGTAAAACCATGGTGGTTTACGGTACTCGCTGATACAACTGCTTAATGCAAAAAAATAAAGCCCGCTAATGCGGGCTTTATTTTTTCTACTCACCATAAAAAAATGAACAACACAGGGTTCAAGTTACCGAGCGAAAAATTCAGCCAATGCAACGCCAGGTTCATCGGCACGCATAAATGCCTCCCCCACTAAAAATGCATTTACATTTTTACTGCGCATAGCCTGCACATCGGCGGGCGCGAGAATTCCGCTTTCAGTGACCACAATGCGGTCGCTGCCGATTTTATCCAGCAATTTATAGGTGGTTTCCAAGGTTACTTCAAAGGTGTGCAAGTTGCGGTTATTAATACCGATTAATTTATTCGGTAAGGTCAAGGCTATATCCAACTCGGCCTCATCGTGCACTTCCACCAATACGTCCAAGCCAATAGCCTGCGCCAGTGTATTAAGCTCCACTAATTTTTCAGCAGTGAGTGCAGCAACGATCAGTAATACACAATCGGCGCCCATCGCCCGCGCTTCGTAAATTTGGTATTCATCGACCAGAAAATCCTTGCGGATCACCGGTAAATTCACGGCGGCACGCGCCTGCTGTAGATATTCATCAGCACCTTGGAAAAAATCCACATCGGTTAAGATCGACAGACAGGCTGCACCGCCCTGCTCATAAGAGCGCGCCAATTCAGCTGGCACAAAGTGTTCGCGAATCACGCCCTTACTCGGTGATGCCTTTTTAATTTCAGCTATCACACCCGATTTGCCTTGTGCGATTTTGTTTTCAATCGCCGCAACAAAACCGCGCGCCGGTGCTTGTGCTGCAGCGCGTTGTTTTAATTCCTCCAATGAAACCTGTGTTTTACGCTCGGCAATTTCTTCCCATTTGCGCGCAATAATTTTACGCAATACTGTTGGTGTATCAGACATGGATCAATTCCAAAAACGGTTTACAAAAATTATTGCAAATATTGGGTGAAGGCCGCCAACTCGCGGATTTTTTCACCCGCAAGACTGCTGCCGATAGCATCGCGTGCCATTTCAACACCATCGGACAAGGTGCTGGCAACACCACTCACATAAATTGCCGCACCGGCATTAAGCGCGATGATATCAGCCGCTTTTTCGGCGTATTGCCCGCGGCGATTGCCGAGCGCATCGCGAATCAGCAGTAGAGAATCCTCTGCGTTGCTCACACTTAAACCGATCAAACTTTTGGATTGCATACCAAAATCTTCCGGCTTGATTGTGTACTCTCGAATTTCGCCATCTTTTAATTCAGCAATTTGGGTTTCACTCGACAAGCTGATTTCATCCAAACCATCTTTGGCATGAACCACCATGACATGCTCACTGCCCAAACGCGCCAGCACTTCGGCCATGGGTTTACACAAATCGCCATTGAATACACCAATTACCTGACGCTTAACACGGGCCGGATTAGTCATAGGGCCAAGCATATTAAAAATCGTGCGCATACCTAATTCTTTACGCGGGCCAATCGCGTGACGCATGGCGGCATGATGAGCAGGTGCAAACATAAACCCCACCCCTATCTCACGCACACAGCGTGCAACTTGTTCAGCAGTAATATCCAGTTTAATTCCCGCAGCTTCAAGCACGTCGGCACTGCCGGTTGAACTGGATACAGAGCGATTACCATGCTTGGCAACACGCCCACCGGCAGCTGCGACAACAAATGCACTCGCAGTGGAAATATTAAATAAGTTGGCGCCGTCGCCACCCGTACCGCAGGTATCCACTAAAAAGGGAACATCTAACTCAACCGGCGTTGCTAGTTCGCGCATCACCATAGCGGCGCCAGTGATTTCATCCAGCGTTTCGCCTTTCATGCGCAATGCCACTAAAAAGCCACCGATCTGCGCGGGTGTTGCACCTCCTGTCATCACCACACGCATTACCGCAATCATCTCTTCTGTGGTCAGGTCGATACGTGCTACCAATTTTGTTAATGCTTGTTTGATATCCATTGCCCTTACCTTTTATAAATCAATACGTTGTTAAAAAATTGCGCAACATATCGTGGCCGTGTTCCGTCAGGATCGACTCCGGGTGAAACTGCACGCCTTCCAGTGCGAGAGTTTTATGTTTTACTCCCATGATTTCCGCCATGCTGCCATCTTCATTTTGCGTCCAAGCCGTTATTTCCAAGCAGTCGGGTAGTGATTCTTTTTCAATGACCAATGAGTGATAACGCGTAGCCTGAAATGGATTGTTTAATCCGGCAAATACACCGTTGTTGTTGTGATACACCGGCGAGGTTTTTCCGTGCATCACAAAGGGTGCGCGAATTACCTTGCCACCCAACGCCTGACCAATGCTTTGGTGACCGAGGCAAACACCAAGCAACGGAATTTTTCCGGCGAAGGTTTTGATCGTATCGACCGATACGCCAGCTTCCGTCGGCGTACAAGGGCCAGGGGAAATCACAATTTTTTCTGGTGCAAGTGCGGCAATTTCTTCGATGGTGATTTCATCATTGCGCACCACTTTGATGTCTGCACCCAGCTCACCAAAATATTGCACCAGGTTATAGGTAAACGAATCGTAGTTGTCGATCATTAAAATCATTTTGCATCCCCTTTTACTGCTGCAGCTCCCACCATATCAACGGCTTTAAAAATCGCGCGCGCTTTATTCATGGTTTCTTTCCACTCCAGCGCGGGAATAGAGTCTGCAACAACACCGGCACCCGCCTGCACATAAAGTTTGCCGTTTTTAATCACTGCGGTGCGAATCGCAATCGCAGTATCCATATTGCCATTCCAGGCGATATAACCTACTGCACCACCATAGATACCGCGTTTTTCCGGCTCCAACTCATCGATAATTTCCATCGCGCGGATTTTCGGTGCACCACTTAAGGTTCCGGCAGGCAGGGCTGCACGCAATACATCCATCGCGCGCAAGTCATCTTTTAATTTACCGGTGACGTTGGAGGTAATGTGCATTACATGGGAGTAACGCTCTACCACCATTTTATCGGTCAGTTTCACACTGCCGATTTTTGCCACGCGGCCAACATCATTGCGCCCCAAATCAATCAGCATTAAATGCTCGGCAATTTCTTTCGGGTCATTAACCAATTCAATTTCCAGCGCCTTATCTTCTTCCGGTGTATAACCGCGACGGCGAGTTCCGGCGATTGGGCGCACCGTCACTTCACCATCTTCCAGACGCGCGAGAATTTCCGGGCTGGAACCGACCACATGGTGATCGCCGAGATCCATAAAATACATGTAAGGCGACGGATTTAAATTGCGCAGCGCGCGATAAAGATTGATCGGCTCCTGGGTAAAATCAATCGATAAACGCTGGGAGACAACCACTTGCATGGTATCGCCCGCCAGAATGTAGTCTTTGATTTTATCGACATACTGATGAAAGCTTTCTTCGCCGCAATTGGAGGTAAATAGCGGTTCATTGTGACCGTTATTGCCTAGCGATAAACTCGGCGTTGCCGGAATTTCACCGCGCAGTTTTTGCTCCAATTCATCCAATCGAGCGTTCGCTTTGGCAAAGGCATTTTCAACATCTGGATTGGCGTGAATCACAAAAATTAATTTACCGGCGAGGTTGTCAAACACCAGTACTTCGTCGGATACGCTGAGCAAAATATCCGGTGTACCAATCACATCTTTCGGTGTGCTGGCTTTTAAATGTGGCTCGACATAACGCACACAGTCATAACCAAAGTAGCCAACCAACCCGCCAGTAAAACGCGGCAAGCCAGGCAATTCAGGTGCGCGATAACGCTGCTTGAACTCTTCTACAAAGCTCAGGGCATCGGCGCAAGTATGAGTCTCCACCACTGTGCCATCGCGCTCGATTTGTATTTCATCGCCAAATGCTTTTAATACAGTACGTGCAGGCAGGCCGATCATGGAGTAACGCCCCCATTTTTCGCCGCCTTGTACGGATTCAAATAAATAGGAGTATGGGCCAGCCGCCAGTTTGAGATAAGAGGACAGCGGTGTATCTAAATCAGCCAGCACTTCGCGCATGACAGGAATACGGTTGTAACCTTGCGCGGCTAATTGGGCAAACTTGGTTTGATCGATAAACGGGTCGGAAGTCATGACATTACCTTTACGCTCACCTGATAGGGGGCAAGCTTTTATCTTTTTCAGTATTGTATTTGCGCAGCACAATTAATGGAAAAGAATTAATGGTAAAACCACTAACCAATTCCGATGCGCAAACAGGGAAAGGCAGGCTCAGCTCAAAATCGCGACGGATTTTGACCAAGCGGGATGAACTAGCGACGCCATCGGGCGGCAAGGCGGGTAGCGCACTCTGGTGTGTAGGCTGCGTGTTTCACGAGGAGGATTCCTGTTTAAGTGAGACTAAGTGTACTTAAATAAATTGCCGATGCCTACCCTCAAACCACTGCCAATACCGGCAAATTCACAGCAGATTAAACCAGTGCTAACTGCTCACGCATTTCGGCGATAACTGCTGCATAATCCGGCGCATTAAAAATCGCCGAGCCCGCGACAAAGGTATCTGCACCCGCCTCTGCCACTTCGCGAATGTTCGCCAGCCCAACCCCACCATCAACTTCCAAGCGAATCGGAAAGCCGCTGGCATCGATCAGCGCGCGAGCTTCACGTAACTTGTCGAGTACATAAGGGATAAATGCCTGACCGCCAAAACCCGGGTTGACCGACATCAACAGCAACATATCCAACTTGCCCATCACATATTTGATATGGTCGAGGGAGCTGGCGGGTGTGAGTACCAATCCAGCTTTGCAGCCCTTATCTTTAATCAGCTGCAGCGAGCGATCCACATGGCGCGAGGCCTCCGGGTGAAAAGTGATGTAGGTAGCGCCAGCATCAGCAAATTGCACGATCAAATCATCCACCGGCTCGACC
>CAXAVL010000234.1:0-6800 GCA_963971905.1 uncultured Cellvibrio sp.
GGTAAAGCCGCCATTGTTGCTGTCGACTGTGCCGTTCACACCACAGAAGCCCGTCTGTTCTTCTTGAATGATAAAAGTGTTATTGCCTTGCGCGCTTGACGAGCTACTCGCTAGGGATTTTGAACTCGGTGCAACTGAGCTTGGCGCAATTGAGCTTTGAGGAGTGGAACTTGCTGGCGTGGAGCTTGCTGGTGTCGAACTGGGAGCAACCGAGCTAAGGGGTTTTGAACTCGGCGCACTGGAACTTATTGCATTGCTCGATTGGCTAACAGCATTACACAGGCTACCCGTGACTACCGCCACACTGGCATTGCCGGTTCCCTGAAAACCAAAACTGGCCGACGCATTGGGCGCAAGCGTGCCATTCCAACTTAATGCCGTGGCGGTATAAGGGTTGGCTCCGCTGAGCGTAACATTCCAGGCGCTAGTGATAGTGGCAGAATCTTTCCAACTCACCGACCAACCGTTCACCGTTTGATTGGTATTGTTGGTCACTTTAATTTCTCCGGTAAAACCCGAGCCCCAATTGTTGGTAATGGTGTAACTACAACCTGCCCAGGAGTGACTGGAAATACTTAAAGATAAGCCCAACAGCAGTGCTGAATAGGCGATTTTTTTTGCCGAGCAAAATCGATTACTGTTCATTATGATTTCCGCTTGTTGTGAAGTGATTTTTTACGATTGTTTGCTGTTGGTTATTTTTATACAGCTAACAATCTGCTTAGTCGGTTAAGCGTTAATACTTACTTGATGAAAATAAATACGCGCGCTGATTAAATTAAAAATTACAAAATAAATTTAAAAAACCATGAAACTCCTTTTTCATGGATAAGGGACGACCTGACAACCTACCTACCTAAATAATTCATCAGCCAGGTCATAGCTGGGCGCGGCGTACCATTGTCTTGAATAAGGCCGGTGCCATCGCGCCAGGTTTTACCTACAACATAGCCCCACAAGGTAATGCCCTTGACAGAGGAATGTTTATAGAACAGTGGGAATTGCTCCTGCATGATGCGCAATTGATCCTGATCATTAGTTTTAGCGATGTCGTATTCAGAAATATAAATCGGCACACCCAAGGCGGCGATTTGATTTAATTTGCTAGTCAATTCTGTCAGCGAGCGGCTCTCCAATCCGTGCGCTTGCAAGCCAACAGCATCTACCACACCGGCGGCGATCACAGGTTTTGCCAAGGTGATAAATTTATCGGTATCCCAACTCAGCACGTTGTAGTCATTCAAAATAAGTATCGCGTTAGGGCAGTATTTACGCGCTAATTGAAACGAGCGAATAATCCAATTATTACCAAAGGCGTTTTGTGCATAATTTGCTGGCGCATGTGAAGGAATTGCTTCGTTCACTACATCAATCATTGCGGTATCGGGATAGCGTGTGCAGTAATCGCGAATCCACTCTTCAATTTCTGCCGCCTGCTCAGTCGCACTCAATGAATTAATCCAACTGGGATACTGGCTGCCCCACACCAGCGTGTGCGCTTTGACCGGAATATTGTGCTGGCGAGCGTAGGCGTAAATGCGATCGGTGCCACTCCAGTCATACACATCGCGCGAGCGCTCGACCGAACCCCATTTGCCTTCATTTTCAGGGGTGATTTGATTCCAATATTTGTTGAAATCCGCACGCACTGCGCCCGACGTTGTAATGTTGCCGACAAACTTTCCTTGCGGCGCGGGTGCACTGGAAGAGCTCTTGCTCGATGCGCTACTGCTGGCCGGAATGCTGCTTGCATTTGTGCCGCAAGCACCGCCACTGGTTGGTTGACCGGTAATGGTTAATGAATCGATATTGGGTAAACCTTCTGCCGTCAACGCGGAGAGTTGCACAAGGTTATTGCCCTGCACCAAATCCACTTCAATCGATGCGGTTTTCCAGCTCGTCCAACTACCGGTGCTTGGCAACTCGAAGGTGAAATTACCGTTGCTACCACCATTGATTAGCAGAGAGCCATTGCGATTGCTTGTGCCGCCATTAGCAAAACGGATTGTCAGTGTGTAACGGCTGCTAGTGGTCGCGTTAATCGCCCACTTAACCGCCTTGCCTTGGGCGTTATCGGTATTGGCAAAACCGGTGCCGGTAAAGCCGCTGTTATTGCTATCGATACTGCCATCTACACTGCAGAAGCCTGCTTGCTCTTCTTGCACAACAAATGAGGAATTATTGGCTGCACTGGACGAGCTGGGCGCGATTGAGCTGGCGGCTTTGGAGCTGGGCGCCGCTGAGCTAGGTGCGATAGAACTCACGGGAGTTGAGCTGGGCGCTGCGGAACTTGTCGCGGGTGTACTCGATTTACTGGTCGATGACGCCGCTGCGCCACAGAGGCTGCCAGTCACGGTGGCAACACTTGCATTGCCCGTACCTTGAAAACCAAAACTGGCAGAGGCGTTGGGAGCCAAGGTACCGTTCCAATTTAATGAGGTCGCGGTATAGGGATTAGAACCGGAAAGGGTTGCATTCCATGAGCTGGTAATAGTGGCAGAGTCTTTCCAATTTACAGTCCAACTATTCACGGTTTGATTGGTATTGTTGGTGACTTTAATTTCACCGGTAAAGCCTGAACCCCAATTGTTGGTGATGGTGTAACTGCAGCCTGCCCAACTAAAAGAACTTAGCGATAAGGTAAAGCCAGCAACAATAAGAGCAGTACTGCGCCGCGTTAAGATTGCCAATAGATTTGTTTTCATTGTCCCAAATACTCCTGGTTTTTAATGGAAGAAAAAGCCCTCACTGAATGCGCCGGCAGGGTTTAAACCTTGGCAAACAGGGCATTCAAAATGAGGGCAAGCACGTGGGGAATTACATTTTTAGATCACAGGTATTGCCGACACCGCACTTGCTGGAAAGAATGGCGGCTTTGGCTTGTGAAGCTGGCATTACGCTATAGCTGTAAGGCGGTTTAAATACACTGCCGGTTGAATCGTTAACATTTTTGGCAGTGCCTTCATTGCCTATACCTTTCCAACCCGTGTGTGCACCACCCATGGTGAAAAATGCTGGTTTACCTGGATTGTCATAGGTGCAACCTTCAGCGAGCAGTTGCATTTCTTTGCCGACACCATGCATATCGCCGGTGTTTTTGTGATAGTTGTTAAGCATGTGAACTTTGCCGAAGCGGCCACGCGGTTGACGTGATCCAACCAAGTCGCCCCACATACTAAACATATAGGTAATGTTTAATTTGCCACGGCTTTCCGTTTCGTCATCACTACCGGCAATCAAATTGGAAAATTTATGTTCTTTGTTGTAGGTGTAGTGAAATTTACACCATGAGCAGGTAACAAAGTCCCCCGAGCGAGTTACATCAAAATTGCCATCTTGCCCATCGGCTACATCGAAGTGATCGAACCATACATGGTGCGCACCACTACCAATATAAACGCCGTCTGCACCCGATCTACATTCGTCGTAACTACCACATTGTTTGCCGCGCACCGAGATATTGCGCACGATGATGTTGTATTTATCGGAACCGCTAATATTGATATTGCCGCTGATAATTACACCGGGCTTGGTACCGATAATTGTGGTATTTGCGCCTGGAGTAAGCGTGCCATCGTAAACGCCGGGTGCAACCAGCACGATTTTGCTGCTGGAGCCGCTCACCGCTGATTTCAGCGCGCTCATGTTGGTTACGGTAATAGCTTTACTTAAATCAGTGCCGCCACCGGTGGTGCCGCCATTCATGCTCGCCCAACCCGGCGCCTTATCGGTGATGCTGATATAGCCAGGGTTGTTATTGCTCGGCGTGCTAGAGGCTACAGATGATGAGCTTTGTGGCACTGAGCTTGGCACAGAGCTTTTGGGCGCAGAGCTGGACGAAGCCGGAGTGCTGCTTGCGGTTGTGCCGCATGAACCCGGTGTTGCGGCTGCGCCAACCAGAGTCAATGAATCCACATTAGGCAAACCTTCAGCGCTCAGCGCAGACAATTTCACATTGTTATTGCCTTGCACTAAATCCACTTCAACTGAAGCAGTTTGCCAATTAGTCCAGCCACCTGTTGTGGGCAACTCGACGGTGTAGTTGCCGTTGCTGCCGCCATTAATCACCAGCGAGCCATTGCGGGCACTGCTGCCACCATTGGCAAAACGGAATACCAGTGTGTAGCGCGAACTGTTCGATGCATTCACTGCCCAGGTAATAGCGGCGCCTTGGGTATTGTCGGTATTAGCAAAACCACTGCCGGTATAACCGCTATTGTTACTGTCGATGGTGCCATTCACTGAACAGAAACCGCTCTGATCTTCCTGCAAAATCAAAGACGTGTTGGTCGCTGCAGAGCTGGTGGCTTTGGAACTGGGTGCAACCGAACTTGCCGGTGTTGAACTAACCACAACCGAACTGGCCGCTTTAGAGCTTGGCGCTGCAGAACTGACTGGTGTACTGGATTTGCTGCTGGATGGCACCGCCGCACCACAGAGACTGCCGGTTACAGTGGCGACACTCGCATTGCCCGTACCTTGAAAACCAAAACTGGCGGACGCATTAGGAGCCAAAGTGCCGTTCCAACTTAATGCAGTTGCGGTATAGGGGTTTGAACCAGTGAGGGTTGCATTCCATGAGCTGGTGATAGTCGCAGAATCTTTCCAAGTCACAGTCCAGCCATTCACCGTTTGATTGGTATTGTTGGTGACCTTAATTTCACCGGTAAAGCCTGAACCCCAATTGTTAGTGATGGTATAGCTGCAATCGGCCCAGGCAAAAGACGAAACAGCAAGAGCCAAGTTGGCAAGCAGCAGGGAGCACCCACTTCTTTTAATCAACTTATAGTGTTTGATGTTCATAATATTTATGACTCGCTAAATTTTAGAATAATAGGAACCGACCATTTGCCATGGCGTGCAAATGACTACGGAGAGATTGTGGATGTTGAGCGAAACGACAATGCCGTTAAATTGCTAAACAGCCCTGTATTTATGCTTAATACTTGAGGCTATTGGAGATGCAATGCGCACTTTTTTATAGTGCTGCTCGGGTTGAATATCTATTGTTGTTATTTTTATTTTATGTTTAACGAGGTGATTAAAGAGTAATCCTGTTTACCTAAGTGAACTGCCTGAAATCCTATTAAAAGCACCTGAATACTAAGGTTGCACTGGCGAAAGTGCGGCGTTTTTCAAGCTAGTTGTCGCGTCAGCTGTTAAATTTATGCCGCTTTCTTTAGCCGCACATCCTCGCGTTCCGGATTCAAATTAACCGTACCCACAGGTTCCCAATTTCTGGTGTTGCCCGACCATCGCTCCGGCCGCTTTTGTTTCGCCTGTTCATACAAATCATGACGCTTTTTCAAAATCATTTTGTCCTCGCCGCGATGACGTTGTGCTGGTGTCACAAAGCGGATGCGACTATGACAATGATGATGGTTGTACCACTCGATAAATTCACGTACCCAAACACGCGCATCATCAAGCGTAGCAAACCCCTCAGCAGGCCACTGCGGACAATACTTTAACGTGCGAAACAAGGATTCCGAATAAGGATTATCATTACTCACACGTGGCCGTCCGCGCGATGGCGTAATACCAAGGTCGTACATTTTTGTTAACAGTGTGAGTGATTTCATCGGCGCACCATTATCGGAATGCAGCACCGGCGGATTCGAAAAACACTGCTCGGTCATCACGATGCGCTGCAATAACCCCGCCGCCAAATCACCACTTTCTTGTTCATACACTTCCCAACCAACGGCTTTACGGCTGTAAATATCTTCAAACAAATACAGATAATAAAATTGCCCGCGCACGTGTGTGGGCAAATACGTGATGTCCCACGACCATACTTGATTGGCTGCTTCCGCACGATAACTCGTTGGTGCTTTGTGTTTGCCAGGTGCCTGCGCACGACCGCGTCGATGGCATTGATCCTGTGCTTTAAGCACGCGGTACATCGTCGATTCCGAAGCAATATAAATCCCTTTGTCAGCGAGGCGAGGCACAATCTGGCTCGGCGGTAGCTGGGCATATTCAGGGCTGTTGCACACACTCAACACCTGCTGCCGTTCCAGTTCGCTGAGCTTGTTGATCGGCTCTGGTCGTGCGCAAGTGGTGCGGGCGTCGGCGCTTACCCTGTCGCCGCGCATCCAGCGCTGCAAGGTGCGTAACGATATTCCCACCTCATTGCACGCACGGCATCGCCGCGCGCCTGCTGTAACGGCTTCATGAATCCACTCAATAAATTGTTCACGCTCCGGGATCAACGTCAATCTTCCTCGTTGTTTTTCTCTTCCCAGAACGCATTCAACTTTTTTCGCAGCACCAATAGCGCCGCCGCTTCTGCCAAGGCTTTTTCTTTACGTCGCAACTCTTTTTTTAATTGGTGTATTTCCCTTTTGTCTCGAAGAGCCTCCTTGGCCGCTGCCTTTAACTCTGCCTTCGACGGCTTTGCTGCTGGTCGCTGGATATTCAGAAACGCATCCTTCCAGGCTTTCACTTGCTCAGGAAACAAACCCTTTTTTCGGCAGTATTCATTCAATTCCACTTCGGAAAAAACGAGTGTTTCGGCAACTACCGCAAGCTTGGCTTCGGCTGACCATTGTTCAGGGAACTGACTATCGGGCACAACAACACCTTTTTCGAGCAACTGTTTGCGCCAAGTGTACAGGGTTACGTTTGAAATGTTTTCCTGCCGCGACACCTCTGCGACGGACAGGTTTAACGGCGGCAGCAGCTTCTTCAAAATGGCCGCCTTGCGCTCAGGGGAATAACGATTCATGCTCACTTCTTGCCGCCCCCGGTCTTTTTTCGTCGTTCAGATGACGCGACAACTATCCTGACACCGGGGG
>CAXAVL010000235.1:0-6782 GCA_963971905.1 uncultured Cellvibrio sp.
GGGCATGTCGCGGCAAGTCGCCACACAGGCCGATAATGTGCACAGGACCAAGACAATCGCTAACACCAACCCGGATCTAACAACACACTTCATGGCACACTCCTCAGCCTAAATCCGCACCGGCGAACTTAACCCTAGTTAACTATTATTCTCGATGAATTAATATTATATTACATATTCTAAGAATTAGACCAAGAGAACTTACCATGTCTTTACACAACTTCATCAACACTAGCCTGCGCTTGATCAGCTTGAGCGCCCTACTCTGCCTCACCAGTTTTTCCCAAGCCAAACAAGTGGATGTACACGACCCGGTCATGGCGCGTGAGGGCGACACCTGGTACTTATTTAGCACCGGCCCCGGCATCACCATTTACAGCTCTAAAGATCGCGTTAACTGGCGCTTTACAGATCGCGCCTTTGCCACTGAACCTGTGTGGGCCAAAGCGGTAGCACCTGAGTTTAACGGCCACCTTTGGGCGCCAGATATTATCCAGCACAACAACCAATTTTATTTGTATTACTCCGTTTCCGCCTTTGGCAAAAACACCTCGGCGATTGGCGTAACAGTGAATAAAACCTTGAACCCTAAATCACCGGATTATCGCTGGGAAGATAAAGGCATAGTGATTCAATCAGTACCTAACCGCGATATGTGGAACGCGATTGATCCCGCAATTGTTGTGGATGACCAGAATCAAGCCTGGATGAGTTTTGGTTCTTTCTGGAGCGGACTAAAAATAGTCAAACTCAATGACGACTTAACCCGCCCCGCTGAACCACAAGAGTGGCACAGCATTGCCGCACGCGATCAGGTGCCAGCAAACACCGGCAGCAATGCGGGCCCAGGTGAAATTGAAGCGCCGTTTATTTTCAAAAAAGGTGCCTACTATTATTTATTTGTCTCTTGGGGATTGTGCTGTAAGGGCGCTAACTCGACTTATCATTTGGTCGTCGGCCGCTCCAAAAACGCAACTGGCCCCTACCTCGATAAAACCGGCAAAGATATGAATGAAGGCGGCGGCAGCTTGTTGCTCAAAGGCAATAAAAACTGGGTCGGCCTCGGCCACAACAGCGCATACACCTGGAATGACAAAGACTATTTAGTGCTGCACGCCTATGAAACTGCCGACAAATATTTGCAGAAGTTGAAAATTCTCAATATCACATGGGATAAAGAAGGCTGGCCGATAGTAGACGAAAAGGAACTTGATACTTATAAAAGTAAGCGATTGAAATGAATGGGGCACGGAGAATAAAGAATCGCGCGAGCGATTCTTTAATCGCGCAATAGCCTCACACCATAAATTCCGCCCGCAATCGAACCTGGCGCCGCGACAAACTTCAGTGTGTATTTTCCCTTGGCTTTTTCAACCAGCGCTGCCGGAATGGCATAATCCACCGCAAAAAACTCTTGTGCATTGCCAGTAGATTCGACTTTGGCAATCACTTCGCCATTTAATTGAATTTCAAATGCTCTACCAGCATCGATACCGGCATATGTAATTTGTAAAATTTTTGCTTCCCTCAGCTTGTCATTCAACTCATAACTAAACCACGCGCGAGTGTGACGCCAGTGACGGCCATTGTATAAACCCGCTTCACTTTGTTCACCTTGGTAAAAATGATCTGATTCCGGTTGTTGTTCACCGGGGGCAACTTGATCGATAGTTTTTACTTGCAAATCCAAACGCGCCTTTTCATCTGCCGCCGCTTTTGCACGCGCTTTTTCTACATCGGCAGCGGTGGTGTACGGCCAATAAATACTGTAGCGCGACTCGTGCAAACGGAAGAAAGGGATCAGTTCGACATGCGCCATTTGTTTACCGTTGATTAAACCCGAGGCATCAAAGGTCAAAGGTTTGCCTGCAACTGGTTTTAATTTTTGGATAAAGTCTTGTGAGTTGCCCAATAAAAACGGCGCTGCTTCTAGCGGGCACATTTGGCCGCTGGCGATATGCCCCATGCGTGAATCATCCGCAAAGTAATTAATCTTTTCCGCCGCAAACGGCTGGGTTTTGGCAGCAAGCACAATCGGCCCATGCAAAATGGCATAGTAATTGGACCCGTCCGGCATTTCTTCCAGGGTCGAACGCATCGGCAAGGTCAGCTCAACCTTGTCGCCTTTTTTCCAGTGGCGTTCAAGCGCGATAAATTCGCCCGGTTGTTTGGTAACGCCTACTTTCTTACCATTAATGCTAAGCGATAGTTTTCCTGCTTCTATCCACCCAGGGTAACGCAACTGCAAACGGAAACGCGCGGATTTATCGATAGTGATCGACGTAGTTTCTGCATCCGGAAAAAGTGTATTTTGGGTAATCTTAATGCCCTGCTCTTTCCACTCCATGTGCGATGGAATAAATAAATTGATAAAAACTTCCGGCAGCTTTTTTGATTTTTTATCGCGCGCGTAAATAAATTCAGCGTATTTGGAATGACTTTCCAAACCTGAGCCCACACAGCACCACATGCCGTCGTGCACTTGCGAGTACACACGGTAGTGATTGGGGCGCATGGGCGTAAAATAAACAAAGCCGCCCGTGGTAGGATTTTGCGAACCGAGAATATGGTTGTAGAGCGCGCGCTCGTAATAATCCACGTACTTCATTTCCGGCGCAGCTTGTTCACCGGAAGACAAATACAACATTTCAGTGAGCTTAAGCATATTGTAAGTGTTGCAGGTTTCCGGCCCTTCCACTTCATTGATCATGGGCGAAAAATCTGCCGTATCGTGAAAGTGTTCTTTTACACTGTTACCACCAATCGCCACTGTGCGTTTATCTATAACAGTTTGCCAAAAGAACTCAGCGGCTTTCTTCCACTCTTCATTGTTAGCTGCATCACCGTAGTGTTTAAAACCAATCACTTTGGGAATCTGGGTATTGGCGTGTAAACCAGTGAGCTGATCTTGAAATTTTTCCAGGGGTTGCAAAATCGCCTGCTGGGAAAAGGATTCTGCAAGTTTAAGATATTTTTTATCGCCAGTAATTTTTGCTACATCGACAAACACTTCGTTCATGCCGCCATGCTCAGTGCGCAGCATGGTTTGCATTTGTTCAGGCGACAGATTCTTGGTTAAATCGATTGCCCAGTCGGACAATTTGACCAGCATTTTTTTTGCGTCTTTATTGTCTGCATACCAATAGGCATCGCGCAGGCCAGCGTAAATCTTGTGAATATTGTACCAAGGCACCCAGCGCTCGTTGGTGGAAAAATTGTCTGCACGAATATCGCCCTTAGCAATTTCGCCCCACATCTTTTTACTGTCAGGAATGCCGCCGATATAACCTGTGCCTATTTTTTCCTGACATTTTTTTAATTCGCTTACAACGTAATTCAACCGCTGCAATACCGCTTTATCGCCTGTAGAGGCATACATCAATGCGAGGGCCGACACATAGTGGCCGCCCATATGGCCATCCAACCCGGTGGATTCCCAATTGCCGTAAGTCTCTTTAAACGGCAAACCGGCTTCGCGGCGAAAAGGCGCGAGAAGTTTTTCAACGTCCAGCGCCATCAAATACTCTTTGTTGGTATTTTGCGCGTGTAAAAAAGGGCTATCGAGTAATTGCACATTGCGCAGAGGAACCAACTCCAACGCCGCTGTTGGCAAACAACTCCAACTGGCGCACAAGGCCAATACACAGTAAAACGTTTTCAACCTCATCGATAACCCCTTTTTTCTTAGCGTTAAATTATTGCGCTTCTAGTGTGAACATTTGGTTGGTGCTATTGGCGACGCACTCCCACTGCAATAAATTTGCACCATCTGCTGTAGCCGCCGCAGAAATATCCAAACATTTTTCACTGTTGCGATTCACTATGCGGTAGCGGCCTGAACCTGCCGACTGAAAACGGAACTGTTGCGCATGATTAGTATAGGAATTCCACAGCATTACATTAGCGCCATTTGCGGTTGAAAAGGAATTCACATCAAACGCCAAACCTGAAGCGCTTACTGGCGAAATTTTATGCCAGACACCATCAACCGAGGTGATGGAAAATTTCTGGCAATTATTATTCAGCCAAGTCCACTGACGCAGATTTGTGCCCGCCGCCGTTCCGCAATTTTCAACATCGAGCGACTTGCCGGAATGTGCAGGTGTAATGCGATAAGTGCCGTTCACGCGCACATTGTTATCTGACTTGACTGAAAAATTGCGGCTTAATACCGGCCAACCATTAGAAAAGCTCATTTGCAATAAATCCAAACGCGCAGGCCAACCGTTGGCAGTAGTGCCGTCGTAATAATGGATGGACGCTAAATGCTGGCCGTTATTGTAGACATAACCAAAGTGACCAGGGCCGATATATTTTCCATCGGTCATTAAAATATTACTGCCACCATAGTTCCACAGATTCACACCATTTTTATCGAGGAATGGGCCGGTAGGGCTCGTCGAGCGACCAGTGACAATGTAGTAATCGCTATTGCTACCCTGGCAACACTCACCGAGGTTTACAAACATGTAGTAATAGCCATTGATGTATTGCACCTGCGCCGCTTCAAATTCATGCCAGCCATAATTATTGCCCACCACCGGATAGCGCGTTGAATTTAACAATTTTCCGGTTGCGGTATTTATTTGTCGCACAAAAATTCCCGCGTAATGCGAGCCGTACACCATCCACACATTATTTTGCGCATCGCGATATACACCTGCATCAATGGTGTTAACCGGCTGGCCGCCTAATGTGCCCTCATCCACCGTTGAAACAACCATACCCAAATCTGTCCAACTCGGATTATTCAGTGAATTAGTGACCATCACACCAATTGCGGAGCGCATACCGGACGTGGCAGAAAATACTGAATAGTACAAATAATATTTGCCATTCATTTCAATTAAATCGGGCGCCCAAAAGTTTCCGTCAAAACCCGGCACTTTGCTGTTAATCCAACTCGGAAAAGTATTGGCCGCCACTGGCGATGGGCCGCGCTGCCAATTCACCAAATCCGTTGAATAGAGCGCGTTGATGGGAAAATTACTGGCGCCACCGCCCGTACCAAAAGTCCAGTAGGTATTGCCATCTTTGACGATGGTGGATGGGTCGTGAATATCGGTAGTGCCACTGATGGTGATGGCTGAAGTGTGAAAGCTGCAACAGACCGACACAACAGCGACAACATTTTTTAACAAGCGTACAAAAGTAAACATAGAAGACCTCTCCGTTATTAATTATTTTTTAAGGCTAAAAAAATGAGTTTCCCCTTTGCCACTAAAGTTAAATAGCAATGGTGAAACTCAACGGCAAAGACCCATGAATGGTCTTTATGAGTTTGTTAAAACACCTGACAAAATTACCAAGTGTTTTAACAGAGACGAGACAGAACCTAGAAGGTCAGGCGCGCACCAACTGCAAACGTGCGACTGTAAAGCGATGAACCAAAGTTGTTGGTTGTTGCACCATTTTCACCGTAGTAACTTTGATAAATCTCTTCAGTCAGATTGGTGCCGTCAAAGGTTAATGAGAGATTGTCATTCACCGCGTAGCTAATTTGCAGGTCCATACTGGATTCTGGTTTTCTCCACATTTCTAACGGATTTGCAAATAACGCAGCCTCGTAGTTATTCAGGAATTCACTGCGCCAGGCATAAGACAAACGCATACCCAAATCACCTTTATCATAGGCTAGAACGACGCTGTAAGATTCATCTGACACACCAAATAAATCCGTTTCTTTTACTTCGGTAATCACACCAGTAGAATCGGTAATGGGCGTTGATTGCGATGAATTCAATGCGGTATAGCTCGCTTGAATACCAAAGCCATCTAACACACCTGGCAGATTTTCCGGGAACCAAATTGTGCCCAACTCCAAGCCGGTCAACTCACCATTGGATGCATTAAAGGGTTGGCTAAGGACATAGGTTCCCATTTCGCCTGTTGGGGTTTCGTGTTGAACTTGACGGCGAAAATCAATCACAAAACCTTCAATTTCGCGTTTGAATAATGTTCCGTACAAAGAACTTGCGTCGGCAAAATACCACTCCAACGAGAAGTCATAGTTTTGCGACTCAGTAGGTTTTAAATCCGGGTTTCCACCACCGGCGGTGCCATAGCCGATACCGGTAACATCTTCGTTATATACAATGCGCGAGTTTAATGAAGCAAAGCCCGGACGACGTAAAGTTTCGGTGTACGCCAAACGAGCATACAGGTCATCTGTCAATGCGTAGCGAAGCGATAGGCTGGGCAATACTTTAGTGGTGCTCGCCGAATCTTTGTAAACATCTTTATTTGCAGAGGCAGTATCGGTGAACTCCATATCGGTATCTGAACTGGTGTAACGCAGACCAATTTCACCATCCAATTTTCTGCCAGCTATTTCAGTCTCATATTGTGTAGTCATGTAGGCAGATGCCGTTAACTCATCAATATTAAAACTTTCAACCAGCGCTAATTTTTGTAAGTTATACACTGCGCGCATATCATCGGAATTTGCACGCAAGTAATGGCCGTCGGCCACTGCCCATGTTGTTGGCACATTGGCATTACCGTCAAAAAAACCATTGTTAATGTAAGTTAACTCTTCAGTAATAGTCACATTAGGATTAAAGCCGTCCTGACGACTGAAAGATTCCGCTGCAGTGCGCTGATCGATACGCACACCTACATTAAACTGTTTGAAAAAACCTGAATCAGTGTCATAGGTAGCATCGGTGGTAAAAGTAACGGCATCACCGGTATTTTTATTGGCGTTGTCATACAGCTGTGCGGTTCTCCAATTGGCCACATCCGCAACGTCCGCCTCGTTAAGCTCCACCGTTTCTGGATTA
>CAXAVL010000236.1:0-6703 GCA_963971905.1 uncultured Cellvibrio sp.
CGGTCATCTTAAAACCTCAACTCGGATCTGTGCCCAACGCCCCCGCTCCTGCAGTCGCCGCCTTAAACCCGGCGGCGTTGAGTTTGGCTAAACAGGCGCGGCAGCAGTATCAATCGTTAGACTATCAAGGCGCGATCGCCACCGCCGAGCGCGGTCTGCGCATCGAGCGCCGCTCCGCCGAACTGTATTTGGTGCTGGCGCAAAGTTACATCCAGCTAGCGCTTCCAGATAAAGCCAGAATGTTTGTGCAGCAGGGGTTGCGTTTTGCAGTGCCCGGCTCTGATGCCGCCGAAGGGCTCACACGCGCACAAGATTTAATCAATCAAAATTACTGATTAGTTTTCACTTAAAGATCAATAAAAAAGCGGCGTGCTTCCGGCTCGTCGCTTTTTTATTGCATGCTGTTTTTACTGCTGCAGTTGAATGCACTGCTAATTTCAATAGTAATTAAAAATTGATCATATCAAATAGATAGGTTTTGTCTATGTTGTCTATGGCCACATACAATTAGTCCTATCACGCCTGAATCCCTAATCTGTACCCCGTTGACGCAATTAACCCAACGGGCTTAGCCCATACAGACCTTTCCATAATTAGGAGATTTACTCATGGCAACTATCAATTCAGAAATCAAACCTTTCAGTGCTCAGGCTTATCACCAGGGCAAATTCATCCCTGTGACCGACGCTGACTTGAAAGGCAAATGGTCTGTGGTGTTCTTCTACCCAGCGGACTTCACCTTTGTATGCCCTACCGAACTGGGTGATCTGGCGGACAACTACGCTGAATTCCAAAGCATGGGCGTAGAGATCTATTCAGTGTCTACCGACACTCACTTCACTCACAAAGCATGGCACGACAGCTCCGAGACCATTGGCAAAATCCAATACCCAATGATCGGCGACCCAACCGGCACCATCACGCGCAACTTCGGTGTGATGATTGAGGAGGCTGGTCTTGCTGATCGCGGTACTTTCGTGATCGATCCAGAAGGCAAAATCCAAATCATTGAAATTAACGCTGGTGGCATTGGCCGCGATGCCTCTGAATTGCTGCGCAAAGTAAAAGCCGCGCAATACGTGGCTGCTCACCCAGGTGAGGTGTGCCCAGCCAAGTGGAAAGAAGGTGCAGCGACTTTGGCTCCATCTCTCGATTTGGTTGGAAAAATCTAAGATTGCTGATTCGTCACTCCCGCTTGCGGGAGTCCGGCTTTTAATTGCTAAGACCTATGGATCCCCGCATGCGGGGATGACATTTGCAAACAAGCAACCGTTGTAGAAAAAGCCCGCTCACAAGGCGGGCTTTTATTAAAAAATTCTTATGGAGAACACCATGTTAGATGCCGCGATTAAAGGCCAACTCAAAGCCTATTTGGAAAAACTGCAACGCCCCATCCAACTGGTTGCAAGTCTGGATGACAGCGCAAAAAGTCAGGAGATGTATAAACTCCTGCAAGAAATTTCTACACTTTCCGATAAGGTGAGTGTAAGTGATCAAGGTAATTCAAACTATCGCCCATCATTTGCAGTAGCCGCACAAGGCGAGGCACCGCGCATTCATTTCGCGGGAATTCCAATGGGGCACGAATTTACCTCACTAGTTTTAGCCTTGTTGCAGACCGGTGGCCATCCGCCCAAAGTGGATGCAAAAACCATCGAACAAATTAAAGCGATTGGCGGCAAGTTTCACTTTGAAGTGTTTGTCTCGCTTTCCTGCCACAACTGCCCAGACGTAGTGCAAGCAGTAAATTTATTGGCAGCGATCAACCCGAATTTTTCTGCGATCATGATTGATGGCGCGCTCTTTCAAAACGAAGTTGAGCAGCGCAAAGTTATGGCGGTACCAAGTGTGTATTTAAACGGTACGCATTTCGGCCAAGGCCGTATGACGCTGGAAGAAATTATCGCGAAAATTGATACAGGCGCCGCCGAGCGCGATGCCAAAGCGCTGAGCGAACGCGACCCCTACGATGTGTTAGTGATTGGCGGTGGCCCTGCAGGCGCAGCGGCAGCCATTTATTCTGCGCGCAAAGGTATTCGCACCGGTGTAGTGGCCGAGCGTTTTGGCGGTCAGGTGTTGGATACTGTCTCGATAGAAAATTTTATTTCGGTAAAAGAAACCGAAGGCCCGAAACTTGCGATGGCGTTAGAGCAACACGTAAAAGAATACGCTGTTGATGTGATGAACCTGCAAAAAGCGGCTGAAGTTATTCCCGGTGCAAATCCCGGTGATTTGGTAGAGGTAAAACTCGCCAGCGGTGCCAGCTTAAAAAGTAAAAGCATTATCCTTGCTACCGGCGCACGTTGGAGAGAAATGAATGTGCCGGGCGAGCAAGAATATCGCGGCAAAGGCGTTGCCTACTGCCCGCACTGCGATGGCCCTTTGTTTAAAGGCAAACGTGTAGCGGTGATCGGCGGCGGCAACTCCGGTGTGGAAGCGGCAATTGATTTGGCGGGTATTGTCGCTCATGTAACCTTGATTGAATTCGATTCAAAATTACGTGCCGATGCTGTCTTGCAGCGCAAATTATTCAGCTTGCCGAATGTGACGGTAATTACCGAAGCGCTGACCACTGAAGTGATCGGCAACGGCGAAAAAGTCACTGCGCTGAAATACAAAAGCCGCAATACCGATGAAATCGCAACGGTAGATTTGGAAGGGATTTTTGTGCAAATTGGTCTGTTGCCCAATACCGATTTCTTAAAAGGTACAGTGCAGTTAAGCAATCGCGGTGAAATTGAAATTAACGCACGCGGTGAAACCTCAGTGCCGGGTGTATTTGCGGCGGGCGATTGTACTAACGTGCCTTACAAGCAAATCATTATCGCCATGGGCGCGGGCGCAACTGCATCGCTCGGTGCGTTTGATCACTTGATTCGCACCAGTGCTCCGGCATAAAAGCATTGCAAAAAAGTTGACTGCAAAAAAACGCTGAAATAAAAAACGCGCAATGTGTAAACGTTGCGCGTTTTTTATGATTAACAGAACGCCATTATTTATAATTTGGTAAATGCTAGCGCTCCACCTGCGATAATTAATGCACCGCCAGAAATCCAATTAAACCAGCGCTGGTGTTCCGGTGATTTTAGCCAGCGCACAATGCTGCGTCCGCCAACCGCGTAGATGCTCATCCAGACAAAATCCATCGCTAAAAATATCACCGTGAGCAATGCAAATTGTGGCGGCATGCTGCGCTGGATGTCGATAAATTGCGGAAAGAGTGCGCCGAAATAAATTAGCCCCTTGGGGTTGGTTACCGCCACGATAAACGCTTTGCTGAATAAATGGCTGCTGCGTATTTGACGGGATTCCAGATCAACACTTAATGCGGGCGCCAATACCAATTGAATGCCCAGATACACCAGATAAGCTGCACCAATCCATTTAATCGTATGAAAAATCCATTCCGCTTGTTCGACTAATAAACCTAACCCCAATGCCGATAACAACATCAACACCAAATTCCCCACACTGGCACCGAGCATGGTGTAGAGCGATTTGCGAAAGCCGTAGCGCCCGGCATCGATCATACATGCCAGCATCACTGGCCCGGGACTGGCGGAGAGCACGAGCGTAATAGTGGTAAACAACCAGAGTTGTTCGAGCGGCATGGCGGTGTCCTGAGGCGAGGAGAGCGGAGTTTAGCAGAGCCGCCAGCAACGACGCTAAAGTCTTCTATACTCAAACGATTCATCATGAACTTAAAGCAAGGTGTGTTATGTCGAATAGCAGTATTTCCAAAGCCATCAAGGTACTTGAAGATTTGTTGGGCGGATTGAATCAAGCTTATTGGGAAGCCAATAGTTTGGATCGCAAAGATTTTTTTTATGACCTGATCAGTGTGTTGCATGCGGAGTTATCTGAGCTGAACAAGCTGAGTGTGCAAGATCATTATTTGGATTATGAGCCGGTGACAGAAGAATTGCGTGCCGTGCGCCCCAAGCTGAGCCGTTTACGTAAACTTGTCGATGACTTTGCGTTGCGCTCCACCACTGCAACTCGCCTTGAGTATTTAATTAACGAGGCAATGATGTTGATGGGGCACAATCCACCGGTTTAATTGGTTTTTATAGCCTTTCCTAATCAGTTTTGCGGGTTTATCGCTAAATAATTTAAATGGAAGAATAAAAAAACTGGCAACGGCTGAAAAGTGAACAATACTGAAACTACCGGTAAGGGTTTCTTCCTGTGAGTGCAACAGCTTGTGATTTGGTTGACTCATCGATTTAGGAATTGGTGCCATTGCCGATGGGTTTTCTCTTGGCCCAGTTTGGAACTCCCCTTTGTTTGTACTCTAGTATGGTCTTGGCCGGCATCTTGTGATGCCGGCTTTTTTTATGCTCTACTTTCTAGAGGTTAATTCTTATGGTGAAAATTTGAGATGAAAAAAATCTTTGTTATGACTGCATGTTTGGTGGCGTCAATTGCGCGGGCGGAAACTTGTCTGGATATAGAAACGCTGCTGAAGCTGGATGCACAATACGAAACTGCATTGCAGGTGGGCAATGTTCAATTTTTGGATAAGTTGCTCGCACCGGAGTTTTATTGGGTGCATAACCTAGCAAGCCTGCAAGAGACCAAAGCGCAATTGCTGATGCGAATAAAAAAACCGGAGGCGCAAGCGCATCAGCGCCGTTCCCATGATGTTCGCTCGCATCGCTTGGGAAATACGGTGGTGTTGCAGGGCTTGAGCAGTGTCGATAAATTAAATCCAGACGGAAAAACCCTGCGCACCTCGCGCTACCAATTTATGCGTACATACGTTGAGCAAAAAGGTCAGTGCAAATTGCTGGCGGTGCAAACCATGAAAGTCTGGTCAAGTGAAGGGAATTGAGATTTAACGATGTTATCCTTCACTGCCGTATTGCACGGCAGTGAAGGTGCTGTGATTAATATCTATTGCGGATATTGTTCAGCCCAGCGGGCGTACTTTGCTAATACTTGGTTGGGCGAGGTTGTGTACCAGGCATAGCCTAGGCGGCGCTCTTCCGATACTTTCGCCAGATCATAATGCACTGAGTCATCGCGGTCGCCAAATAAAGGTTGGTTAGTGCCTATCTCATAAAAACGCGCCCACATTGGCGGTGCATTTTTATCATCTTTCAGCAAGGCGTCGCCCCGTGTCCAGGTTTTTCCGATAATTTTATTTTGTTCGTACCAGGCAGCTGCGGCATGAATAGCATTAATAATCTCACTACTTGGCGCCTCCAAATCCATCAAAAAATTCAGCATGCCTACGCTCTCTGAACTGGTGAGGGAAATCATTTCATAGGCGCGAGCTTTGGCTGGCTGTAAGGTTTTCGCATCGTGTTGTGCTCCCCAGATAGTGCGCTTGCCATTACTAATGACTTGGGTTTTGAGTACGCAATCAAGCGCACGCGAGAGGCTGGTTTGCGCTGCTTGTTGTTGTGCGGGTGTTGCAAATGAATACTCTTCTTGCGCAAGGGCAACCTTATGCAAAATTACCATCAGGTCGCTCATGAGCGCATCATTGTAGGTGATGTGATCGTGGTAGCCGCCAACCAAGGGGAAGTTTTGCGGCCAGCCGCCATTGGGATATTGGGCAGCGATTATAAAATCCAAACCTCTGGCAAATGCATCGCTATAACGTTTATCGCCGGTGGCCTGATGTGCTTGTGCCAGCAGCATTAGCTGTGTGCTGGTCGCACCGTTATCAAAGGTAGGGATGTAATCTTGTTCAACACCAAAAGCTTGACCGGGTTTACGCGGCGCTTTGCTCATATCGGTGCGTTTTGACCAGCCGCCGGACGGGGTTTGAAACGAGAGGATAATATCCATTACGCGTTTACCTTCGTCGCTTTTAAACCAATCGGTTTTTTGTTTGACTTCAAAGCCAAATTCTTTGGTGTATTCCGGCAGGCTTGCTTTTTTTTGCCCGAGCTTTTTTAACTCGTTCTTAAGAAATGCCTGGTCGGCTTTGCGCAGCGCTTGGGATTTGGCGAGATAAGTTTTCCAGGCCGCTTTGTCGTTCGTGGTTTGGGTGAATGTTGTAGATTCTTTAGTAGCAGGTGTATCCGCGTGTAGTGGTGCGATAAAGCAGCTGCTTAACAGAGCAATAAGTAGTGATGTTTTGCTGAACATAACTCGTACCTTTTGGTTACCGCTTAATAACGGTGGTCGGTTGTTGATAGCGTCGCCTTGTAATTGTTGTGCGACTATTTGCCGAATTTTTTACCGATTAGGTAGGAGTGTAGCAACAGGGCAGGGAATTGCCCTGTAGTTATATTTTTAATAGAGAGTAAAAACAGGTTAGATAAAAATGTTGTCATCGCCGGGGAATGTTCCGGCTTTGACATCGGCAACATATTTTTGCATTGCGCCGGGAATGTCGGTTGCTTCTAACAAAAAGTTTTTAGAGAACTTAGGTGGCTGTTCGGTGAGGCCGAGAATATCGTTAATCACCAAGACTTGTGCATCGGTATCGCGCCCTGCGCCTATACCAATGGTTGGGATCGCAATTTCGCGGGTAATGCGCGCGCCCAAATCGGCAGGTACACATTCCAGCACTAATAAATCGGCACCGGCATCGGCGAGCAATTTGGCATCGGCGAGAATTTTTTCCGCGCCCGCTTCATCGCGCCCCTGCACCCGAAAGCCGCCAAATTTATTCACCGATTGCGGTGTTAAACCCAAGTGCGCACACACAGGAACACCGCGTTCAGAGAGCATGCGCACCGTCTCG
>CAXAVL010000237.1:0-6679 GCA_963971905.1 uncultured Cellvibrio sp.
CAGCGGGTCAGGCTCGACGGGTCAATCGGCGGCTCAATTTGCAAGTACGTTTCACCGGTGAAAACTTGCCAATACGGGTTCTCGACCCAGCCCCACACGACATCGTCATCCGAGAGGTCAAACGCGTGTTGCAGATACAGCAGGCCGGCGATCAGTCGCGGCGAGGTAGCCGGGCGGCCACGTCCGGACTTGAAACGACTGGCACACACCGCATCGATGCGTTCCCATTCGATCAAGTCGGCCAGCTTGACCAAGGGATGCTTCAGGTTGATCTGCTCGCGCAGCGTCTGGCGGAACAACTCGCCTGATCCTGGAATAATCGGCTTCGGACCCATAAAAACACCGGAGAAATTTGCAGGAAAACATGCCCACATTATCTCAAATCCTGCAAATCCAAACCACCAAAATTACCCTGAAACCCGCGCTGCCATTGGCTTTACGGATTATTCAGGGCCGACTCGATAATGTCCACGTGTCCACCATAAATTAATGGACACGTATGCTCTGACATGCACTGAACAGATTCAAGATGGCTGACGGCGTCGACGCCGTTTCTGAAAAAATTTGCGCTTAAGGTAGTAGGGAGGGGAATGTAGTTTCCCAGCCGCTTACCTTACTCACAATGCAGGCCAACGATCACCCCATGGAGCAGCCCGCTCGAACGCCGCACAAGCTTGCAAAACTGACGTATCCGCAAGGTGCCTACCCACAATTTGAATACCAACAGGCAACCCTTGCTGAGTCCACCCTGCAGGTAGTGAAGCGGCCGGCTGACCTGTCATATTGAACGGAAAAGTGAATGACAACCACTGAAATGGATGAACAATTTTTCCATCAATTTTCTCAGGACCCTGCACATGCAAAGGAAATGGAGGAGTGGTCAGGGTTGGAGTAATAAGGTAGTCATAGTTCTCCATTAGCCGCCACATACTATTGCACAGTGTTTGACGCATTTTATGGGCTTCCGTGAACTGCTCAGCACTCCATGGCTTTTGTATAAAATCCACCAAATGCGGTGTCATTTGCTTTCCATGGGTGGCGACCATTTCCCTCATACCAACGAGATCCGTGTCAGCGGCTACGATGGCCCAAAAAGCTTCATAGGGATCCGACCAGTTTGGCACTACTTCCTCCACCACACACCCTAGGTCATTTGAAAAAAATTGAGCAGCTTGCTTAACCAGCTTTCGAACTTCTGGGTCGACGGCAACATAGCCAAAATCAAGGCTTAAGGCAACGCGTTTTCCGCGCACCGATTCTATGGATAGATCTAGCCAATCGACATCACTTACAGGTATGGAGTGACGGTCCCGTGGATCTGGGCCTGCCATTACGGATAACATAAGCGCGCTATCAGCAACGGTTCGGCTTAACGGACCTAAATGCTCCAAAGATTCCCAACTCGAAATTCCTGGGTAACGCTCATCCCTACAACCAGGGTAAAGTGGAACACGCCCCGCGGAAGGTTTAACTCCAACCAACCCACAATGCGCGGCCGGAATTCGAATTGATCCGCCTCCATCCGAGGCCACAGCTATCGGACACATCCCTGATGCGACAGCAGCACCTGACCCCGCGCTTGATCCTCCCGGAGTCATGGCGGGGTTCCAAGGATTACATGTCGTATCGAATACGGGATTATGCCCAACCCCGCTATATCCAAATTCCGGGACATTTGTTTTTCCAAGGAATATCGCGCCAGCATTACGCAGTCGCTCAACGATAATATCATCCTCGTCAGGCGTAAACCCTTCATATGCCTTAGAACCACAAACTGTTCTTACATCCTTTGTAGCGACTAAGTCTTTGATACCAACAGGAACTCCCGCCAAAGGGCCTGGGTCTCGACCACTAGCCACCATGTCATCTACTTTAGCTGCCATTGAGCGGGCCAAGTCGGCAGCAGTAGTGCAAAAAGCATGAAGAATGGGATCTACGGACTCGATCCTGGATAAGGCACTTTCCGCTACCTCTACAGCACGTATTTCCTTATTTCGAACCCTCCGAGCTATTTCAACAGCGCTGAGTTTCCAAATTTCCGCTGCAATCATCGCAACTCCTTTAATCAAAACCACTATTAAATTTCAACCAAACTAAAATCCAAATTAGAAAACTCCACCGTTATATAATGGTTAGCGTTTCTTATTCCTGAATACCGGAAGGGTGGTAATAATCCCCACCCCTCAAGGTATTAATTAGTTATGCGCGTTGAGCCAGTGGCGTTTGTTGACTACGAAGCAAAATAATTTGGCTGACACCAGCTCCGATAATACCCACAATGACCTCTGATAACCACGGAGCCCAATAGTGAGTCAAAATGGCTAATCCAGCCCCTACACAATATGAAATAACCGCACGCCCTTTTATCTTTTCCGGCCGGGAAATATTGACTTGATTCACATTTCGACATACGAGAAGAGTGACGATAACGACAGTACCTATTGGAGCAACAAACACCCCAAGAATACCTAACCAAACTGGAAAAGCATGCCAAATACCAGCGGTAGCCGCTGCTCCCCCGATAACACCCAATACGATGCACATGGTTCGCATATAGGTATTTGTTAAATTACTCCAACCAATTGCGCCGTTATACAAACAATGTGTTGCGACAGAGCCCATACTAACCAAAACAAACACAACACCTAGCACATTAAGCCACATACTTGTGCTGTTTCCAAAAACGGCAACAAAGTTACCTCCATTACTTATGGGGTCATCAATGACGCCTGTAGCCACAACAATAGCGCCTGCAATAAATGCTATAAAATTTCCAATTGGGAAAGCCAAACTAGATGCCATAAAGGCTTGACGACCATTTTTAGACCAGCGTGTAAAATCCGCCGTCATCGTGCCTGAGTCCGCAAATGAGGCAAATACAAACGTGATGCCTGCGCCTAGACTAAACGCCCCAATCCCGGCATCAACACCCTCGTAGTTCAGTACTGCGCCCCAACCAACTTGTTCGGTCGCGATAGCAATTGCTATTACGGCGGCAATCAAGAAAAGCGGCGCGGCGATCATACCGAGGATGGCTAGCGCTCGAGCGCCAATAAAGGTAATTGCGACAAACAAAACACTACAGGCTAATGTTGTCTGCCATTCTGGCCAACCATACGCAACATTTAGTGTCGCCCCGGCTAAACCAGTGTTGAAAGCGAACCAACCGACAACCAATGATGACATGAATAAAGCTACAAACCATTGGCCTACGACGGAGCCAAAAACCTCTCGTGCCTGCATGGCAAAAGTAGTGCCCTTCTCGCCTGCTATATAACTGAGCGCGCCAACATATATAAATAACAAGGCATTACCCACAACAATTGCAAGAACACCGAGCTTGAAACCAAGGTGGCCTGTTACCACACCGCCCAATACCGCACAAAGCAACACCATCGGGAATCCAAGCCATATTGACCCAACGCTTAGAAGTGATTTCCTATGAGAGATTGGAACTGGCTCGTGCTCAAATTCTGATTCCAAAACTTTTTCATTGTCTAATTCTTTTATGGACATTTGTGCCTCCTCTTTTACTCTTATCTTCCTAACTATCACCACCTTAGGAAAAATTAAATATTAATACATTCTATCTATATATAGACAAAAAATACGATCCTTAAAAAGATTAAGAATTTAATTAAACTGACCATACATGATATTTATAGATTGGTTATTATTTTATCTCTTAATATTTCCAAAGTACTCTCTTGTTGGAGCATCGAAACCATTAGAAGTCCCATCTTTATAGACAATTTCAGACTCCCACGGCAAACGGTATGATCCGTTAACCATATCTTGCATATAAGTGTATGGACAATCTTGAGCCCCTCCTTTTACTGCAACATAAGCTCGATGACCAAACTGGTAGATATTATTTTCAACGCCCCAGATACGTCGGGCTTCACGCACTAAGCTAGGGCGAACTTCACCCGTAATGATTTCATCAGGTCGTCCGCCTCCTGAAACTAATTCTGTACCGTCAAAGCTCACGATCATGCCTTCACCCATTGAGTCGAAGGTTCCGTCTGTTCCACACATACATACCGAAGCTGTGTACATTAAATTACAAAATGCATTTGCTTGGTTGGTTACTTTCCATGAGTGGCGAATAGGAGCTGTATATCCAGCGGTGCGAATTAAAATCTCTGCGCCTTTGTATGCGCACTCTCTGGCTATTTCGGGAAACATGCCGTCGTGGCATATGATGAGCGCCAACTTTGATCCGTTTGGACCATCACATATTGGAATACCAAAATCACCAGGTTCCCACGGCTCCACAGGAACCCACGGATGAAGTTTCCGGTAATTTATTTTTATATTACCATGATCATCAATCACCAATCCGGTATTATATGGATTGCCATCAGGGTTATATTCCATAATAGAAAAACAGCCCCAGATTTCGTTCTCACGACATGCATTTCGAAAGGCGTTTACTTCGGGGCCTTCGATTGAGCACATAATCTCCGGATTCATATCCATTGATAGCCCATGCAATGAATACTCTGGAAAAACCACAATATCCATGGTGGACATATTGCGACGGGCCTTTGCAACCATATTGCAAATCTTATCGGTCTGTTGTGTCAGGTCTGATTTAGTGACCACGTTCGGCAATTGCAGTTGGACCAAACCAATAACCACTCCGTCTGGCGACTTATTTAACCCCCCTAAACCACTCATTTAGCTAACTCCTTATCAACACGAACAAAAAAATGGTATAAATTTGCATGCTCAGTTTAGTCTCGCCGTAGTAATTGATATGAGCAATAGGTATTTTCACCAGTCCCTACAGGGATATGAGTTAATAAGTTGTGATTACGCAAGAAAGGCGCGTCAGTCAATTTTGAATCGTCGCCGAAGCGCAAACACCTAGAATAGGATCAATGATTTACTTAAAATTGTCGAGGTAATCAAACAGCTCATCCATCGTGAAGCTACACTTTCTATTGATAAGAAAAATCTTGGCATATCCATCTAGGATGTCTTGGGTTGGCTTTAGTCCTTTTTTTATTTTGTCTCGAACGAGCTTACGAGTATTGGGATTATTCGGAAGCCCGTCCATGAAAAACTCCGTCATTAGTCTCTCTCGACGTTGCGCTGCAGCTTTCCCTTTGCATTGATTTTGGATGTAAATAGCCATAGTTCTAAAAAATAGCTTCTCACAATGAAAATATGTGAAAGTCGAACTTAAGTAGTGGCAGTAAGCATCCTTGAGACTGTTCGTTGTGAACAATAGTTTAAAAAACGCAGGAAGGTTCTTCTCAAGGAATCCAACGTTAACTTCCTGCTCGGGAGCAAGCAGTACGAAATAGGGTGTCGGGGCATTCAGTTTGATTAACGAGATTGCCTGCAGGCTGTAACATGCCGCGCCGATCACACAGAGATTGTTGCCGGTTTCGACATTTATCCACTGCAGATGCTCACTGAGCTCGGCCCATGTTATGGTCTCTCCAGAATCACTCAGTTTTAAGCCATCTTGCCGACTCCCGTGTCCGTCTAAAACGATGATAGGGCGACATTGTTTTTCTGCTGCCCAAGAGCAAATTTGGGTAAGGAGTGCAGTTAAATCAGCTCGATTTTTGATGACAAAATAGCAAAAACTGAATGAACTTTGGTGTGCGAACTGCTCAACATCTTCAACCATTCGATTAGTTGGACCTAATTCTTTTTCAGGTAGGGTGGCAATCCAAACGACGGAATTAACGACGCACTCGCTATCAAATGGCATAGTAACTTCTAATCTACAGTGATTTGGTCTCAACTATTCCAATATTTCCTTTACAGCATCTTCCCAAGCAAAGACCCGTGGTTGCTCACCAGAAGCCACAATTTCCTTGTATAGATCATGCGCTTTTTGCAGGTCAATTCCCTCTCTTGCGCATAAACTACCAATCATGGCACTGTGCATTCGATAAACAGTGATGACAGAATCGCCCTGGACGCCTCATCCTGAACCACACTGAGTGAACCGGTACGTAATGCGCTCAGCAAATCAGAATTGCTCACGACCGGCCCATAAGGGGTATTAAGATGACCAACGACCAAATCCACGTAGTTGCTGTCATTAATTTTCATTTGTCACCTCCGCTCATCACAAGATTTTCTAAAGGACAAATCCAAGCTTACCCAAGCGAGTTATATCGCGTTAATGTAAAAAGAGGATAGTGCCTGATTTATAGCCAAACCAGTATTTTTATTGGTCCGACTCAAAGAAAGAAGAATTATTAATAGGAGAGCAATGCCGAGTCATCTGAGTGATAGGGCTCGGTTTCGTTATTGCATTGCGGACAGCGATCGTTACATGCGCAGGACCAGGCGTCCTCCCATTCAATATCGCAGGCCTCGCAGTGATAGTGATTAAGCAGTTTCATAAATGGCTCCAAAAGTAAATTTCGATAAATTCAGTTTATAGAGGGCCGCTAAAAAAACGAAACTGTCAAAAAACTTCACGCCCATGATCACTCCTTAGGGATTGCATAACCTTCAGTTCGCTAGTGAAAAGCCGGAGAAGGCGGCAGCGGTCCATAGCCGTCAAAGGCAAAAGGATTGAAAAAGGCGCGTGAGATCAGCGTCTTGTGATCGACCTCGGACAGTTCCACCTCTTGGGCCACTTCGCTCCAGGACCGCCTAATCGAGACTACCTGCTCATCGATAATGTCTCGGGCCTCGGATTCGG
>CAXAVL010000238.1:0-6657 GCA_963971905.1 uncultured Cellvibrio sp.
TGATTACCCACGGCAAAGGCGAAGGGCGCGCGCAACCGGCGCAGCTAAAAAGTTGCATCGCCCATTGGTTGCCCCAGCTAAATGAAGTCATGGCTTTTCATTCAGCGCAAAAGCGTCACGGCTGGCTCGGCGCAACCTATGTTTTATTGCGTAAAAGTGAAAAGAAAAAGTTGGAAACATGGGAAATGCACAATAAACCCTGATCGAAGAGTTGGGGTAATAAAACAGGTCAAGCACACCATCGAACGATAAATTTAACAAAGAGGTGTACATGTACAAAAACTATTTTCTTGCACTTGTTGTTTTGTTGGGGGTGGCGGCTTCTGCGGTTGCCCAGCAAACCAATAAACAGTTTGTGCTAAGCAATACCGAAATTATCCCCATCCATTCAAAAATCACCGGGCGTGATCACGAATTGGTGGCGGTTTATCCCTCCAGCTACAAAACCAATCCCGATAAAAAATACCCTGTGCTTTATTATCTTGATGCTTACTGGGATACGCCTTTGCTGGTGTCGACATACGGCAACCTGCAGTACGACAATCTGGTGCCGGAATTTATTATGGTGGGGTTGTCTTATCCCTCTTCTGCAGATTACGGCAAAGAGCGGCGGATTGATTACACCTTCACTGCGATGGATGAAAAATCGGGCAAGGCAAATTTATTTTTAAATTTTATTCAGCATGAAGTTGCACCATTAATTGAAACCCAATATCGCGGCAAGAAAGCTGACCGTGTGATCGCCGGTAATTCTTTGGGAGGATTATTTACTATTACAGCTGCTTACCAAGCGCCGAATTTTTTTGCCGGTTTTATCGCCTTAAGCCCAGCGGTGGAGTGGGATAAACAAGCATTGATTAAGTTAGATAAGGCTTACGCTAAAAAACATAAAACCTTAAATGGACGTATGTTTATCTCCTATGGCACTACTGAATTTCCCGCCTTCCGCGACCCTATTATTCAATTCCAAAAACAACTGGCTGGGCGCCAATTTCAAGGCTTGGATCTATTAAATTACGCAATGGAAGGGCTCGATCACACCAGTGTCAAGGGTGATGGCTATGCGCGCGGGTTAATCTGGGTATGGAAAACCCAAAAGCCTGCCGGGCCCAGTGGTTTGGAGCGGGATATGGCCGCCGCTAAGTAGTATGGCTATGGCGCCTCTGCATCTGGCTAGGGTCCGGGCGAAGAGGCTGCTTCTATTTGCTGCTTAGATTATTTCCTCATTAGTGATATCTGATTTTCCGGTTTCTTGTATCTTTTGCCTCCTTTTTTATCTTTCATGATGAAAAATCTATATTAATCAGTTGCTTACCTTAATTTCTCCATTCATTAATTTATTACATGTAATATTTGATTTATTACATGTAATAAATTAATGTTGGCTCATGGAAAAGAAATCATCAGCACATTATCAGCGTGAATATCGCAATCGTTTGCGGGAGCAGGGCCTGGTTAAAAAAGAGGTCTGGATTATCCCGGAGAATGCGCGGCGCCTTGCGCTTCTTGAATTGGAGTTGCGTGTGTCTGCAAAACAGGTTGTTACCAGTGGGTTATTGCCAGCTAAAGGAGAAAGTCGAATGACAGATGTAGTTAACCGTTGGACCACCACAAGTCTCTACGACGCACTGGCCAAGGCAGATATGTTTGCCTCCAAGCGCGCCGATCTGGAGCTGATTGATGGTGTGTCACCCGCTTTGCATATAGTCATGTACGAGTATGGCGATTTGCCGCTCTTTCTGACCGTGTCGGGCGAGCAAATTGTGGTTGAGGCGATGTTGTGGTCGGTGGCCGAGGTAAATAATCCCGCGCTGTTTAACGAGACGGTATTGCGCACGCACAAATATTTCCCGCTCTCCAATATCAGTCTCGACAAAATGGATGGCGATGATTGTTACCACATGTTTGGTGCGCTGAGTTCTGCATCGAGCTTGCAAGATGTGATGCTGGAAATTGAAATGCTCGCATCAAATGTTATTCAGGCGACTGAAGCCTACAGTGAATTTTTAATTAGCTAACGGATGCTGCAGTAATAGCTCCGCAACCAACAAAGGTGAATCACTATGAATATCTGGGCAAAAATGATTACTGCCTTGCGCGGTGGTGTAAATGAAGCGGGTGAGGCAGTGGTGGATAGTCAGGCGCTGCGCATTTTGGATCAAGAAGTGCGCGATGCTGGCGAGGAATTAAAGCGCTCCAAAGACAGCCTTGCCGAAATTATGGCGCGCCAAAAATTGGCCGAAGAAAAGTGCAAACAACTGCAGAAGTCAATTGAGGAGCATGAAGGCTATGTTGTAAAAGCACTGGAAAAAGGCGATGAAAAACTTGCCCATGAAGTAGCTGAACATATCGCCGGGTTCGAAAATAGTTTGGCGATGGAGCAAGAGTCGGCGAAAAATTTTGCGCAAAGTGTCGATAAGTTGCGTGGCGCGATCAATGTTGCCGAAAAAAATATTAAACGCTTGAAGCAGCAAGTGGACACGGTTAAAGCAACTGAAAATGTGCTTAAAGCGCAGGTGGCAGTAGCCGAACGTCACAGTGGTTCTGATTCCAAAATGCGCACGGCGATGGAATCATTGGAGCGGATTAAAGAGCGTCAAGCGTTAAAAGATGCACAAATCAAAGTTGCCGGTGAAATGGCACAAACCACGGGTGATGAATCGCTAAAATCAAAACTCGAAGCCGCCGGTATTGGCATTAACGGTTCATCGGCAGATGATATTTTGGCGCGCATCAAAAACAAAAAAGCCCCTGAGTAAAGCTCGGGGTTTTACCTACTAACCTCAGTTCGGGCGATAAAGGATGAATGATTTTCTATTAACAATAGTCAGCTTCCCGACGGTGTTTTTCACCATGTTGTTAGGCGTTATGGTGCTCTACTGGCTGTGCGCTGCTTTCGGGTTGGTTGATATTGAAGTATTGGATATGGATTTGCCCGATGTAGATGGGCAGGTGCATGCCCATGCAGAGCATACCTTCGCAGAAACCTTTGCGGGAATTTTGTTGCGCTTGGGGCTCAATGGTGTGCCGGTCACTATCATCATTACCTTTATTGCGCTGATTGGTTGGTTAATTAGTTATTACCTCAGTTATTTCGAGTGGTCTTTATTGGGTTATAACTGGGTGCGATATGTTGCCGGTATTCCGATCATTATTGTTTCACTGTATCTTGCCATTCTGGCAACTGCGCAACTGATAAAACCATTGCGAAAATTCTTTGCAAAAGCGGATCAGTTTGTGGAAAAGAAAATTCTTGGGCAGGTTGCCATAGTGCGTTCCTCCAAGGTGGATGCAAGTTCAGGTGAAGCTAACTTTGACGATGGCGGTGCAGGTCTGATTGTCAAGGTGCGCGCTTTGGGTGAGCAGCATTTTGTGCGTGGCGATAGGGTGGTTTTGCTGGAGTATTTAGCAGAGCAGCATGTTTATCGTGTCATATCAGAAAATGAATTTCTGGGTAAAACCAGTGAATAATGAATTAAAAATTTAATTGGGCAAAAGGAGTAAACACCATGTTTGATGCTGCAATGGCGACACCGGTTCTGGCGGTTATTGGAATCTCTTTTCTTGTTCTGCTTGGCTTGGCAGGATTATTTAATGCGTTCTACTACAAGGTCGCGCAGGGTACGGCATTGATTGTGAACGATATGAGCTCAACACCAAAAGTGCATTTCACCGGCGCTTTAGTCTGGCCAATCATTCACAAAAAAGAATTGATGAATATTTCCCTCATTACCTTGGAGGTAGATCGTCGCGGTCGCGATGGTTTGATCTGTAAAGACAATCTGCGCGCGGATATCACCGTCGCCTTTTATTTGCGCGTCAACGAAACTCCGCAAGATGTGTTGCGTGTAGCCAAAGCGATTGGTGCTGAGCGCGCGTCAGATAAAGATGCGGTTGAGCTTTTGTTTGCGGCAAAGTTCTCCGAAGCGTTAAAAACCGTCGGCAAACAGATTGAATTTATTCAGTTGTTTGAAAACCGTTTGGAGTTCCGCGAGAAGATCATTCAAGTAATTGGTGATGATCTTAATGGTTATGTGCTGGAAGATGTGGCAATTGACTACATCGAGCAAACATCAAAATCGTCACTTGATCCAAGCAATATTCTCGATGCTGAAGGTATCAAAAAGATTACCGAATTAACGGCTGCGCAAAATATCCGTACCAATATTTTAGAGCGCGACGAAGAATTGGCAATCAAAAAGAAGAATGTAGAAACTACTGAAGCTATGTTGGCACTTGAGCGCCAGCAGGCAGATGCGGAAGCGCGCCAAAAACGCGAGATCGCCACTATTCAGGCGCGCGAAGAAGCTGAAACCAAAAAGGTGCAGCAAGAAGAGCGCCGTAAATACGAGCAAACAACTATTCAGGTAGCGCAGGATTTGGCGGTGCAAACTGAAAATCAACAGCGCGAAATCGATGTGGCTGCGCAAAACCGTTTGCGCGCAGTCGCCATTGAAGAAGAAAAGGTAACTCGCGCCCGGGAGCTGGAGATTGTATCGCGCAAGCGTGAAGTAGAGCTGCAAACCATTGAGGCAGAAAAAGCGATTGAAGTGCAGAAAAAAGAAATCGCTAATGTGATTCGCGAGCGTGTGGTGGTGGATAAAACTGTTGCCATCGAAGAGGAGCGCATCAAAGAAGTGCGCGAAGTTTCCGATGCGGATCGCAAAAAGCAAGTACAAGTATTGGCTGCTGAAGCGACTGCTGAAGAAATTAAAGTGAAACAAGTTAAAGCGGCTGAGGCGGAAGAGTTATCGGCGAAACACAAGGCTTCAGAAATTATGACCTTGGCGCAAGCAAAACTGGAAGCATCGTCGAAAGAAGCCGAAGCCATGAAGAAAATGGCCGAAGGTATTCAAGCTGAGCGCGCTGCGCCTGGCCTTGCCGATGCCAAAGTGCAAGAAGCAAAAGCGGGCGCCTTGGAGAAAGAAGGTTTTGCGGAAGCTAGCGTAATTCGCGCGAAAGGTGCAGCGCAGGCAGATGCTGGTAAAGCAGAGGCAGAAGTCATTACGGCTAAAGGTTCGGCAGAGGCAGAAGTTATCGCCACTAAAGGTACATCAGAAGCCGGTGCGAAAAAAGAAATTGGTATTGCCGGTGCAGAAGTAACGCGCGAGCAATTTAAAGCTGAAGCAGACGGCTTGGTCGAGAAGTTCGATGCAATGAATGCCATGAGCGATAAAGCGCGTGAGCATGAAGAGTTCCGTATGAGTTTGGAAACTGCACTGAAAGAAACGCTCGCTGGAATTGCGGCAGGTAAAGAGATCGCGAAAGAAAATGCAGAAATTTTGGCGATTGCCCTGCAGAAAGCCCATATCGATATTGTCGGCGGCGAAGCGCAATTCTTCGATAACTTCGCCAAGTCCTTGTCGATTGGTAAAGCTATCGATGGCCTCGCAACCAAGAGCGGTGTGATTCAGGCAGTGCTGGATAGATTTGTTAATAAAGCACCCGCAGCAGCACCGGTAAAAGAAAAAGCAGAAGAAGTGGAAGTCGTTGGGTAATTAACTCCTTAAAGTCTAACCCCTCCCCAGCCCTCCCCTTTAAAAGGGGAGGGAGTTAGCCCCTCCTCCTCGAAGAGGGGGAGGCTGGGAGGGGGTTAAAGGGGTGTGTGTTGATGTTCAATAAAAAGGATTAATCCATGTCGCAAGCCAACGAAGCCGCACAAGCTGCTGAGCATATTGTCGATAACGCCGTTGCTGAAGGCGGCGCTTACGAAATTATTCGTAAGCGGTTGTTAGATCAGGGGCAAACTCTGAATACGCAAGTGCGTGCATTAAATGAAGCGCGCTTGGCAGAGTTTGGTAGCTCGGCGATGAATGTTATCGCCCGCGTGCGGGTGCGCACCGAAAACAATTGTGTGCCGCGCGATATAGTTCAGGTTGGTGAGCATTTGTTGTTTGGTTACAACGTCTTTATCGGCCTGAAAAAAGAAACCAAAGTTGAAGATGTATTTTCACTGTTTGCCAAAAAAACCACCGAGTCAGGTGTGGAGCTGGAGCCAGTTGCATTTGCGGATACCTTTCTCGCAGAGCAAAGTTTCGTCAATGATTTTGATGAATTGTATCGCTATTACAAAGATACTCGGTTGGTAGAGCTGACCGTTAACAATGGAAAATTATTGGCTGGTTTTCAGATTGGCGAGCGCCTCGATGATCTGCGTGTATTTCGCTGGTCCGTATCTCCCGACGGCAAGTCGATAAAATATATCGACAATCGCGGCGAGCGCGATATTCAGTTACCCCCCGCATTTGATTTTGAGTGGATTGCCGCTACTCGCGAAAACGCCGTGCATGGTCGCCATCCGCATTTAAATATTCTGGACAAGGTATTTGTTGAAACCGTTGGCGGCGATCTAACCATTAAAGTTGAAAATAATACTGAAGATGGTTTGGGAATTTACCGCGAAGCAGTAGAAGATAAAACCCAATCCCTTGATGATGCCAGTGTATTTTACGCCGCTGTTGGCAATCTGGTATTGCTGCGAATTCGCCCCTATCGCGAAGAGCAATGGCGCCATTTGATTTTTAATGCACTGACCCAAAGTGTATTGCGCATCGATACCATTGGCCAATCTTGCGTGCAGTTGCCGGAAAACCACGGCATTATTTTTCCCGGCGGCTATTATTTAAATACTGGTGAATATAAAACCTTCGAGGAAGA
>CAXAVL010000239.1:0-6622 GCA_963971905.1 uncultured Cellvibrio sp.
ATGCCGGCCTGTCACGCCGGAGGTCGCGGGTTCGAGTCCCGTCCGGTCCGCCACTATTCAAGAAGCCCGCACTTGTTGCGGGTTTTTTATTTTCCGAGTCTTCCTTCCTGTAATTCCCTTCCCCCTACCGATTTGCTTGTGGCTTAGGTTTGGTTATTAGCTAATAAATATTCGGTATACATAAAATTGTCATCATCAATTGGTAATTTTGGTTTCGAGGAGTAAAGTCCGTGAACAGCTGGTTTGTTTAGCTGTCTCAGATCAGGTGGTTCGCCTCATCTTAAAATCATTCCCTTAAAGGAGTAATACACATATGCAAGACTATATTGAAGACCTATTAGACGTTCAGTACGATGATTGTGACGATGACATGGCTGAGGATTACTCAGACATCTAACCCGGGCTGCTGCAGCATTGTGCTGCAAGGCTCGCGGTAACTCCCTCCTTTTCATATCTCCACTGGTAGTAATTCCTTCATAACTCTTTTTTTCATTCTTGAGTATTCCTATAACCTGTGGCTTTTGGTGACAGGTTGCTTAACGTTAATTTACGTCGAGTAGGCCGCAAATCCGGTTAAAAGTCGCTAATGAGCGCTGTTCTTCACGTTTTCATGCCATTTGATTTCATATACTGCAAGGAATCTTCCGCTTGGTTTGAGACGACTGTCTATGCCCAATTCTCCCGCAGAGCAACTTGAAGCGGTCTTTCTGTTTCAGGAAGAACAGATTTCACGCGAGTTACTCTATCCAGAATTTGAAGCCATCCTCGATGGTTTTATTCCTGTCCCGGATTTTGCCAGTGCATCTGCTAAGGCTGCCTATGTACAAGTGGATCACTCCCTTTGTATTACCGGGGTGGTTTTTTTTCTATTGGGATTTGATGCAAATGGGATGGTAGATAGACGCTGGAATGTGCCTTTGCGTCAATTAATCGAAACTGCGGGCACTGGGCCGGATATGGGGGCAGGGGCCATTCGACTGGCCTGCTATAGCCAGTGTTCGATTGCCTGGCATCAAAAAAACCTCTGGGACCCGCTGATGCAGCGCGGCAACAACAGCTTTGTGGCGATGCGTAAAGCGGTAAAGGCTAATCGCTTGGGCTTGATCGTTAAGCCTGCGCTAGTGAAGGATGCAGCACCAGCTGAGCCATTGCAGTCAGTTCGATCTGCCCAGGAGGCTGAGCGCGAACAGGTGGCATTGGAGCAAAAGCTGCATGACCGTTATGCACAAGAGCTGCGCGACAAGATGGCGATGTTAATCAAAGAGCAGCGCCTGCGGATTGCGACCATGATGAATCAACATCAAGCAAAATTGCAGGGCATGCAGCACGAGCATCAACAGCGGTTGCTGGCCTATCAACAAAAACATCAGCAATTCGAACAGCAAAATAAAGAATTGGCTGAACGCAATCGCACACTCAAAGAAAATCTGGATGTGCAGGCGACCAAAATTGAGGGGATGCGTGAGTATTTTGCGCATAAGCTCAAAGCAGCGCAACAAGATGAATCGAGCCAGGTGCAGCTCTTGCAGGAAAATTTTGCCTTGGAGTTGGATGCCAAAGTGAGTGCGGCTACGGCTGATTTGCGTGAAATGTTGGATATGCGCGAAGTAGAGCTGTTTTATCGCCATCAGAATGAAAGCGCTTTGAAAGATGAGATTGTCAACCTCAAACGTGAAAACCAGCAGTTGCTCAAAAATAGCGGCGATCAGTTATTAAGTCGGCTAACCAAGGCGGGCGTTAATCTGGTCGTTTTCTTGCCGGGCTTGGGCGAGTACGCGATTGCGCTGGATGATATCGGCAGCTATCTGGAAAATCCGCAGGCCTTTGCGGCCGACAAGGTCGGTGTGAGTGAACCAGTTTATGCAGCCTGGCTGGAGCACCACAAATCGCCCTGTTGCAATGCGCTTGATCCGCGCGGTCAAGTGTGTGGCAAGAGCATCCCAGCCCTCGAAAGTCCGTTAGAATTCCACCCCGGTGAGAGCGATCGCTGTGCGCAGCATCAGGCAGTGACTTATGCATTGGTGGCAGAGCGACGTTAAACAAAACGTTGAACTGATTATAGAGTGTTGAATGCGTGTTGATTGAACCGGTAGAAGGCTTATTAGATGTTGATTTTGCAAGGGCTAACTTGCTGGATATCGCCGTTAAGGTGCCGCTGCAGCGCGTAGAGAGCAAGGCGTTGACTGCAGCCGGTGTTGAATTGTTGGTGCGCAGGGATGATTTGCTTGATCCGATGTTATCTGGCAATAAGTTTTACAAATTATTTTTCAACCTGCGGGATGCGCAAGCACAGGGATTCACCCGCGTTTTAAGTTTTGGCGGCGCTTACTCCAACCATTTGCATGCTTTGGCAGCCGCGGGAAAACGCTATGGTTTTAGTACCTTAGGAGTTGTGCGCGGCGAACGGCCGGCACACTTAAGTCCAACGCTCAGCGATGCTGAAGCTTGGGGCATGACACTTATTTTTATTGGTCGCACTGAGTATCGCAATAAAACGGAGCAGGTGTTAATCGCCGATTTAAAAACCCGTTACGGCGAGTTTTATCTGATTCCGGAAGGTGGCGCTAATGTAGCGGGTTCGCACGGTATGCAGCTACTGGGGCAAGCGCTAGAGCAGCAATTGAAAGGTGACTATACTGCGGTATGTATAGCTTGCGGCACAGGTACCAGTTTAGCGGGTTTGGCGGCGGGAATTGATGCTGGCAAACCGACGCTGGGGTTCTCGGTGTTGAAGGGTGAGGGTGGTTTAGGGCGCGATATAAACACCATTTATAACTCGCTCTGCACTGAGCAAGCGCCTAATTGGCGGTTAATCTCAGGTTTTCATTGCGGTGGTTACGGCAAAAAGCACCCTGACTATTTGGCTCAGTTCTGGCGGGATTTTGAACGCGAGAGCGGCATACCACTTGACCCGGTGTATACCGTAAAAATGTTTTTCGGATTAAATGCTCTTGTCCGGCAGGGTTATTGGCCGCGTGGCTCGCGAATTGTTGCAATTCATTCGGGCGGGCTACAGGGGCGACACGGTTTTAAAGGCGGTTTTTAAAGGCAGTTCTAAGCAGCCCCCTGTGTGAATTGTATGAATATGTTGTCTTAAGTGGTCGCTCCCATCTTTGAAGGATGTTGTTATGCAAGCTCAGAAAACTACCTCGACTCCGGTTGTGGCCAAGGTGCCGCTCGTTGAATTCGATCTGAATTTGACGCGCACGTTGGTGCCTTTAAAAGATATGAGCGAAAGCCATTTATTAGCCTTGTTGGATGATGCGGTAGTAGAGGTAGTCTGCGCGGGGCAAACCTTATTTACTGCCGGTAGTTACGATGCCCAGCATGTCTATCTATTGCATGGCGATGTCGCCTTGGTGGCTGATGATGGCAGCCGCACCTTGATTAAAGGTCGCGCTACTTTATTGCCAATTGCGCACCAGCAGCCGCGTCAATACACCGCTGTTGCTGAAACAGATTGCAGTGTGTTGCGGATCGACAGTGAGCGCTTGGACAAAATGTTGACCTGGAGCCAAGTGGCGGATTATCTGCAGCTGATTATTTCGCGCGAGCGCGATTTGGATGAAGACGTTGATTGGATGATGACGGTATTAAAATCCAATTTATTTTTTAAAGTTCCGCCATTAAATGTAGAGGAAATTTTTTCGCGCCTGACGCCCCAAGTGGTCTATGCCGGTGATGTGATTATTCGCCAGGGTGAAATGGGCGATCAATGTTATTTCATTAAAGAAGGCGAGGCAGATGTCACTCGCCACAGCGATAACAAGCGGCAGCACCTTGCAACCATCAGTGTTGGGCGCTGTTTTGGTGAGGATGCGTTGGTCAATGAAACCGTGCGTAACGCCACGGTAATGATGCGCACTGATGGTGTTTTAATGCGCTTGGATAAACAGGACTTTTACCGTTTATTAAAAGAGCCGACGGTTGCTACTCTTGCGCTTAATGAGTTAGAAGAAAATATCGTCAACCATGTGGTTGCGGTGGATGTGCGCAGTGAAGAAGAATACAGTGAAATGCATTTGCCGCAAGCGGTGAATGTTCCTTTGAATATCCTGGCGATTAAATCGCGTTTGCTCGCAAAAGATAAACTCTACATATTCTATTGTGATACCGGCCGCCGCAGCCGCGCAGCCGCGCACCTATTAGCGCAGCATGGCTATAAAACACTGGCGTTGGATAATTGCCCGCAATTATTTACCCCTGCAGGTGTGCAGCAGTTTTTAAGCGATACAAATAGCTATGTGTTACGCGATGGTGTAGCCGTGCTTGGACAAGGGTAATTTGCTAAATGATATTTTTATCTGGCCAGTGATCAGGCACCACAAAACCACGCCATTTTTCTTGCCAGTAGTTATCCATATCGTTGTTTTTTTTCAAGGCCGCTAATAATAGCGGCCTTTTCATTTCACCTACTTGCAGTTGTAGCTGCGCGAAAAAATCTGTACTTGTTGCTTGCTCTTCATCACTAATCTGCACCGGTGCAAGCCATCGGTGGCGCTCTAGAATAATCCATTCCATTTGGTTGTATTCGCGCTGGTATTGTAAAAAATCCTGCAAGCGCCACCAGTATCCTTTGCCATGATTAGTGTTGCAAAATTTGGGGCTGTAATCGGCAAAGGCAGGTGAAAATAAATAACCTTGCACACATAAACCGGATTTCCATTCCCCCGCTTCCGGGTACAGCATTTGCAGTTGTGTTCTTGCCTCCATTGTTTGATGCAATGGCAACTGATGCTGGCGCATGCGCGCGAGTTTTACATCCAGCCGGTCGTGGCTGGCGGGGCCAATCCAGTGATGCCAATTGCGTGCATCTTCTGCGCTAGTGGCATTGCATAAATAAAATTTAACCGCAGTTTCAATATGCCAATATTCGCCGTTGCGGCGACATAAAAAATCAAACGCACCGAGGGTAATGCTGTTGCGCTCCACCTGTAAATTATGTTGCAGCAATTCCCATTCTGGGTGCTGTGAAAAATAAAAATGCCACAGTGTCTCGTAGTAAATTCCCAGACGAGTGCTTTTTACCGCGGTAATGTGTGCGAGGAGCGCATCGGGTTGTTGATCCAGTGCGTTAAGCCAGGGCCAGAGCTGATCATTATTGAGTGGAAAAATAGTGGCGTTTGACCCGGGTAATTCACGCATCATCGGTGCACTAAAACAACACCACGCGAGATCGCGCACCACTTGGTGGTGCAGTTGGTGTACACGTGTATTGAATGAGTCTATGGTTGTAAGTGGCATAAAAGTCAGTTTGGGTTGCTATGCAGGCTATAATAGCTTACAAAACCTCATTACAATTTATTCATATCCTCAACCGCTCACGCAGTGAAATTTTATGACTCATTTTTCAACTATTGGCCTGATTGGTCATCTCAATAACGAGCGCGCGGTTTATTCGATCAAGCGATTAATTCGGTTCTTGCAACAGCGCAGCAGAGCGTTTGTGCTGGAAGCCGAGACGGCGGCGTCAATTTCCGATACCAATTTGGTATCTGCCGCACGGCAAATCACCGATATAGAGACCCTCGGGCAAGTTTGCGATTTGGTTATTGTGGTTGGCGGTGACGGTAGTTTATTGCGTGGTGCCCGTGCGCTTGCTAAATACGGCGTGCCTCTGCTGGGAGTCAATCGCGACCGTTTAGGCTTTTTAACCGATATCACGCCCGAAGATATTGAAGAAAAAGTGGAAGAAGTATTGTCGGGTAAATTTAAATCCGAACAGCGCTTTTTGTTGGATATGGAAGTAAAGCGTGAGGGGCAAGTGATCGCCACTGCCGATGCCTTGAATGATGTGGTGCTGCATCCGGGGCAATTTATTCACATGCTGCAATTTGAAATCTCGGTGGATGATGCCTTTGTCACCAGTCAGCGCTCTGATGGGGTAATAGTGGCAACGCCGACGGGCTCGACTGCCTATTCGCTGAGTGGTGGCGGCCCGATTTTGCACCCCACACTTGACGCTATCGTGGTGGTGCCAATGAACCCACATACCCTTAGCAGTCGCCCAATTGTAGTGGCGGGCGATAGTGCGATCAGAATTGTGGTTGGTGAACACAATCGCGCTGAGCCGATGGTGACTTGCGATGGTCACTCTCACGTTGATGTGCAAACGGGCGATGAAATTTGCATCCGCAAAAAACCGCAACGGCTCGAATTGCTTCATCCACTCGATTACAACTTCTATGAACGCTGCCGCTCCAAGCTGGGCTGGGGTGGCCACCTGCTGAAGGAATAATATGTCTGATGCGCCGCCACATCACTCGCACTACTCACCCGTTATAGGTGAGGCGAGGGGTTATGATTTAATTGGCGATGTGCATGGCTGTGCGCAGTCGTTGGAGCGCTTGTTACAACAGCTTGGTTATCAAAAGGTGTCTGGTGTTTATCGGCATCTCGATCGCCAGGCTATTTTCTTGGGCGATATTGTCGATCGTGGTCCGCGTGTTCGAGAAGCGTTACATTTAGTGCGTGATATGGTGGAGCAGGGTAGTGCATTAATGATTTTAGGCAATCATGAATTCAATGCAGTTGCTTATTCCACCCCCGCAACCACTCCAGGCGAATATTTGCGCCCGCACACGCCCGCCAATATTCGCCAAATCAGCGAAACCCTGGAGCA
>CAXAVL010000240.1:0-6616 GCA_963971905.1 uncultured Cellvibrio sp.
GAGCATGTGGATTTTATTCAGGGCGATTTCACCGAAGAAGCGGTATTTAATCAAATCATGGAAAAGCTCGGCGGCAATCGCGCCGATGTAGTGATCTCGGATATGGCGCCCAACATCAGCGGCGTGGATGCGGTAGATCAGGCATCCTCTATGTATTTAGTCGAGCTGGCATTAGACATGGCGCGCAGCGTGTTAAAACCCAAAGGGGATTTTGTCGCCAAGGTGTTTCACGGCGAAGGTTATGACGATTACGTAAAAGAAGTGCGCACTTCGTTTGACAAAGTGGTCATTCGCAAACCCGATGCCTCACGCCCACGCTCCCGTGAAGTGTATGTGGTGGGCAAGGGATTTAAAGGGTAACTTTTCTAATTTATTTCTTTTGTTGCCGCTACAAACAGTGCGATTGTTTGTTCAACATGCGCGCGCAATTCATTGAGCAAGTTCACGCAGGTTTCGCTCGGTTGAGTGGCGTGCGCTTGCGCGATGATGGATTTGATATTTTCTTCCGCTTCAATTCGTTGCGCCAATAACTCGTGGGTGTAATCCGGTGTGAATGCCGCGCCTACATGATGCATTATCATTTCACTCGTCTCTTTGTCCGGGTCGGGAACGGAAGGCAAATCACCCAACTGTCGTATTTCTTCTTCCAGCTTATTGATAAACGGTTTGCGCGCGGCGGCGATCTTGCGGAAGCTGTCGGTAATCACTGGGTTTTCACTCAGGTTTATTGCATCTTCATAATGATCGATGCTCTCGCGGCAAGCGACGAGTAATTCGTTGAGTACGACTTCGCTATCAGACAATAAGTGAAACATACGAATTCCTTTGTGTTGAGCCAAAATGTATTAAATTAAAGTGTAGTGGGTCTTGGCCGGACGACTTCCAAGGCTTGGGGAATGATTTCGAAAAGCGCGGGCGTATTACACACGGCTTCGCCATCGGCATGAATTTCTTTTGGCCGTTTGGTATTAATTTCGATTCGCTTACCGCTGGCAGTGAAGATATTTTCTATCTCCCGTTGTTTGCCATTGCGCAACAAAAACGCATGGCTTAACAGGTCCCAAAAACGAGTTGGGGGAATACTGTAAACTCGCAACAGCCCATCATTAATTGCTGATCTTTCATCGACAATATTACCGCCGCCGTAATAACGCCCATTGCCTACAGTTAGTTGGATGGAGCGTAACACCTGTGTCTTGCCATCAATCGTAATATTAACCCGAAATGATTTGTTATTTTTAAAGGCGGCAAACACGGCGTGAAGATAGCTAAAAATACCCAGTTTCTTTTTGATGTCGGGCGTTAGCTCATGGGAGACTTTTACCCCAAGGCCTATATGTGCTGCATTTAAAAAATAATGTCCATTGAGTACACCAAGATCTATTTTGCTGCGATGGTTATCCAATATGGTTTGACATGCTTCGGTTAAATTGGTGGGGATCTCCAGCGAGCGTGCTAAATCATTCGCCGTACCTAAGGGCAAAATCGCCAGTGGTAACTTATGTTGGTAAAGTGTTTCCACCGCTGAACTGATTGTGCCATCGCCGCCGCCCAGAATAACTAATTGCACTTGATTCGCGTGCTCGGCGATAATTTTTCGACACTCTTCAGCGCTGCTGGGTGATTTTCGGATAAGTGTAATGTTCGCGTTTTCCAGCAGCGATAACCCTTGTTGAATATCGGCATCGCCACCGTTGCGGCTACTGCTGTTGAGTATGAGTAGTGCAGTGATGTGGCTGGTCACGCGTATTTAAACCTCTGTGTTATCCGTAAACTGTTTGCGCACTTTTACAAAACGATTGTAAGTTTCGCATTAAAAATCTGCTGCGGTTGCTGTTGATTTTCTCGCTTTAGTAAGTGTGGGTAGCGCTTCACGTCTTTTGCGCGTTGATGCTCTCGCTTTATTGCAATCAGTACGCCAATTGATAACAGATTGGTTTTAGCCGCGAGTGATGGTGAAAAGCGGGAGCTGCCATTATCTCCAAATCCGGTGGAAATAATGGCCGGGAGTTGCCGGTGCGTAGATCAGTTGCAATCAGCCAAGCGTTATTTTTTAGCCTGTTGTTGTTTCACGTATTTCATAATGTTGACAAAAGAATCAGTCCAATAAATATCTTTGTTATCAGCCAAATATTTAACCAATTCATCGTGAGCTTCCTTGGAGGTGACAATGTGATCGCCACCTATACCGTGAAAGGTGAAGTTCGCCATAGTGCCTTTGGCTGCCGCTTCTTTTACTACGGCAATTAACTGTGCGCCGGTAACACCACTGGGAAAATCTACACTGACTGCATAGGGGTCGAGTGTATTCATATCGGGTGTGACGCCACCAAAATTGGTTTTAAAGGCGACAAATTCACTTTTTAACCCATCCACATAGTTGGCGCCGCCGGCTTTTAAATCGATGCAGGGCGGGGTAAAGGTACGTTCGGTTTTGCCGTCGATCGCGTGTAAAAAACTATTCGCTACTTTTACTTGGTCCTGCATTTGAATAACGCTGACTTTATCCAGATCGCGATCTTCCGCAACCCATTCGCGCCCAGGTTGGCTTTTGGCGCATTGATGAAAAATACTGTGGTTGCCCAATTCATGGCCTTGTTTAGATGCCGCGCGCCAGTCTTCTAAACGAGTAACCAGCGTTGGGCTGACTACGTTTAAATAAAAGGTGCCGCGCAGATGGTATTTGTTGAGGGTGGGGATGACGTTATCCAATTGGCTGTCTAGCGCATCGTCATAGGCGAGGTTGACTGCGGCTTTGGCACCTTTTGGCCAGGTGAAAGGTTTATCGGCAGCAAAACTGCTTGAAGCAGTGCCCAGTAGGCCTAGCAATAGGCTGGCGATTAAGTGTGATGGTTGGATTTTTATTGTCATTGCGGTCGTCCTGTAACAGTGAATTCGTCTGTGCAACCTTAGCTGCGAAGTCGCAGAGTCGCCATGGTATTTACATTTCTGCACTGAATATTCTAGGTGTTTCAATTGCGCTGGGGAGTACAGGAGATGAATAGTGAATATAAAAAATAAGATAAATAATAAAACGGTATGGTTGTTTGTTAATCAAGTCGCAGAACTTCTGCATAATTAAAATGAGAATGACAGCGCTGTTTTGGTGGTGTTGACGCCATCAATAACACGGCCATTCCAGTACAGGCACCAGATCAAATAATAAAAATAATGATGTTTGACGCGGCCTCTCCACCTCGTTCATGCAGTAATCATTCAAGCCTGTGTCATGACTACACACTGGGCGTTCAGCCCTTTTCTTATGCAATCAAGGAGACACGTATGATTACACCACCCAAAAACCACCTGCGTTTGGTCGCAGCGCTGGGTATCTTAGTCGCTTCCGGTTTCAGCGGCGCAGCCTCAGCCGCCTGTGTTTACAAAATTGATAGTGAATGGAACAGCGGAGCCACAGGCACTATTACTATCACCAATTCTACTGCTGCCCCGATCAATGGTTGGTCAGTGAATTGGCAGTACAATACCAACCGTTTAACCGGTTCATGGAATGCCAAACTCACCGGCAGCAACCCCTATAACGCAACTGATATGGGTTGGAATGGTACACTGCAACCAGGTCAGGCTACTAGTTTTGGTTTTCAATTAAATAAAAATGGCGGTGCGCTTGAACAGCCAACCGTGAGTGGCAGTGTATGTGGCGGTGCAGGCAGTTCGGCGTCGGCAATCTCATCGCGTTCATCCACGCCCAGTTCAATTGCGTCGTCCTCGCGCTCGTCAACGGTCAGCTCATCAGCGAGCAGCGTTAGTAACTGCGTCCAGCAATGTAATTGGTACGGCACCGTGTACCCCTTGTGTGTGACCACTACCAGCGGTTGGGGTTATGAAAATAATCGCAGCTGTATTTCGCGCAATACTTGTACCAGCCAGCCTTCACCTTACGGTGTTACTGCGTGCGCCAATTCATCCAGTGTGGTGAGTTCTTCGGTTTCCAGCTCCCGTTCCAGTACACCCAGTTCGATCAGTAGTGTGGTCAGCTCATCGCGCTCAAGTACGCCAAGCTCCATCAGCAGTTCGATTAGCTCATCGCGCTCCAGTACACCTAGCTCGATTAGTTCATCGAGCCGCTCCAGTGTGCCTGCAGGCGCTGTCTTCCGCGTGGATGCAACGGGTAACATCACCAAAAATGGCACTGTATTTCCGGTGCGGTGCGGCAACTGGTTTGGCCTTGAAGGTCAGCATGAACCCAAAAATGCAGCGAATAATCCCGACGGTGCGCCGATGGAGTTGTATGTGGGCAATATGTGGTGGGCGAATACCGGCCGCACTATTCAGCAGACGATGAATGAAATTAAAGCTCAGGGTATCAACGTGATTCGGTTGCCAATAGCACCGCAAACGTTGGATCCCAATAACCCACAAGGGCGTGGCGATATTCAAGCGGGCGGCGTACTGAAAAACCATGCCTCTGTGCGCCAAACCAATGCGCGTCAAGCGATGGAGGATTTCATCAAGCTGGCGGATCAAAACAATCTTGAAGTGATTGTGGATATCCACTCCTGCTCTAACTATGTCGGTTGGCGCGCAGGTCGTTTGGATGCAAAACCGCCTTACGCAGACGCTAATCGCGAAAGCTACGACTTCAAACGCGAAGGCTATTCCTGCGCGCCAGTGAGTGGTGCGGGCGTGGTGGTACATGAGTACAACGAAGCCAAATGGCTGGCTAACTTGCGCGATATTGCCGGACTTTCAGCCGCTTTGGGGGTTGATAATATTATCGGCATCGACATTTTCAACGAGCCATGGGATTACACCTGGGCCGAGTGGAAAGCGCTTTCTGATAAAGCCTATCAAGCGATCAGTGCAGTTAACCCCAATGTGTTGATTTTTGTTGAAGGTGTGTCAGCCACCGCAGGCGGAGTAAAAATTCCTCACGGCAGCGAAGACCTGAATCCAAACTGGGGTGAGAACATGTACGGTGCACGTGCTAATCCATTAAATATTCCGAAAGATCGTTTGGTGCTTTCACCGCACACTTATGGACCTTCGGTGTTTGTACAAAAACAATTTATGGACCCTGCACAAGTTAACTGTACCGAATTGGAAGGCGATGAAGCGGGTAACTCTGACTGCAATATCGTGATTAACAAAGCCAAGCTGAGCGTGGGTTGGGATGAGCACTTTGGTTATCTACGCGATCAGGGTTTTGCAATGGTAGTGGGCGAATTTGGCGGCAATATGGATTGGCCGGCAAAAGGTTCAGTCGCTGATCGCAGTCGCTGGAGCCACATCACCACCAATGTTGACCAGCAGTGGCAGCAGGCGTTTGTCAGCTATATGAAAGAGAAAAAGATCCAGGCCTGTTATTGGTCAATCAATCCAGAATCAGGTGATACCGGTGGATGGTATTTGCATTCTCACGATCCAGACAGCAATCCCTCTGGCTGGGGAACCTGGCTGAATTTTGATGCGCGTAAAACCACCTTGTTGAAGGATCTGTGGGGTAATTAATTTCCTCTTGCTCATCAACACTAAAACCGGAGTCAGCGTCAGTTGGCTCCGTTTTTTTTGAACGATAAGATTTATCAATTGGGATTTGATTTTATGGGTGATCTCTATAAGCTGGGCAAAATTTTTCACCCTGGAGTTACCCATGACCTGGTTGTTGTTAGTGGTTGGTTTAGTGCTGTTAGTAATTGGTGCCGATGTATTGGTCAAAGGGGCTGCGCGCCTCGCATCTAATTTTGGTGTACCGGCATTGGTGGTTGGTCTCACGGTAGTGGCGTTTGGCACCAGTGCGCCGGAATTGGCGGTGAGCGTGAAGGCTGCTTACTCTGGGCAAGCTGAATTGGCCATCGCCAATGTGGTGGGCAGCAACATTATGAACATCCTCTTTATTCTCGGCCTTTCTGCGGTTATATCGCCGCTGTTAATTTCCCGTCAGCTGATTCGTCAAGACGTGCCGATTATGGTGGCCTTATCGGCGCTGGCGGTATTTATGGCTTATGACGGCAGCATCAGCCGCGTCGAAGCAGGCATTCTGGCGGCAGGCCTGTTTGGCTACACCTTTTTCCTGTTTTATCAGGGCAAGAAAAAGGGTGTTGATGTAGTGGATGAAGAAGTAGAAGAAATGCTTAAAACCAACGTTCCCATGTGGCAAAACATACTTCTGGTTGTAGTTGGATTGGTGCTCTTGGTAATGGGCGCGCGCTGGCTGGTACAAAGTGCGGTAGAGCTAGCGACCGCGTGGGGTATCAATGAAGCCGTTATAGGTTTAAGCATTGTTGCAGTGGGCACTTCGTTGCCTGAGCTAGTGACATCGGTAGTGGCCACTATGAAAGGCCAGCGCGATATTGCTGTAGGCAACGTAGTGGGCAGCAATATTTTTAACATCCTCTGTGTATTGGGTATTTCTGGCGTAGTGTCGCCCACCCCCTTATTGGCTGGTGAACAACTGGCGAGCTTCGATATTCCAGTGATGCTCGGTGTAGCGGCGCTGTGTTTACCGTTATTTTTTATTGGTGCGTCGCTCAACCGCATTGAAGGTTTGTTATTCCTTGCGCTCTATACCGCCTATGTATGGATTTTGATTGCGATGACCTTGTCACTGGGGTATTTGGCGCAATTGCAAACCGCCGTGCTGTTTGGCTTGGTTCCA
>CAXAVL010000241.1:0-6593 GCA_963971905.1 uncultured Cellvibrio sp.
GGTCAACGTGACCAATGGTGCCCACGTTGACGTGGGGCTTGTTACGTTCAAACTTCTCTTTAGCCACTTTTCAATTCCTCTATATAAAGATGAAATATCGAAACTATTCTTCGTCTCTTTGCATTCCGCCTTTTGCAATCACTTCTTCAGCAACATTGCGCGAGGCCTCTTGGTACTTCAAAAATTCCATGGTGTAGGTTGCACGCCCCTGAGTTGCTGAGCGCAAAGCAGTCGCGTAACCAAACATTTCCGACAACGGAACCTCAGCGTCGATCACCTTACCCATCGGGCCCTCATCCATACCCAGAATCAAGCCGCGACGACGATTTAAGTCACCAACCACATCGCCCATGTTTGCTTCCGGAGTGACCACCTCAACCTTCATGATCGGCTCAAGCAATACCGCACCACCTTTTTGAGCCAACTTCTTGGTCGCCATAGATGCAGCAATCTTAAACGCCATTTCCGACGAATCCACATCATGGTAAGAGCCATCAAACACAACAGCCTTTAACCCAAGCAATGGATAGCCCGCCAGAACTCCGTTCTGCATTTGTTCGGCAATGCCTTTTTGAATCGCAGGAATGAATTCTTTGGGAACCACACCACCCACGACCTCATTTACAAACTCTAAACCTTCAGCACCCTCATCCGCACCGGGAGAAAAGCGTATCCAGCAGTGACCAAACTGACCACGGCCGCCCGACTGACGCACGAATTTGCCTTCGATCTCACAGGTATTGCGAATAGCTTCACGATAGGCCACCTGCGGCTTACCAATATTAGCCTCGACACCAAATTCGCGCCGCATACGATCAACAATGATATCGAGATGCAACTCGCCCATACCACCAATAATGGTTTGGCCGGTTTCTTCATCGGTACGAACCCGGAAAGAAGGATCCTCCTGAGCCAATTTGCTCAGCGCAACGCCCATCTTTTCCTGATCAACCTTGGTTTTAGGCTCAACCGCCACATGGATTACCGGCTCTGGAAAGTCCATACGCTCCAGGATGATGACGCTATCCAGAGCGCACAGCGTATCGCCGGTAGTGCAATCTTTAAAGCCGATACCCGCAGCAATATCACCCGCTAAAACTTCTTTAATTTCCTGACGCTGATTCGCATGCATTTGCACCATACGACCAACACGCTCTTTTTTCCCCTTCACCGAGTTCAATACGGTATCGCCAGATTCCAGCGTGCCGGAATAAACACGGAAAAAAGTTAGCGTGCCAACAAATGGATCGGTAGCAATTTTAAATGCCAATGCAGAGAACGGCTCATCATCACTCGCTTTACGCGTAGCGACTGTCTCACCATCCTCTAGCACACCCTCAATCGCCTTAACTTCGGTGGGCGCCGGCAGATAATCAATTACAGCATCCAGCATTGCCTGGACACCCTTATTCTTAAACGCCGAACCACCAATTACCGGAACTATTTCATTGGCCAATGTGCGCGCACGAATCCCAGACTTGATTTCTTCTTCAGTCAGCTCTTCGCCGCCCAAATACTTTTCCATCAACTCTTCACTGGATTCGGCCGCCGACTCAATCAGGAATTCACGCATTTTTTCGCAAGTCGCAAGCAAATCCGCAGGGATCGGCTCGTACTTAAAGGTCATACCCTGGTCTTCTTCGTTCCAGATGATGGCACGCATCTTAACCAGATCAACAACACCCCTGAATTCATCTTCAGCGCCGATAGTCATCTGCAGCGGAACAGCATTTGCCCCCAATCGGGTTCTCAGCTGCTCAACAACTCGCATATAGCTAGCGCCGGTACGATCCATTTTGTTAACAAATACGATACGAGGAACTTCGTACTTATTCGCTTGGCGCCATACGGTTTCGGTTTGCGGCTGCACACCCGAAGATCCGCACAGAACAACAACCGCACCATCGAGCACACGCAAAGAGCGCTCTACTTCGATAGTGAAATCAACATGTCCAGGAGTATCAATTACGTTGATGCGATGCTCATCAAACTGGCCACCCATGCCCTTCCAGAAGGTCGTAACAGCAGCAGAGGTAATGGTGATACCACGCTCCTGCTCCTGCACCATCCAGTCGGTCGTTGCAGCACCATCATGCACCTCACCAATCTTGTGAGACAGTCCGGTATAAAACAACACACGTTCGGTCGTCGTCGTTTTACCCGCATCTACGTGTGCGCAGATGCCGATATTGCGATAGCGTGCGATAGGTGTTTTACGTGCCACAGAGGTATTCCCCGATTACAAATTCGCTACTAAAGAAAGGGCAGCGATTGCTGCCCTTAATCTCACATAGGCGTTTTGGAGCAAACTTCCATTAGAAACGGAAGTGCGAGAACGCCTTGTTCGCTTCAGCCATGCGGTGTACGTCTTCACGCTTCTTAACCGCAGCGCCTTTGCCTTGTGCAGCATCCATCAGCTCACCAGCCAAACGCGCAGGCATTGATTTCTCACCACGCTTACGCGAGTAATCCACCAACCAACGCATTGCCAGCGCAGTACGACGCGATGCACGTACTTCGACAGGAACTTGATAGGTTGCACCACCCACACGGCGAGATTTAACCTCAACCAGTGGAGCGATGTTCTCGAGAGCCTCAGTAAACACTTCCAAAGGATCACGATTCAATTTGGTTTTAACGATATCCATAGCGCCATAAATAATGCGCTCTGCTACCGACTTCTTACCACTAATCATTACGTGGTTCATAAACTTTGCCAGAGTCACGTTACCGAATTTTGGATCCGGCAGCGTGTCGCGTTTGGCGACGACTCGTCTTCTTGGCATTTTAATAGCCTCTCTTCAGGAAATTTCCAAGACAACATTTGGAGCCCAATTGCCACAAACTTGCTTGGCCTTACTCGGTTGTACACCGAAAACATTAAACGCAAAGCATAAGCGGCGGATAAATCCGCCAACTCTATTACTTAGGACGTTTAGCACCGTATTTGGAACGACCCTGTCTACGCTTGGCAACACCAGAAGTATCCAGTGAACCGCGTACAGTATGGTAACGAACACCTGGCAAGTCTTTAACACGACCGCCACGGATCAGCACCACGCTGTGCTCCTGCAAGTTATGGCCTTCACCGCCGATATAGGAAGACACTTCAAAACCATTGGTCAAACGAACACGGCATACTTTACGCAATGCTGAGTTTGGCTTTTTAGGTGTAGTCGTATAAACGCGAGTGCAAACACCGCGTCTTTGCGGATTGCCTTGCAGAGCTGGAACGTCGCTCTTGTCTACGATGGGTTTTCTCGGCTTACGAATCAATTGATTGATCGTTGGCATGAAAACAAACTCCACAGATAATACGCCTTCACTATTGAAGGCAGGTTTAAGAAAGCGGTCTACTGAAAAAAATAGCCCTGCTTCCCACTTCGGAAAAAGTGGGTGGCGCATTGTAAAGATGCACCCCACCACCGTCAAGGTAAAGCCCGCCTATTTAATGGACAATTGTCCGATAAAAAAGCAAGGCTGGGATCGCCAGCCTTGCTTCGGGTTTACCGCGAGAGCGTTTGCTCTCATCACCTCGGCAATTAATCAAGCATTAGCCAATGCTTGATTTCAACGCCTCAGTTAATGCTGCTTCAACATCTTCTGGACTCACACCCGCATCATTGCTGTTGCTGAGGTTAGCTTCACGACGACGCTTGCGATCCGAGTGATATGCCAAACCGGTACCAGCTGGAATCAAACGACCCACCACTACGTTCTCTTTCAAGCCGCGCAGAGCATCTTTCTTGCCGGTTACTGCCGCCTCGGTCAATACGCGAGTAGTTTCCTGGAACGATGCTGCGGAAATGAACGATTCGGTAGCCAAAGACGCCTTGGTAATACCTAGCAACTGGCGCTCATAGTTCGCAGGCTGACGTGCTTCTGCACGCAATTTTTCGTTTTCTTCCAGTACGTGGTTGTACTCGACTTGCTCGCCTTTAACGAAAGTAGAGTCACCCATGGTGCTGATTTCAACCTTACGCAGCATTTGACGAACGATAGTTTCGATGTGCTTATCGTTAATCTTCACGCCTTGTAGACGATAAACGTCTTGGATCTCATTGGTAATGTAACGCGCCAACGCCTCAACACCCTGCAAACGCAAAATGTCGTGTGGATTACTTGGGCCGTCAGATACAACTTCGCCCTTGGCAACCATCTCACCTTCAAACACTGTCAGCTGGCGATGCTTAGGAATCAACACTTCGTAATGGGTTGAGCCATCAGGCAACAATTGACCATCGACAGGAGTAATAATCAAACGACGCTTGCCTTTCGTTTCTTTACCAAAACTCACAGTACCGGAGATTTCCGCCAAAATAGACGGCTCTTTTGGACGACGAGCTTCAAACAAGTCGGCAACACGCGGCAGACCACCGGTGATGTCACGGGTTTTGGAGCCTTCTTGTGGGATACGCGCAATAATGTCACCCACGTTGATAATGTCGTGATTGTTGATGCTCAAAATCGCTTTTGGCGGCAACATGTAGTGCGCTGGCACATTGGTGTTCGCAAGGAACAGTTCTTTGCCTTTGGCATCTACCAAGGTTACTGCAGGGCGCAGATCTTTACCGGCAGATGGACGCTCGGCAGGATCAAGTACTTCGATAGAGCTCAATCCGGTCAGTTCGTCCGTCTGGCGACGGATAGAGAGACCGTCTTCCATGCCTGAGAAGGCAACAGTACCTGCTACTTCCGATACGATCGGGTGAGTATGCGGATCCCATTTAGCAATAATCTGACCGCCTTTAACAGCTTCACCATCTTTAACAGTGATCAATGCACCGTAAGGAATCTTGTAACGCTCACGCTCACGACCGCTGCCATCGGCAATCGCCAATTCACCTGAACGAGAAACCGCTACCAAGTTGCCCGCTGGGTTGCTTACAACCTTCACGTTCAACAGGCGCACAGTACCTTCTTGCTTAACTTGTACGCTATCCGCTGCAGACGCTCGCGATGCCGCACCACCAATGTGGAAGGTACGCATGGTCAGCTGGGTTCCCGGCTCACCGATTGATTGAGCCGCAATAACACCAACCGCTTCACCCACGTTTACACGGTGACCGCGTGCGAGGTCACGGCCGTAACACATAGAGCAGATACCGCTGCGCGCTTCACAGGTAATTGGTGAGCGCACCAATACTTCGTCGATACCCATGGCTTCAACGCGCTCTACCCATGCTTCGTCAATCATGGTGCCGGCAGGAACCAAGATTTCATCAGTGCCGGGACGGATTACGTCGCGAGCGATAATACGACCGAGGATACGATCACCCAATGATTCGATTACATCGCCACCTTCGATAACTGGCGACATGGTCAAACCTTCGTCAGTACCACAATCGATTGCAGTAACCACCAAATCTTGCGCAACATCAACCAAGCGACGAGTCAAATAACCGGAGTTAGCGGTTTTCAACGCGGTATCCGCCAAACCTTTACGCGCACCGTGGGTAGAAATAAAGTACTGAAGTACGTTCAAGCCTTCACGGAAGTTCGCCTTAATTGGCGTTTCGATGATCGAACCGTCTGGACGCGCCATCAAACCACGCATACCGGCCAACTGACGAATCTGCGCGGGCGAGCCCCGCGCACCTGAGTCAGCGTACATAAATACGGAGTTAAATGATGGCTGCAGTTCTTCAACCCCATCGCGGTTGATAACGGCTTCTTTGGAAATACCTTCCATCATCGATTTGGCAACCAAATCGTTAGCGCGCGACCAAATATCGATAACCTTGTTGTATTTCTCGCCCTGAGTTACCAGACCTGAAGCGTATTGGGTTTCGATTTCTTTTACTTCCGCATCAGCGCGGCCAATAATCTCTGCTTTTGCTGCAGGGATAGTAAAGTCGTTAACACCAATCGATGAACCCGACTTGGTAGAGAAGTCATAACCCATATACATCAAACGGTCAGCGAAGATAACAGTCGCCTTCAATCCCACTACGCGGTAGCAGTAATTGATAGCGGCAGAAATCGCTTTCTTAACCATTGGGCGGTTAATCATTTCCAACGGCATACCGGGTGGGCAGATTTCCCACAGCAATACACGGCCAACAGTAGTGCTAACCAATTTAACCGTAGTGGTTTTTTCGCCTTCTTCGCCAATCAGCGTTTCACTCAAACGCACCTTAATGCGCGCCTGCAGATCAACTTGTTTGGAATAGTACGCACGGGACACTTCCGCAGTATCCGCAAACACCATGTTCTCGCCTTTTGCGTTTACACGGTCACGAGTCATCCAATACAGGCCCAATACCACGTCTTGCGACGGAACGATAATTGGCTCACCTGACGCTGGCGACAGGATGTTGTTGGTAGACATCATCAATGCACGCGCCTCCAACTGAGCTTCAATAGTCAGTGGAACGTGAACTGCCATCTGGTCGCCATCGAAGTCCGCGTTGTACGCAGAACACACAAGCGGGTGCAACTGGATTGCTTTACCTTCAATCAGCACGGGCTCAAACGCCTGAATACCGAGACGGTGAAGAGTTGGTGCGCGGTTCAATAGCACCGGATGTTCGCGGATTACTTCGTCGAGAATATCCCAAACTTCAGGACGCTCTTTTTCTACCAATTTCTTG
>CAXAVL010000242.1:0-6586 GCA_963971905.1 uncultured Cellvibrio sp.
GGACTTCATCACCCACCGTGCTCGGCCAGCGTCCAAAAGATAACAAGTACGGTATTTTTCAAACTGAGCTGGCGTATGTGCACGAGATCGCACAAAAAACCGGTTTGATCGAATTAGGTCCCGACTGGTATTGCCGCCATCCGCTAGTGTATTTAATGGAGGCAGCGGACGATTTTTGTTACGGCATTATCGATCTCGAAGACGGTTTGGAAATGGGCATTCTCAACTGGAGTGAGATTTACGAATTGCTGCATCCGGTCATTGCCGATTCCGCGCAGCTGCCCGAGCTGGAACGTTTGCTGAAAAAAGTAAACGATGGTCGCAAACCGGCGTTGGTGCGCGGTAAAGTAATCGATGCATTTATCAATGCGGGCACGGCGGCATTTATCCAGCATCAGGATGCATTCTTGCGCGGTGAAGTACAGGGCGATTTGATCTCACTGTGTGACCCCGTGGTAAAAAATGCGGTGCAGGCAGCCAAAGATTTGGCCAAGCGAAAAATCTTTAATCACTCGCGTCGCGTTGAATTAGAGATTGGCGCTTACACTGTGATTGGAACCTTGCTCAACACCATTTGCTCTGCAGTCTATGCCTCCCTCGGCGATACATCGCAAATGACCTACAAAGATAATCGTGTGATGGCGTTAATTGGCGAAAACAATTTTCACCCGGATGTGAGTAGGCGCGGTGAAAATTATAAATACCTCGCCTTGATGGCAGTGATCGATTACATCAGTGGCATGACCGACAATTACGCCACCAATCTCGCTAAACAATTTAATGGCATGGGGTATTCGCAGTACTGATTTTTGTTTTACATTCTATTTCTGTTTTGTCTAAAAAATTCCCGGTTGCTGGCCGGGAATTTTTATTTTTAGCCATTATTTTTTGGCGGGGAATGCAAAAAATACTTTAGTGGCCGCTATGCCTATACCCTTGCCTGGCTCAGCGCCGGTTTCATCAAAGCCAGTGGTTTCATAAGTGGTGCCGGTTATCACCAAGCCTTCGGTTGATATCGCCTGCCATGCTTGCGCCTCTTGTTCGCGATCGAGTGCGGCTTTTTCCAGTGATAAATCATGGAATTCGCTGCTGTAATCACTATTAATTAATGCTGCGTTAAAGTATGGGCAGGGAGTGGTAATACACATTATTCCAGTGCTCGATACCTTTAGGTATGGGCCGATCGCTGTGTTTTTATTGGCGCCAACCCAAGCTCCATTGGCTGCGAGGGTTTTGCTGCGCGCAATCACTCTGCTGGATACAGGTGAGTTAATAACTTTGCCGCGCAAAAGCACTTGTTCGCTATGAATGGCGCTATTTAATTCAGCAATTTGTTTTTCAGTTAAACCCAAGCGTTTGTAATTGATGTAAGCAACGTAAATAGTGTTAGGCAATAACGCAGAGCTTTGATAAGCCTCATCTTCTGTTTGCAGTTGTATTGAATACTGATTTACCGGTGTTAGAAACCAGCCACCGCACATAGGAAATGCACATTTTCGGTAGTCGGCTTTAACACTATAGGTTGTACCGATTGGTTCCGGGCTAATAATTGTTTGCGCTTGGGTTGCCAAACTAAAACTGGCGCAGAGTGCTATGAACCCTGCGCTGCGAGTTATTGCGTGACTCAGAAACGAAATTATAGTGCTCATAATGTAAGTCCTGTTATTAGATTGAACTGTGATTGGAAAATCTAATGGAAAAATAATGCCTTTACGCACCGCTTTAGCAGCGAGTGCAGGCTTTATACTAAACCTTACTGATGTTTAGTCATTGCAGATTGCCAAACCAGGCGCCAGCCTTTTGTAATTAATTGTTCGTTTGTGATTGTTGACTGCTAGTGGAGTCTGTCTTGAAAGTGAGTTTGCCTGCTTGGTTATCCGGATTATGTGTTTTGGTGCTTGTGCCGTTCTTTTTTGTGGGCGGCCCAGATGCATCTTCGTCGGTGTTGTTAAAAAATGCATGGAATTTTGGGCATATTATTTTCTTTTCACTGCTGTTGTTATTGGTTCAGTCGTTTAAACCAATAGTGGGTTGGCAGCGGTGGTTGCGGGTCACTTTTATTGCAATAGCGGTAGGTTGCCTTATTGAATTTGTGCAGTTTTTTGTGGGGCGCAATGCCAGTGTGGATGATGTTTTACACAATGTATTTGGTGTGTGGTTGGGGTTGTTTTGGGGGCAAAAGCCGTCCCCTATGATTTGGCGTTTGCGCTTTCTCAGTGGGTTATTGATCGCGCCGGCTGCTTGGCTGGTAATTGAGTCGGCGCTTGCTGAGGTTGTTATGCGCAATCAGTTCCCGCTGCTAAATAGTTTTGAGTCGCGCTATGAATTACAGCAACTGCAGGCAAATAACGCGGGGGTAAAAATTCAACCGACGCAACAATTGCACACCCATGGCGTTTCATCCGCACATATTGCCTTGGCAACCGAGCCCTATTCAGGTGTGAGTTTATTGGGCACATATGGCGATTGGAGTGCTTATGCGGGCCTGTTAATGGATTTTTATAATCCAGATATTGAACCACTGGAATTAGTGGTGAAAATTGCTGACTTTCAGCACGATCGCGGAGACAATAATTTTAATGACCGATTTAATCGGCGCATTCTCTTGCGACCGGGTTGGAATCAGGTGCGCATCGATTTGAATGAGGTTCGCACAGCGCCGCACAATCGGGTTATGCTCATGCATCAAATTAGCGGTATTACTATTTTTGCGGTTAGCTTGCCGCAAACGCGTGATTTTTATTTGGATAACATCAGATTGCAGTAATTGCATTGTTGCATAGTAATTTAAGCGGCGATGACGACACGGTTGCGCCCTGATGATTTAGCATCATACAGCGCCGTGTCTGCAGCTTTAAACAACTGCTCTATATTGCCATGGGGTTTTAAAGTGGCTATGCCGAAGCTGGCGGTAATGTGAATGTTTTTAGCCAGTGTTTGGCTGGCAATCAGTTCACGTAATTTTTCAGCAATGGCGTAGGCGCGCTCAATATCGGTATCGCGGCAGACCAATACAAATTCTTCTCCGCCCCAGCGGGCAAACAAATCTTGCGAGCGTGTATGTTGTTGCACAATCGTGGATAGATGGCTTAATACCAAATCGCCGATATCGTGGCCGTGCTGATCATTGACTTGTTTGAAGTGATCTATATCGATCATTACCAGCGATAGCGGTTTACGGTATTTGTGCCATTCTTGCAGGCCTAGGCTGATGGCTTCTTCGAGTCCGAGGCGATTAAAGGCGCCGGTGAGTGGGTCGGTTTTTGCTTGTATTTCCAATGCTTTACTGCGTGTATCGAGCAGCGCATTGATATCGAGCAGTTCGGATTCACGCTTGCGTTGGATGACTACCTCATCTTTCAATTTAATAATGCGATAACCCAAAAAAGATAAAATAATGCCGAGCCAAACCACCATAATGGCGAGATACCAATCGGCAGTGCTCAGTGCTTGGCCGATAAATTCCACTTTGTGCAACTGGAATTGGTGTTTGCCCAAGGGTTTGCCTGAGCCGCTTTGCACTTCAAAAATAGTGATGTTGTCGAATTGTGGATGGCTTAATTGCGGTGGAATTTTGTTTTCCAATACCCACCAGTTGGCGACAAAAAAATCTTTTAGCGAAAACTCGGCAACGCCATTCAGCAGCCCTACATTGAATTCGATTTGATTGTATTTGGTGCTCTGCAAAATTTCTTTTTTGCTGTAGCGCGGGTCAAAATTGCGCAGTGAGATGCGCACGGTTTGGCTGGGCCCTTGATAGTCCAGACGCAGACGAATTTTTTCGTAGTGACGCAGGTCTACGCCGCGAGTGCGCTCCTTATCAAACAATACCTCGAAACCACATAGGGGATAGGCGAAACCATCGCGCAAGATGCAGTGCCATTGCATATTTTTTGCATCGTCGAGGTGGATGCTGGATTGGCCGCCGTTTTCTCTATCGTCGTACAGGTTAAGCGCCATACCACTGTTGTTATCAATCACCAGGCGCCGTTCAAGAATTTGCTGCTCGCCGGCAATCGCAAAAATAGTAAAGATGACGAGTAGACCAAGAATGATTTCAAAATATAAGCGGTGTGGGGACGAGTGAGACATAGGGTCCGGGCTCCAGCGGCAGATGCATATGTGCATCCATCAACTATTCTTATCTTCGCTGTGATTGGAAATGCGATTCATGCGTTTAATGTCAATCAAACCCGCCCTGGAGAGATTGCTGAAAGGTTAAATTCATTCGGTAGTATACAAGTGACTATAAGCCGATCATAGAAGTTAATGATTTAGACGGCAATAGCGGCAGAAGCAGGCAAGGGTAAATGTGTGAAATGGGAGTGGAGCCGACAAAAACCAGCCGCCAGTAAACTGGCGGCTGGGGGTACCGTTATGGGTGTTAACCGAATACCAGAGATACGCCGGGTACGATTTTTGGATTAAAACTCCAGATCGGAAAGATCGTCGTAACCCAGTTGATCCTTAATGCGGCGACGCTCCAAACGATCTTCGATTTTGCGGCGCATTTCCAGAGTGTGCTGGCTAGCTTCTTTGCCGGTGAGTTTTGGCGTTGCCTCATCATCATCGGTTTCGGTGCTACCATCACTCATCAGATCAGTATCTGGTGACTCTACATCAACTGACATAAGACTACTCCAACATTGACAGAGAGAGGGGGTGGCGTCGGCTCCCCTAGCGGGGAAATTTGACCCGCGCTATTTACCATAGCCTATAAAAAAACGAAAGAAAAATCGCTTGGCGATATTAAATTTTTCCTTTGTACCTTGAGCCTTAACTGGGGTACAAAGCGCGCCTGTTGTTTTAGGTTTGCGTGTCTATTCAATTAATCCGGTAATTTCAATGGTCCGACAACAGAGGGCTTCTGGCAGTGACAAAAAAACAACCTGAGGTAATTGGCTGGCGTGAGTGGGTAGGGCTACCGGAATTAGGTATCCCGGCCATTAAGGTCAAGGTCGATACAGGCGCACGCACCAGTGCGTTACATGCGTATTACGTTACCCCGTTTGATAAGGATGGCAAGCCTTGGGTGAGGTTTGGCCTGCACCCATCGCAGCAAGATAGCCTCACCTGCATTGAGTGCGAGGCACCGGTGAAGGATATTCGCAAGGTGACCGATTCCGGCGGGCACAGCGAGGAGCGGGTGGTGATCGAAACCTGCTTGCTTATCAACGGAATCAGTATGTCTATTGAGGTCACCCTTACAGATCGGGAGAATATGCGCTTCCGCATGTTGCTCGGGCGCAGCGCTTTGAAGCAGGGTTTTTGGGTAGACAGCAGCAAATCTTTTTTAATGGGTGGCAATAAAAACCACCCGGCGATGGCATCGCTTTAGCGATCAACCACCTTTCTTTTTTCTAACTCAGGTTTCTTATGAAAATCGCAATTTTGTCGCGCAATCGTCGCCTCTATTCCACCTGTCGACTGGTCGAGGCCTGCACCAAACGCGGCCACGAGGTGCGTGTCATTGATATCCTCAAGTGCTACATCGATATCGCTTCCGATAGCCCAGCCATCTGGTATATGGGTGAACAGCTGGAAGATTTTGATGCGGTGATCCCGCGTATCGGCGCGTCTGTAACACATTATGGTTTAGCGGTCATTCGCCAGTTTGAGATGATGGGCGTTTACTGCCTCACTGAATCCATCGCGTTGGGTCGTTCGCGGGATAAGTTGCGTGCACTGCAGTTGCTGTCGCGCAAGGGGATTGGCTTGCCCAAAACCAGCTTCGCCTACAACGTGCACGACGCCAAAGAGCTGATCAAGTTAGTGGGTGGTACACCGCTGGTGCTCAAGCTATGTGAGGGCACTCAAGGACGCGGCATAGTGCTTGCTGAAACTCAAAAAGCAGCAGAGAGTGTGATTGAAGCTTTCCGTGAGTTGCGCGCCGAATTTTTGGTGCAGGAATTTATTAAGGAAGCCGGCGGTGCAGATATTCGTTGTCTGGTGGTTGGCGATAAAGTCGTGGCTGCCATGAAGCGACAGGCAAAAGAGGGAGAGTTTCGATCCAATTTGCATCGGGGTGGATCAGCGAGTTTGGTTCGTTTAAGTCCCGAGGAACGTGCCACCGCGATCAAAGCGGCCAAAGTGATGGGGCTCAATGTGGCCGGTGTGGATTTGCTTCGTTCATCGCGGGGGCCGCTGATTATGGAAGTGAACTCTTCGCCCGGGCTTGAAGGGATTGAAAAGGCTACGACGAAAGATGTCGCCGGTATGATCGTTCAATGTATTGAAAAAAATGCGCGTCCAGGCCGGACCCGCACGCGTGGGGGCTGACACTTGGATGCTCTGACCATTGGAGGAGTTGCTGTTGGTCGTGGTGAGCGCCGGGCCATAGAATTACCGATCACCGAGTTGTACACCCATACTACCGTGACCATGCCGGTAGAGGTGATCCGGGGCAAAAAACCGGGTCCGGTGCTGTTCGTCAGTGCCGCGGTGCACGGTGACGAAATTAACGGCGTTGAAATTATCCGCCGTTTGTTGCGTTTGCCTATGCTGAACCGAATTCGCGGCACGCTGATTGCGGTGCCGATTGTAAACGTGCACGGCTTTCTCAATATGTCACGTTATCTGCCGGATC
>CAXAVL010000243.1:0-6553 GCA_963971905.1 uncultured Cellvibrio sp.
TTTCCAATTGCCATGGATCGATTGGGCGGCGGTTGAAAATTTCCAATACGTCTAATGCTTCAGCGGCTTTTAATCCGTCTTCCGGCAAATTGTCGGCGAGCGTATCTTTATCGGCGTAACTTAAACCGAAGCCATAGGCAAAGAGTGGGTCGTAATTTTTGTCGCCGCGATTCAGTGGCGTTTGGTCAGGATGTTTCGGCCAAGAGAAACTCAAGCGGCCTTTCATATCGTAATTAATTTCACCCGCCGCATTTTTGAAAATCACGTCGGCTACACCACCACCTTCAGTGCCTGGCTGCCAAATAGCAACAAACGCGTCAGAGGCATTGAGTTCGCGATTCACCCAAAGTGGGCGACCAGTGATAAATAAAGCCACCACCGGAATATTTTGCGCGCGCAATTTTTTCAGCAATTCCAAATCGCTTGGGTTGCGAGGTTTGTAGGCGAGCATGCCGACATCGCCTTGCATTTCCGCGTAGGGATCTTCACCGAAGACAACGATGGCGACATCGGGCTTTTCAGTGAATGAACCATCAACGCTGAGTGTGGCTTTACCACCTGCTGCGCTCACCACTTCATTGATACCTGCATAAATAGAGGTTCCGCCGGGGAAATCGGAATTCACATTGCCAGTGCCCTGCCAAGTGACTGACCAGCCGCCTGCTTGTTTGCCAATGTTGTCGGCGCCATCGCCTGCAACCAGAACTTTTTGGTTGCGCGCCAGCGGCAGTAAATTGTTTTTATTTTTCAGCAATACCAGCGATTCACGCACGGCTTGGCGTGCGACCGCGCGATGCTCCGGTGCGCCCAACAATTCTTTTTTGCCTGCGAGTGGGCGAGTCGAGGGTGCGCCTTTTTCAAATAAGCCTGCACGAATTTTTACGCGCAAAATTCTGCGCACCGCATCATCCAAACGCTCAGCAGTAACTTCGCCGGATTTAGCCTGCGCTAACAAGTTGTTGTACAAATCTTTCCAGTTGGATTCGGGCACCATGTAAATATCCAAACCGGCCATAAGTGATTCAGGGCAATCCACCGCAGTGCAACCGGGAATAAAGCTGTGACCGCTCCAATCCCCAACAACTAAACCATCAAAACCCATTTGGCCTTTAAGCACATCGGTAAGTAAATATTTGTGGCCGTGCATGCGGGTGCCGTCCCAGCTGGTGAAAGAGGCCATGACCGCCTGCACACCGGATTCCAAAGCGCTGAAATAACCGGCGCCGTGGATATCGCGCAGATGTTTTTCATCGCCTTGGGTTGGGCCGCGATCGACACCATTGAGCGTGCCGCCATCGCCAATAAAATGTTTGGCAGTGGCGATGACATGGTCGTTAGATAAAAAGGCTTCTGAACCACCCTTACCTTGCAGGCCTTCTACCATCTCTCCGGCGAAAGCGCCGACGATTTGAGGGTCTTCTGACCAGCTTTCATAAGCGCGGCCCCAACGGTCATCGCGCGCAACCGCAACGGTGGGGGAGAAATCCCAATCCAGACCGGTAACAGCAATCTCAACGGCAGTGACTCGGCCGATTTCTTTCAGGAGCTCTGGGTTATTGGTTGCGCCCAGCGCGATGTTATGGGGAAAAAGGGTGGCTCCAACAACGTTGCCCAAACCGTGTACCGCGTCTGTGCCCCACATAATCGGGATACCAATACGGCCATTGGATTTGTCTACTGAGGCGTTATAAAAACTGTCCGCCATGGTTATCCAATCCTGCAGTGGTGCGTATTTATTGCCGCCGGGAGTGCTGCCGCCGCCATTTAATACAGAGCCGACGTGATATTGCTTAACATCTTCCGGGGTTAGATCCTTTATCTCTGGTTGGATTAGCTGGCCGATTTTTTCTTCCAGTGTCATTTGGGCTATGAGTGTATCGATCCGCGCTTCAACCGCCGGATCTTTTTTGACAGCACTGCTAATGGCAGGCCACTCCACTTGGGTGGCGCTGCTCGTTGTCTCGGGTGACGCAGTGACGGCTGGCGGCACTTCAGTTTTTTGCGCGTCACACCCCGCAAGCAGTGAGAGTAAAACGGCGCCGGACACCAGCGACCGAAGCTGTGTTTTATTGTTCATAGTGGATGACCTGTTATTTAAACAAAGAGATGGCAATTCAATCATTTGCATCAATTAACGCAACCGCCTTTAGAGGAGGGGCGCAGATGTAATCGATATTGATTTATGCAGTAGTCACAATGATACCTGCGTAAACATTCGCTTATGAAAGGTAGCAGTTCGCCAGCATACTGCGAACAAACTTTACCTTTTATGATGAATATCCCTTGTTTTGCGCCGAAAAACGGTCAAAAAACTGAATAATCAGCAAGGTTTTTTATCCATAAAAGATGTATGCATTTTTAAATGTGTATATCCGCCCTCACTCATATGCGAAAAGATTGCAATGAACTTCCTGCGTAATAGATCACAAATTCTGGTTCATCTTCTACACTAAAAAAGCGGGTTCAGTCTCAGGTTATTTTTCAGGATTTTTTATCAAACGGCTCGACAGAATCATGCTGTTGTAGTTTTGGAGGGGTTATGTTTTTCAAAAAAAAAGAACTCACGCGCTTAGGTGACATTCTCGTCAGTAAGGGACTGATCACAAAGGTACAGCTTGAACACGCTATAAAAGAGCAGTCGCGCCGCAAGCGATTACTCGACCCATCTGACCCTTCCGCCGTTGTTACTCCCATTGGTGAAATATTAATTGAGCTGGGTTTCATCGATGAGCTGCAATTAAAGCGCGGCTTAAATTGGCAGCAGCGCTTGCGCAATGCTTCTATCGCTATGGCGCTTTGCGCTCCGTTTATGATTTTTAGCCCCAGTGCGGCAGCGAACGTTGTTCGCCCAGCGCCTATTACAGTGGAGGCCGAAAATTATTCAGCTATGAGTGGTGTTTGGAACGAGCCGACACAAGATGTTGGTGGTGGACAAAACACTGGCAACATCAATACGGGCGATTGGATGACCTATAACAACATCCAAATACCAGTAACCGGCACGTATAAAATTATTTATCGGGTTGCGAGCCTTAGCGCGGGCGGAACCTTCCAGCTTAAATCTGGAGCGGGTGCGGTGATCGATACTGTATCCGTACCTGTCACCGGTGGCTGGCAAAAATGGGTAGACGTTGAACGCACGGTTACTTTGTCAGCCGGCAGTAATAACCTGACCTTGTTGGCTACTGCAGGTGGATTTAACGTCAACTGGTTCAGAATTGAAAATCTAAGTGTTGCTGCTTCATCATCAAGCGCAGCTTCTAGTACTACCTCTAGTGCAGCTTCGTATCCCGCCATTGTTGTGGAAGCGGAAAATTACTCAACGATGAGTGGTGTTTGGAACGAGCCAACACAAGATGTCGGCGGAGGGCAAAACACTGGCAACATCAATACCGGTGATTGGATGACCTATAACGGTATTGTGATGCCAGTTTCTGGTACTTATAAAATTACCTATCGTGTCGCGAGCCTAAGTTCAGGTGGAATCTTTCAGCTTAAATCTGGAACTGGTGCGGTGATCGATACTGTATCCGTACCTGTCACTGGTGGCTGGCAAAAATGGGTAGACGTTGAACGCACGGTCGCTTTGCCTGCGGGTAGTACTAACTTGACTTTGTTGGCTACCGCCGGTGGATTTAATGTCAACTGGTTTAAAATCGAAAACCTTAGCACGACTGTTTCATCGTCCAGTGCCTCTTCCGTTGTGTCTTCCGTTTCATCCTCTGCTGCAAGCAGTGCGGCGAATTCGCTCGCGCCGGGTGCCGTGGTAATTCAGGCAGAAAATTATGCAACCATGAGTGGTGTTTGGAATGAGCCGACGACGGATGTCGGTGGCGGTCAGAACACTGGCAATATCAACACTGGTGATTGGATGAATTACTCCAATACCAAAGTTAAATTACCTTATACCGGAAAATACAAAATTACTTACCGGGTTGCGAGTTTAAATGGCGGCGGGAGTTTGGCACTGAATGAGGTGGGCACTAATGCCACTCATCATACAGTGAGTGTGCCCAAAACCGGAGGCTGGCAAAATTGGGTGGATGTGTCTGCGATAGTAGATATGACTGAAGGCGACCATTATTTCATCATCTTCGGCAAGGTTGGTGGCTTTAACGTTAACTGGTTTAAGATTGAGCCTATAGGAACACCTATGCCGCTCACCATTCAAGCTGAAGATTATTCGGCAATGAGTGGTGTTTGGAATGAACCAACACAGGATGTAGGGGGCGGAAAAAACACTGGCAATATCAACACTGGTGATTGGATGGACTACAAAAATGTTGAAGTGTTTATTCCTGCAACGGCCAATTATAAAATTACTTATCGTGTTGCCAGTTTGAGTGCAGGAGGAAGTTTCACTTTGCATGAGGCGGGCGGCTCAGCGGTTTTTGATACGGTGCCTGTTCCTGTAACCGGCGGTTGGCAAAAATGGACCAGTGTTGAACGCATAGTGACCTTGCCTGCTGGAAAGCATTATTTTGGTGTGAAAGCTCTATTGGGCGGGTTTAATGTAAATTGGATTAAATTCGAACCGGTTGATCAGGCGAATAATGTTGTTGTGCCGCCTGCTACCACCAGTTCATCAAGTTCATCTTCCACTGCGGCAATCAGCTCTTCCAGTTCATCAAAACCTGCGGTGAGTTCATCGAGTTGGTCGTCGTCATCATCCGCATCTAACACTCAACATGTTGCTGGTTCTGTTGGCATTAGCTGGACGGCGCCCAACAAGCGAGAAAATGGCGATTATCTTGATGTCACTGATTTAGGTGGTTATGAAATTCGCTATAAAAAAACAAGTGACGCTAAATTCACTTACATCAGCATTAATGACGCATGGACTAACAGTTACAACTTTCCCTGGTTGGAAGGAGACTATATTTTTCAAATTGCAGCATTCGATAAAAACGGCGTTTACAGCCCGTTTGTCGATATTTTGCGGCAGTAAACAAATAGGCTGAAACAAAAACGGCAGACTTAATCGTCTGCCGTTTTTTTTTGAATTAGATTTTTAGTGCTTAACGCCCGCCGCTCACATCCAGCAATGTGCCAGTGACATAAGAGGCTTCATCTGATGCGAGCCATAAAATTGCGTTGGCAATTTCATCGGCCTCGCCCGCGCGCTGCATCGGGATTGTTGGTGCGATACGTTCAATGCGCTCAGGTTCGCCGCCTTTTGCATGCAAATCTGTATTGATAATACCGGGGCGCACACAATTGACACGAATGCCATCGGCAACTAATTCTTTGGCGAGCCCCATGGTAAAGGTGTCAATTGCACCTTTGCTTGCGGCATAGTCGATATATTCAAAAGGGGCGCCAAAACGCGATGCGATAGACGAGACATTTACAATCGCACCTCCGTTTCCGCCCTCAATTTTACTCATGCGTTTAATTGCTTCGCGCGCGCAGATAAAACTGCCGATCACATTAACTGCGAAAGTTTTTTCCAGCTCGGCAACCTGTGTTTCGCGAAACAATTTCTGGCGCAAAATTGCAGCGTTATTGACCAGTACATCCAAGCGGCCAAAGGTTTTATCGAGCTGTGCGAAAAGATTAATGACATCGCTTTCGATACTTACATCCGCTTGTACACATAATGCATTGCGTCCAAGGGCAATAATTTTTTGTGCAACCGTTTCAGCTTGCGCGCGATTGTTTAAATAGGTGATGACCAGATCATAGCCGCGTTCAGCGGCGAGTAGTGCGGTGGCGGCGCCAATGCCGCTGCTAGCACCAGTGACGAGCATAACGGGGTTAGACATATCTACTCCTTTGGCAAAAAACAATTAACGTTTAGTTGCAGCCTGCCGTTTTTCCGCCTTATCCATTTCATTCAAAATAGCGATATACAGTGCATCGGCACTTGCCACGTAACCTTCAACACTCATATGAACCAAATCCGGACGCATAAACGGGGTTTTTTGTTTGAGCCAAAATTGCGCGCCGCAATTGCCGCCCATCATTGCGCCCCAATCCCAATACAGAGTGCGCTCCTGACGGGCGATGCGCCGCTGGCTGTTTTGTACCTTGATCAAACTGGGCGGTAGCGGCACGCGGCAGCCACCATTGATATGGGGCGGGCGGGATTTGGCCGAGCTGGGCGCGCCGATTAATAGAATCGCCGCTTCCGGCGCGGCACCGCGCAGTGAGCGAATAGCTTGGCGCAGTTCGGCTTCGTAGGTTTCTGGCAGCAAATCCGGGCCGAAGGCTTCATTAGTGCCGTAGGCGAGGATGATTAATTGCGGGTTGCGCCATTGCAGTTGGCTGCGCAGGGTGGATGAGTCCCAGCGGTTGATCACATTGGCGACTGAGCCGTTGTTGCCCAGTGCATCCAACGTAATGCCCGGCGCCATGCGGTCTAGAATAACTCCGCCCAACTTGCCGCCAGAGGGTGCAAGCAGTTTCAGCCCGCTTATTGTGTTGGCGTCCAACTCTTGGGTGCTCAAGCGCCAAGGCGCTTTGGCATCACCTTGGCCGGGCAATTTATGCAGTTTGCCGCCAGGCAGAGCGAGGCTCCAGGGCGTTTGGCCAGAGTGCTGCCAAATGCTCA
>CAXAVL010000244.1:0-6533 GCA_963971905.1 uncultured Cellvibrio sp.
AGTACAGCCGAGGTCCCACTCATACCCGCCAAAGAACCCACGCTTTTGCCCGAGAAAAAATCACTCGGCATAGTTTGAATATTGCTGATGGCAGCCTGGAAGCCAAACAAAATAACGGCAATTAATAACACCGCGAGTAAAGGTGTATGAGCCATTGAAGTCAAAATCAACGCGGGCATCATAATCACGCAACCTAAAGTGATTACCGTTTTGCGCGCTTTATTGACTGACCAATTACGTTTGATTAAACGACCTGCTAACCAACCGCCAAACAAAGCGCCAATTGCAGCACCCACGTAAGGCACCCATGCGAAAATACCAATTTGTTTTACATCGAAACCAAATTTTTCATTCAAATATAACGGCAGCCAGGCCACAAACAACCACCAGATAGGGTCGATAAAAAAGCGCGAAAAAATCACACTCCAGCTTTGGCGATGTTTTAATAATTCCAACCAACCAGGCACATATTCTTGTTCTGTGGTCTCAATTACTTTTTGGCCGGATAAAATATATTCGCGCTCTTCAGGGCTAATCCAAGGGTGAGAGTCTGGTGAGGACTTATAAATAATCAGCCAAGGCACTACCCACAAAAAACCAAGACCACCAATAATCAAAAACGTGGCTTTCCAGCCAAGAAAGGCATACATAAAAGCAATAAGGGGCGGTGCAATAATTGACCCCATAGAAGCACTTGCTCCAAATATACCTTGCGCCAATGCGCGCTCGCGTACCGGAAACCATTCAGCATTCGCTTTGGTTGCACCAGGCCAGTTTCCCGCCTCACCCAAGCCGAGGAAAAAACGGAAAATACTGAAGCTCATTACCGAGCTGGCAACCGCATGTAGCGCAATCGAAACCGACCAAACCACAATCGACAATAAAAAACCAATACGTGTACCTAGCGCATCGAATATTTTTCCGAAAAGCGACTGACCAATCGCATAGGAAATCATAAACACCGTAATGATATTGGCGTAATCCTGTTTATCCATGCCTAGGTCTTCCGCTATGCCTGGCCACATAACAGAAAGCGCAGTGCGGTCGATATAGTTAATTACCGTCGCAAGCCCGACTAAAGTAATAACAAGCCAGCGCAAGTTTTTTACAGTTTTCTGGCTCATACTTTTGCCTCTAAGAGATCTTCACGATACGGACTAAACGTATCAATCAAAATACCTTCTTCAATACACACCGCGCCATGCTCAACATAGGGTGCAACAAAAAAGCTATCGCCCTCTTTCATGCGCTTAATAACACCGCCGAGATTCACATCAAAAACACCTTTGGCGATATAGGCAACTTGCGAGTGAACGTGGCTGTGAACATAGCCTTCTGTGCCAGCCGCAAACCAGACCTTCACCACCATTAAATCTTTGTTATAGCCAAGCACCTGGCGAACCATGCCGCCGCCCAAATCTACCTTGGGAGTTTCTTCGCTAAATATAAAATCTTTACTTGTTGTCATAAAATAATCCCCTTCGTGGAAAGACTGTTAATAGTTGGTATTTTTAGTTTTCGGTAAGGTCTACCAGACGGAAACGTCCGCGAAACGAATACGACTTACCCTTAACTGTAACCTTATTTATTTTTTGCTCATCAAATTTACGGGCATTGTTTAGTAACAGTAGCAGTTTCAAACCATTGTTAAATTCAACATTCAATTGATCTATATTGCCCTGTTGTTGATGGGCTATAACGCTCACCTGACTGTTGGCAGCGGTGGTAAATTCACTGACCGGGTTATATTCGCCGTGCGGTTCAAATACGCTGGCAAATGCGGCATTTTTTGCACTGGGTATACGCAGCACAAAAGCATTTTCAGTGCGCAAATTAAAATTCGGATCATTCGCTCCAATTTGGGTAAACAGTATTTTCATATCTGCTTGAGCAAGTGTGCTGAGTGTATAAAAGCGACCATTATCATTTAACCAGGTGATTTGACTCAGCGGTTTTTCGGCGTTGGCTGTAGCTTTTAACCACAAATGTTCATAACCAAATTTTTTGCCCAGCGGCGCTAGCGTTTGAGTAGCCGTATTCAAGCTAAAATTGGTTTCTACCAAGTGCCCTTTATATTGCAGGGGCAAATCTAATTGATGCGCCTTACTAGCCTTTACCGTCAATAAATCCAACACTACTGGCTGGGCTAATTTTTTATGGCTGACTTGTGCCATAGTGCGTACAAATTCAACATCCGGGTAAGCATTGTCTACCCGTGCAGCAGAAATCTTTAACGCGCCTTCATTGGCAAAATAAAGCAGCTCTGGGTGGTTGCGATCACCCACATCAGTGTCACCGTTAAAATGACTGGTTTCGTCCACCACCAACGTGTTATGGGCAATGGTTTGATTGGCGTAGGTTTTATTTTCGGGCAAATAGCGCCCGCCAAATTTTGCTTCGACATTTAAAAAACGTGCCGCACCATAATCTGAAACAATTTCTGCGCCTTTGTCGTAGAACAGCCAATTTAATTTATCGAAATGGCCATGCCCCATACCTTGAGCGGTTGCTTTAAATACTAAAGCTTGATCCTGTTCGCGCATCACCACCAAACCGCCAGCATCGCCTTTGGCACCATCCTGAAAGACCATGGATGAAAATGCGTAAGGCTGCTCCAAATGCTGATCTAATGCCTGCGCAACACGCAGACCATCGCCAGTGAGAATAATTTTATCCTGCTGTTTGGCAATCGCTAACAAACCCGCATCTTTTGTTGCGGAATAAGCGATAGCAACACCATTGACCAATTCGATGGTATTTAAGCCCTTATCTTTGATCGCATCATTAATAGGGAAAAATAAATTGTTGTAACTCAATTGAATGGTGGTGTTCACTGCTTTTAATACTATGCCATCGCGATAGGAAAATATTTTTCGCTGCGGCTCATTCACCGCAATCGCCTTGGCAAAAGTCACAAAGGGCAGCAGCGCATAACGCTGATAGTAGGGACCTTCGGTGTAGTAACCCTGTGGTGAAAACAATTCATCTAGCTGGCGAAGAAAGCCGCCTTTACCGGATTTATCCGCACCGTAAAGAGCTTGCTCTACCCACTCCTGTTCACCCAGTACATAACCGGTCATACCCACCGCACAGGTTGCCCAGGTCGCGTGGTTGTGAATAGTGTTAAAGGTATGCGGTGAACCCTCGGATAAAAACAGTGCTACCGGGCGCAAAATTCCCGCTTCAATTTTTTTGCGTTCGGTCACTGTGAGTGCAGGCATTACTGCATCGTAAGCTTGAATGGTATAAACCAACCAAACCGATTCATTCAGGTTCTGCCAAAATAGTTTGCCCGCCGATATAACCGAATCTGTTTTACGCTGCGGATGCAAAGGCAGAGTCGGGTACAAATCTGCGTACATCAACAACAGATCGCGCACATAACTGGCGTACTTTTTATCGCCCGTTAATTGATAGACAATTGCCGCATCGTACATAGTTTGTGCATTGTTTTTATGTACTTCATGAGTAAAGCCACCACCGGAATCGCGCGGCACCGGCACTTGTTTTGGTTGCGTCAGTTTTATATCCAGCTGCGCTCTTTTAGCTTGAAATTCGGCTTGAAAACGCCCTTTGCGCGCAACTTCTGCCCGCATGTCTTTAACATCTTGCGCGGTCACAACCAAGGCAGGGTGTGACTTCGCTGTTGCGTCATCCGCAAGTGCATATTCAGCAAGGCCATAGCAGACAAAAAGTGCAAGCAATCCAAGACGAGAAAGCAGGCTTTTATGCATTGTTATCGTTGCTTTTTTCATAAGGAAATCCAGATTATTTAACTAGTAGAGCAATAGGGCTGACTCAACGTTACTCTTCACGGTTGTCGATATACTGCACAGTAGAAGCGCCTTTGGTGTGCAACTCAGTTACCTTAAGAGCGGGTACTTTGGCAAAACGATTGGCTCGAATTTCAGTATCGGGATCGCCAACGGTATGCTCAATCACAATGCCTGCCGTATCCATAAACTGACTGTTGTTAATGCGCGTAAATTGCACTCCGTGTAGATAAAGCGATGCCTGACGTTTGTTACGACTACCCTGCCCCACTTTTTCAACATGGTTATTTGTAAATAAAAAATGTGGACCAAAAGTACTTTCGTCGGTTCCGCCGCGATACATACTGAGTAAGACACCCTCAATATTGGTAAAACGATTCTTATCCATAATGAGTGTTTCAGCATTGTAATTACCGAGGTCGTCAATCTCTTTATCCAACTTCAACAGATCGCCGGTAATCTTGTTAAATTCTGAATTCTGGATATGAATTTCTTCTGCCAAACTGCGACTGCCAGCATTTAAAAAGTGATGTGAGTGATTGATATTTAAATTTTCCACTTTGGTATTTTCAACAATCAACCGGTAACTGACATACATACCACTCTTAAGTGTACGAATCAGAATATTGCCTGCCGAGTCCGGGCTTTCACTGCCATCAATAGTGAGATTGCTCAGTTTTAAGGAGCCGCCATTTTGGATTTCAAATAAGGTAGTGCGCCCCGGCAATATCACTACAGTGCCGGATTTTTTAGCGCGAATACTTAGCACCTTATTAATTTCCAAAAGCTTGGCAATTTTATAGCGGCCAGGCGCTAGGACTAATTCATCGCCGGTTGCAGCTGCTGCTATAGCATTAAACAGGGAGTTTTCTACTCCGGCTTTAACATTAATCACCTTGCCTGAACCAAACTCCACTCGATCCGCTTTTTTCTCATACCACTGCGGACCCACTGCTGATTTTTTAATAGGCTGCAGCGATGCAGGCGCACCGACATTTTTATACGCATCACCCTGCGGCATTAACAATCCCGCCGAATTACGCTTCATGGTTAATTTTGTCCTGCTAAAGCCTTGTTTTAAATTCGCTGAATCCGCGTTGTGCAGAACATTATCTGCAAACGCGATTCCGCTCATATCATCAAAAATTTTAAATACGTCGGCAGCGGCATCATTGAACACCAAATTTTTCTGCATACGGCTATTCACTGGTGGCGCATTTCGCTCTGCATCGCTGCCAGCACCTAACTGAATATTATCGACATTGATAAACGTATTGTTTTCAATCTGTGCATTAACCACTTGACCATAGCGATTGATCGGCGCATTGATTGTGCCATTCATTACCGCAAAACCACTGCCAAAACGGGTTCCGGTTAAACCTTCCAAATAGTTATTGCGCACCACTTGGTCGCTATTAATAACGCGGATACCACCGGTGTGCTCTGCGCCATTTCCGAAAAACACATTGCCTTCAACCAAATTGCCGTTGCCGTGACGCAAGGTCAGAGTTCCGCGCGCCTCAAAAAACACGTTGTTGCGGATAACATTTTTGCCGGACTTAATTGAAATAATTTCTACCTCGCCGTCGCAGCGATCGAAATAATTATTTTCAATGACCGTATGAGAGTCAGTCAGCGAATAGGTGCTTGTACCTACCCGCAAGGTTTCGCCGCCATTGGAACCAAGAATTGGGCGATGACCAAAATAATTGTGATCAATTCGGTGATGATTTTGCTGGCTATCGGAGCTGTTCAAGCGTACTGCCATGGTCACGCCCAAATTACGCTTGCCAGCCAAATAGCTATGATCAAAGCGGTTATGCTTACCGTATAACGCGACCCAATAATCGGAGGAGTCGCGATCGGGGTTATTGAAATTATCGATCACCACCTGGGTGACACGGGAGTGATTTGCCAAATGGGTATCGTTGCGCTTAAATGCAATCACTTCCTCTGTAGGGGTATAGCCATTTTTAAACACCAACCCTTCTACAACTAAATAGTTTCCCGCCAAACGTAAGTTAGAAAGGCCGGAGATGATTACCTTACCGGGCGTTTCCGCGCGCAAGGTAATGGGTTGCTGGGCAGTGCCCTCTGCAAAAAAACCAATTTCAAAATCAGACCAGACACCATTTTTTAACACTATGGCATCACCCGGCACTACTTTTTTCAGTGCTGACTTAAACGCGCTTTGGCTTTCAACCAGAACATCTTTTGCCAATAGCTGAGCACTCAGTGACAAACCGAGCACCAGAACACTAAAGATTTTTCCGAACCATTGCATTGCATTACCTCATCAACATTGTGTAGCGCTGGGATTGAATAAAAATGGTGAAACACGCACCTTAATCGATCCGTGTTTCACCCAACTTCCACGAGCAAAAACAACAACCAGTTTAGAAAGTAGCTTTTAATTTCAAATAGTATTTAGTACCTGAGGCCGAGATACCCGCCGTTAAATCGTCAACCGCGCGAGTGAAATATTGCGGCTCTTCCAACACATTGATGCCCTGTAAAGATACTTTCAGGTTATCCAAAATGTTGTAAGAGATAGACACATCCACATATTCAAACGGTTCTACATAACGGTTTGATGCCGGGTCTTCATTAGGTTGGAAGTAACGCGAGCGGGATTTATATAGCGCGCGAATTTCCCAGTCTTCGTTTTCCCAAAATACCGAACCAGAAAACACTTCTTTAGAAAAGCCAAACAGATTGGCGGGTTTAGCAAATGGATAAGCCTCTGCGATTTTTGCACCA
>CAXAVL010000245.1:0-6505 GCA_963971905.1 uncultured Cellvibrio sp.
GAGCGGTAAATCGCGGCGGCCTAATAAAGCTGTTTGATAAAAGAGTTGCACATCTTCCGATGGCAATTGCTGGGCGAGCTGCATAATCCGCTCGCGATCACCGTGGCTGTTGTCCACTGCTTCTGGCAGCGCTTGGGCAATCGCAATACGGTGCAATACCGCCAACATTTCCGCTAGCGCACTGGCGTAATCTGGCGCCTGTTCGGACATCCGCTCCACTGCCGCCAATACCGCGCGAGCATCCAGAGAAACCAACGCGTTAACTATGTCGTAAACCGCAGTCTGGTCGATAGTGCCGAGCATGGTGCTGACTTCAGCATCGGTAATTTTGCCTGAACCATAGGCGATCGCTTGATCAGTCAGGCTCATTGCATCGCGCATACTGCCATCGGCAGCGCGGCCAAGATGCCAAAGCGCCGACTCTTCAAACGGCACCAGCTCTTCGTTCAACACAAACTTCAGGTGTTGCACGATCCGCTCGGGGTTCATGTTTTTAAGATTGAATTGCAAACAGCGCGACAAAATGGTCATTGGCAACTTTTGTGGATCAGTCGTCGCCAGCAAAAACTTTACGTGCGGTGGGGGTTCTTCCAGGGTTTTCAGCAGTGCGTTAAAACTGCTGTTAGAGAGCATGTGTACTTCGTCGATCAGGTAAACCTTATAGCGACCACGGGTCGGTGCGTACTGGACGTTTTCCAACAGCTCTCGCGTATCTTCTACTTTGGTGCGCGAGGCAGCATCCACTTCGATTAAATCAACAAAACGACCTTCGGCGATTTCGCGACAACTGGAACATAGGCCGCAGGGTTCCGAGCTAACACCGGTTTCGCAGTTTAAACATTTGGCGAGAATCCGTGCGATAGTGGTTTTACCCACCCCACGAGTACCGGTAAAGAGATAGGCGTGGTGCAAGCGGTTGTGATCCAGCGCATTAATTAACGCCTGCAGGACATGCTCCTGCCCTACCATTTCGCGGAACACTCTTGGGCGCCATTTACGCGCCAGAACTTGATAGCTCATGCCGATTGCTGCTCTCTCGTCAAAAAGGAGGCGGTTTGCCAAAAACAGGGCGCGATTATAGCGGCCAATGGTGGAAATAGACACCAACGGACAAGCAGGCAAACGAGGATGAGATCGCCAGAGTAACCAGCAATGAAACGTGAAAATGAACAAAGGGGGAGATTAGGTGGCAATCTAACCAGCCACACCCCGGCACATAACTTACTGCTACCGTTGCTCCCTTCCGGGCCTGGCGGGGTTTACAGATCGTCATTGCGAGGGGACCGGCTAGATCACCATTGCAGCTTGCTAACACTTTTACCTAGTTAAATCAGGTAGAGGCCAACGCAAGAGGCGCGCATTATCATCACTTTGCCCTGCTAATGCAAGGCGCAATTTTGCAAATTAAACCCTGGTGAGCGAGAGCAATCGCTTGTTATTAAAAGATTTTATTGCAGTGGCGCCCATTGCAATTTCTTTTTTCGCCACTATCAACTAGGCTTCACACACACTTTTTACGACAAAAAGCAAAACAAACCCATCCCCCATCGTCTAGGAGCATCACAATGGCAACAGTCACCCTCAAAGGAAATCCATTCAACACCAATGGCAATTTGCCTGCTGCAGGCAGCACAGCACCCGCATTCAAACTGGTTAAAACGGACTTATCAGAAGTTTCCTCAGCGGATCTCGCTGGCAAGCGTGTGGTATTGAATATTTTCCCGAGTGTTGATACCCCAACCTGCGCACAATCTGTTCGCACCTTTAATGCTCAAGCAAGCGCATTGGAAAATACCGTTGTGGTGTGTGCATCACAAGACCTGCCCTTTGCTCTGGCACGCTTCTGCGGCGCAGAAGGTTTGGACAAAGTGATTCCAGCCTCGGCATTCCGCTCCGATTTCGCGGCTGATTACGGCGTAAAACTGGTTGATGGCCCACTGACCGGCTTGACCGCTCGCGCCGTTGTCGTACTGGATACTGAAGGCAAAGTTTTACACTCTGAATTGGTTAGCGAAGTGGCGCACGAGCCAAACTACGACGCAGCGTTGAAAGCATTGGCATAAACCAAAACAATTCACCGACTGCTTCACCCGCGCCAGCTATAGCTGGCGTTTTTGTATTTGCGTTAACCAACCTGCACCACCCCCTGTAAATTTTTTAAACAATGCGCTTTAGCCAGCTGCAAAAAATCCTGCACAAAAGGTTTACTCAACTGCTCTTCACGCACTGCTGCATACAGAGTAGGCCAGATCCCCTCCTTCCCGGCCGAGCGCACACTGATTAACCCCTGTGCCACATACTCATCCAACACCCAATTGGGCAATGCACAGACGCCGCGCCCACTCGCTACTAACTGCACCATCATCAAGGTTAATTCAGATGTTCGTATGGCTTTGGGTTCAATGCCGGAAGGCTCCAAAAATTGTTTAAACACATCCAGGCGATTGCGCGCGACGGGATAACTAATTAGCGTTTGATCGGCTAAATCCTCTGGCTGTAAAAATTTCTTTGCAACTAAAGGATGATTATTCGCCAGCGCGATTTGCATTTCGTAGCTAAACAGCGGGACGTATTCCACCCCTTTAATCGCCTGCGGATCAGAGGTGATGACTAAATCTATATCGCCCTGCGCCAGAGCAGGCAGAGGTTCAAAAGTAAAACCGCCGGAAAAATCCAATTCAATGCCCGGCCATTGATTGCGATAAATATCAATCGTCGGCATCAGCCAGTTAAAACAGCTGTGGCACTCAATCGCCATATACAAACGCCCCGCCTCACCGTGCACGAGTTTTTTTACATCGCGCTCCGCTTCGCTGACTTTGGCCAACACTTCTTCAGCCAATAACAAAATACGCTTACCGGCTTCACTGAAGCGTAAAGGGCGACTTTTGCGGATAAACAGCTCGCACTCCAAACGCGACTCCAACTCCTTGAGCTGATGCGAAAGTGCCGATTGAGTAAGGAACAAACGCTCAGCGGCTTCCACCAGGCTGCCACTTTCGCGCAGGGCAATCAGGGTTTTTAAATGGCGAATTTCGATCACGGGGGGCTCCGTAGGTTGCTGGTGAGGAACGAACCGCAACACTCGTCACCTCCGATAACACCATATTTTGTCATTGCGAAAAACATTCTCGGGGCACGTATGGAATTTGGCGATTGCGGGTAAATGGTCGTGTTGCGGTGCGTTCCTCCCCAGCAACCTACGAACAATACATTAATAAAATTCATGTTTAAACTGAAAATTACCAGTTTGATTCATATTAAACCCTGAGGAACAATGACTCCACTGTCCAAATGAATCGAAAAAGGTAATTTCACATGAGCCAAAACATCACCACACACAACCTGGGTTTTCCCCGTATCGGCGGCGACCGCGAACTAAAAAAGGCGCAGGAAGCCTATTGGCGCGGGGAGATAGACCAGGCGCAGCTTGAGCAAACCGGCCGCGAATTGCGCAAAGCCCACTGGCAATTACAGGCCGATGCGGGTTTGGATTTAATCCCCACTGGCGATTTTGCTTGGTATGACCAGGTGCTGACGCTCTCGGCTACGCTCGGCAATATTCCGGCGCGCCATCGCAAAACGGCGGCGGCAGCAAAGGGGTACAGCCACCATAACCATCTCGCTTGCTGCCCACAGAGCGATTACCCAGTGCATGAATTTGCGACCACACCCTGTACCGATATAGATCTGGACACCCTCTTTCGCGTCGCCCGTGGCCGCGCGCCAACCGGTAATGCAACGACGGCATCGGATATGACCAAGTGGTTCGATACCAACTACCACTATCTGGTACCGGAATTTCACTTAGGCCAAACCTTTCAGCTGAGCTGGACCCAAATTATTGATGAAACTGCCGAAGCCATCGCCTTGGGCCATAAAGTTAAGCCGGTCATTCTTGGGCCGCTGAGCTATTTATACCTTGGCAAAGAAAAAGGCACAGAGTTTGATCGTTTTGATTTGCTGGAAAAACTCCTACCCGCCTATCAACAACTGTTGACTGCATTGGTCGCCACCGGCGCGAGCTGGGTGCAAATTGATGAGCCAATTTTGGTGCTGGATTTACCCGCAAAATGGCAGCGCGCGTTTGAGTCGGTTTACAACCGCTTGCAGCACCCGAAATTAAAATTGTTGCTCGCCACTTATTTCGGCGCACTCGGCGATAATTTATCAACCGCCGTGAATTTACCCGTAGCCGGTTTACACATAGATGTGGTGCGCGCACCGGAGCAATTGATCAGTGTCATCGACCGTTTAGCTGCACATAAAATTGTGTCGGTCGGTGTTGTCGATGGTCGCAACATTTGGCGCAATGATTTAGAGAAGTCACTCGGCGTATTAAAACAAGCACAAGAGCGATTGGGTGATCGTTTGTGGATTGCCCCCTCTTGTTCACTGTTGCACTCGCCAGTTAATTTGGAACGCGAAGAAAAATTAGCGCAGGATATTAAAAGCTGGTTTGCCTTTGCCAAACAAAAAGTGCAAGAAGTGGTCAATTTAAAAACCCTGCTGACGCGCCCGTTTGATGCCATAGCGCAAGAGGCATTAGCGGCCAGCAATGCGGCGGCGCAAACCCGTTTGAGCTCCAGCAAAATTCACAACCCGGAAGTACAAACACGCTTACAAGCCATTAAACCAGAACAGGCACAGCGCCAATCGGTATTTGCTGAACGCATTGTTAAACAACAAGCTTTGTTGCAACTACCGGCCTTCCCCACCACCACCATCGGCTCATTTCCGCAAACCGACTATATCCGCCAAACCCGCAGTGAATTTAAACAGGGAAAAATTAATGCTGTGGAATATGAAAACCGTATCCGTCAGGAAATTGCGGACTGCATCGCCAAACAGGAACAGCTGGATATTGATGTGTTGGTTCACGGCGAAGCCGAGCGCAACGACATGGTGGAATATTTCGGTGAGCAATTAAATGGCTATGCCTTTACCCAATTTGGCTGGGTACAAAGTTATGGTTCTCGCTGCGTAAAACCACCGATTATTTTTGGCGATGTATCGCGCCCCACCCCCATGACGGTAAGCTGGGCACGCTATGCCCAATCGCTCAGTAAAAAACCGGTAAAGGGTATGCTCACTGGCCCGATTACTATGTTGTTCTGGTCTTTTGTGCGCGACGACCAACCCCGCGCCACCACCGCGCTGCAAATTGCCTTGGCACTGCGCGATGAAGTAATCGACTTGGAAACGGCAGGTATTCAAGTCATCCAAATTGATGAGCCCGCCATTCGCGAAGGTTTACCGCTGCGCGAAAAAGATCGCAAAGATTATTTAGCCTGGGCTGTCAACGCCTTCCGTATTGCCGCCAGCGGCGTGCAGGATGAAGCCCAAATTCACACACACATGTGTTACTCGGAATTCAATGACATCATCCAAGCCATTGCAGATTTGGATGCGGATGTGATCACCATTGAAACCTCCCGTTCCGATGGCGAATTGCTGCAGGCGTTTGAACAATTTCATTACCCCAATGATATTGGCCCGGGCGTTTACGATATTCACTCGCCGAATATTCCTGAAGTTAACACCATGGTGAATTTGCTCAAACGCGCAGCGCGTGAAATTCCGGCAGAGCGCTTATGGGTAAATCCGGATTGCGGTTTAAAAACTCGCCGCTGGCCGGAAACAGAAGCGGCCTTAGCGCGCATGGTGGAAGCCGCGAAAATTTTGCGTGCGGAATATAAAACCAGCGGAACAACTAAACCCATCAAAAACGCTGAATTTGCTTAAGCCTTAACCCCCTGCTCATGGATGAGCATTTTTTAATCGGGACTTTATTTTTCATCAGTTCAGCGTTTTAATTTGCGTGATGGTCATGGGTGCTCAATACTAAACAGATAACCTCACAATAAAATTACACCATGGCCAGATGAAAAAATTATTACCCCGCATTTTTACCCTTTATACGCTTATTGGCCTTGGTGCTAATGTCGCGGTAGCGTCTAACGCAGATGATGATTATTTCGCCCTGTCCTTGAAGGACCTTTTAAACATAAAGATAAATACCGGTAGCTTGATCGAGGCAGCAGAAAAAGAATCCGCTGCGGGTATAACCATTATCGACAAACATGAAATTGCTCTTTCCGGGGCGAAAAACCTTGCCAATCTGCTTGAGCAACATGTACCCGGCCTGCTACTAATGACCCACTCTGAAGGCGACAAGATCGGTTTGCGCGGGCAAATTGCGGCGGAGAATTACAAGTTACTCCTGCTAATTAACGGCAAAAATATCACCAACTACGTCTATGAAGGTGTCATTACCGAAATCGATCAATGGGAGCTGGGCGATATAGAGCGAGTAGAAGTGATTCGCGGCCCAGGCTCGGTGACTTATGGAACCGGTGCGGTAGCGGGTGTTATCAATATCATCACCAAAACCGCCAGTACCGACAAGCCAACGCTTTCCGTGGGAGTTGCACGCAACGATACTTATCGCAGCGACGGCATTAATCTGCAATACAACAAGCGCGATGATCAATTAGGGGTATAT
>CAXAVL010000246.1:0-6462 GCA_963971905.1 uncultured Cellvibrio sp.
TAACGAAGCGGTCAAATTTTGGCAATCACTGAGACGTCGGTCTAACTGCTGTTATATTTAATGGAGAACGCATGACAAAGGATGAAATTCCGGCCATTGCAAAGGAAAGCTTATCGGATCTCTTGGGAGAGCCAGGAGGCATCCTTTACAGCAGCCATGAAACATTGAAGCCCGGCAGTGTTTATTTGCTTGGATTTAATCCGGGTGGCAGCAATGGAGCGCCACTTAGTGAAAGTGTTCGGTCAATGTTGTCATACAGTGACAACGCCTACATTGACGAAAGCTGGAGTAATGGTAATGGTGAATGGGAGCCTGGAAAATCTCCACTCCAACAAAGAATTCAATGGTTACTCAACGAACTTGGGTTGGAGACTTCTGCCGTCTGCGCTAGCAACCTGATTTTTCTCCAAAGCCGATCAGCTAGAGACATAAATTTTTCATTAGCCAAAAGGTGTTGGCCGGTTCACGAGGCCATTCTAGAAGTGGTGGAGCCCAAGCTAATTATTGCGTTCGGGAACTCTGTTGATTCCCCATATGGGTATTTGCACGCAATGTTTGGGGGGCAAGAAGAGTATATGCCGTCGGGTCATGGAAACTGGCAGGTGAAAGGCTTTCATTGTCATATCAATGATAGACCCGTCTACGTTGCAGGCTTGCCACATCTCAGCCGTTATTCTCCTGAGGGGAAGCCCCAACTAGTGCGGTGGTTAGCTGAGCATCTGTGAATATAACAATCGCTGCACAGCGACCGATTTTCCGCCGCTTCGCGGCTCCAAACCGGCGCGTGAGACGGGCGTTAGATTTTATCGGGGCTTACCATGAGAATTGAAGAAGAATATAAGAAAACAGGATACTTCTGGTTGCCCGAGAAGGAAGAGAATAAAATTCCCGGGATACTGTCAATCGATGACGGTGGAAAGATAGAGCTGGAAATAGTCGGGCACTTCGATGAGGGCATGAAGCCTCTAACCAGCGATGACAATTTAAGCCGAATTATTGGTCATGTTGAAAAAGACGGCTTAGTAACACTTGATGACTGCTTCTATACCAAAAAGAATTTTGCTTTTGGCGGAATTTCTAAGTCAAAGATTATAGCAAATAAAGTGTTGAGTGGCGCAGCTTGGGACAAAGATGAAGAGGTAGCTTTCAATACTTTTTCATTTTCAGTCGATAGTTTAGATGAATGGGTTGGAATAAGCGGCATAACCGTAGACAATGATTGGAGCAAAAGAACTGCAACGATTATCTATAACCCACCTGAAAAAATAAGTATAGAACTAAACAATGGAATGATGCTTGAGATTTGCTTCGCATATACCCTTCCGGGACTTCCAAACTTAACAGAAGCTAAGATTACTCAGCGAGCTTATTTTCGACTAGAGTCAGAAACTCTTCGTGATTTGAGCGATTTTACAACCATTGCGTTCAAAATAACGAATCTTATGTGTTTTGCGATGGATGAAATTGTCAGTCTTAAAAATGTTTCAGCAACGTCATCCGAGATACTGCGTGATGGCGGCGACGATAAAAATTACCCTGCTCCAATTTCGATCTACTATCAAAGCATTCCATTTTCTGAAAAGATACCCAAAAAAATCTGGCACGAAATGCTTTTTAACTTTGGTGCAATTAAAACCAATACTCAGCAAGTGTTTAATAACTGGCTAAATGCGTACGAATTTCTATCTCCTGCGCTGGGGTTATATTTTTCCACTAAAGCAGGTGCTCAGAAATATCTTGATGGTAAATTTTTAGCTTTAGCGCAAGGGATTGAGACATATCACAGAAGAACCAGTAGTGAAACGCTAATGGATAAAGAGTCCTATGAAACTCTGGTTTCAGAAATTCTTAAAAGATGCCCAGATGAGCATCTTGATTGGCTCAAGGGAAGATTAATGCACGGAAATGAAATTAATCTTGGCAAAAGAATAAAGAAGATAATTGAGCCATTCAAAGACCATCTTGGAACAAGTAAAGAAAGAAGCAAGCTTCTAAGGAAGATAGTAGACACCAGAAACTATCTAACTCACTACAGTGAAAGTTTACATGATGAGTCGGCAAAGGGTAGAGATCTTTGGGTTCTTTGTCAGAAAATGGAAGCCATTTTCAACTTGCATTTTCTGAAGGTCATTGGCTTTACGGATGAAGAAATACACGGAGTGGTTGAAAATTGCCATCCACTCAAACGAAAGCTAAAGGAAATCTAACAAATCAAAGCATGCGGACGCAGCTAATCTGCGCCGGTGTTTGAGACGTTATACAGACATGGAGGTTCAGTGCTTATGACCAATCATTTTAAGGTCAAAGAATTTTACCTTGAGGATCATGAAGCGACGCTCTTTCCGATGGAAACGTGCCGCCTTCTGGTAGAGCGTAGCAATGAGTCTCTGTCATCTTATATTGAGAAAATAGCCAACCCGAAGGAAAAGGACTTTTGTTTTCTGCCTCAGGAAACCGTCTATGCATGTAAAGCCAAGCACCACCTAAGGCGGACCATGAAACTTGATCCAATAGCGGAATACTTTCTTTATGAGATGACTTATAAAAATAGAAAGATTTTTAAAAAAAGTAAGTCTGAGAGCCGAGAAAACTTCGGTTATAGGTTTTTTGATGGTAAGCCAATACCTATTCACCAAAGCTATTCTGATTTTGTTGGCAAGGCCAAGGAGCTTAAATCAAAATTTAATTATTTTATAAAATTTGATGTTTCAGCATATTTTAATTCTATATATCATCACGATATTACCAACTGGTTTTCTGCGCAAAAGCCGACCCAGTCAGATATGGAAATGTTCGGGCGATTCATGCGAGAAATAAATAGTGGTTTCTCGATCGATTTTTTGCCCCATGGCATTTACCCTTCGAAAATGCTTGGCAGCCATTTTTTGTCGTTCATGGATGATTCTGAGCTATTACGCTGTGAGCATCTCATAAGATTCATGGACGACTATATGATATTTTCCGACTCTAAAGACACGTTGATAAGGGATTTTCAAGTTATACAGAAGGGGTTGGGTCAAAAATCCCTTAATATAAATTCTGATAAAACGGTTTTATTTACCGATGGCCCTGATCTCATTGAAGAAAAGGTTGATGAAATAAAAAAAGGTATTAAGGAGAAAATATATATTGGAAGCGGTTCGGGTATGGACCAAGAGGACTACGTAGAGAGTGTAAGGGCTTTGTCGAAAGAAGAGACGGATTATTTGATTTCGCTGATGGACGAGGATCTAGCGACGGACTACGAAGCTTCTTTGATTCTTGATTGTATACATGAGCATGGAGATAATTTCGCTCAGTATGTTCCCGACTTTATATATAAGTTTCCTCATCTTGCAAAGCGAGTTTTCCATAAGTGCAGCAACGTTGAAGACAAAGAAAGTCTTTCTGAAGGTCTGGTAAAATTAGTTAAAGACTCTCAATCATTAAACGAGCATCAGCTATTTTGGATCGCTAAAATCGTGGAATCCTATCTTTTGTTAGCAAGCTCGGCTGGGAACTTGCTAGCCCTTCTCTACGAACACAAGGACGCCACGAATATCTCCAAGGCCAAGATTCTAGAAATCCCTGAATTACGGTTTGGCATGCCAGAGTGGCGAGAGGTTCATTTGAAAAATGGGTCTAGTGGCTGGTTGGCATGGGCATCAGCTGTAGGGATGCGAAACGATACCAAGCAAGCTAGAAATTACCTGATGGGATATTTTTCCAAGGTAAGCCCTATGAATAAACTTATTGGCGATTGCATCGTGTCTTTGTGAAGTGACTGTATACGCCCACTACACTACGCCTGCGGCTCCATTTCGTGGGCGCGTATGCTGCAAGCGTTAGGTTTTCGACATTATGATCGACTCTGAATCGTATGAGGGCATCCTAGAAAGCTATACTTCTGCCCTTGAATGGATGCGGAAAATTGGGGTCAATCTTGGAGCTGGACGCACATCGCATTACCAGAACATCGTCAGCTATTGGACTGATTCATACAGGACAGCGACGACTGAAGAGGGAAGGAGAATCTTTCCGAGCTTCGTGAATTCGATGCTGGAAATTCATGACTTTGTGAGCGTCTACAAAGCCTTTAAAGATGTTCCCGTCGAAACGCTTGGAGCGATTGTCACGAAGCTCAATAAAGCAGTGAATGGTCCAATAAATTTGGAGGAAGAGACTCCAGCTTCGGCAACAGCTAGGAACTTTCTTTTCGAGGCCTTGGTTGCGGCAAGATTCCATGCACCATCTAGAGGTGCATCCGCAATTCTCGATGCGCCCTCAGATACCGGGGTGTTGTTTGGCGGGGGAAAAATCTGGGTCGAGTGCAAGCGCGTAACGTCTGAAGGAAAAATTGAGAAAAACGTCAGAAAAGCCTCACGCCAACTAGAAGAGGTCTTCAAAAAGAAGGCAGGGGCGGGGCATAGAGGAATGATCGCCCTTGATGTATCGAAAATCCTCAACCCGGGGGATCGCATCTTCGTCCGGGAAAATGATGCGCATTTGCTCCAATCAGTCGACCGCTTAATGAACGATCTCATTGAACGCTTTGCCCCTGTTTGGCAAAGGGTTTATGAGAGGAGGGATCGTAAAGTAATCGGAACAATCGCGCGCTTTGCGTTTATGTCCACATCGGAAGAGCGCAACTTGCTGGTACACACAGCTCAGTGGGGGGTGAATCCTCGTGTTGGTACATCTGGCCAAAACGAAAAAATACAGGAAGAACTCGCTTCAGCTTTAAATATCAACTGAAACAATGAGATAAAAACCTAACCGGTCGCTGTTGTCGGACAGTTTTTCCGCCTCTTTGCGGCTCCAAAACTGCCGCAAAGCTTCGCGTTATGTGTTACTGACATGAATAATCGCTACTCTGCTTTTGACGTCGTAATGATGACCGGCTTCGTGCTGATAATCGCCGCCATGGCAGTGGCCATTTTCATCAAGAATACAGAGCCTTTTGAAATTTTGGTCTCTCTGGGCCTGTGGATCATCGTATCCTTTTTCATTGTGGTTCTCGTGCACGGCACCATCAGAGGGGTTCCGAAAAACAAAATAAAGATACCTAAAGGGTTGGCCGTGCTTACGTTCGGTGTCAGTGGCGTACTGTTTTTTTCGGCCTGGCTGGTGAGTACCACATAACCAGTCAATTAACTTCGTTCCGGCCTGCGGACTCCACCGGACGCCCCTGTCGGGCTCCTGAACAACGGCGTTAAATTTCTAGGCGGACTGAAATGTTTAGCAATAGTTTTGCGCGTCTCAAGCAGATTGAACGTCCGGCAATGTTTTTGACAAAAGCTTTAATCGTTCTGTTTTGGCTGTGTGCGGGGATTGAAGTCTACGAGCGCTACTTCGTTGGATCAGAGAAAGAATTCGAGTTTTTGTTTTCCTCGATGGGCGGCGGTGTATTTGCCGTGTTGTTCTATCTGTGCATCGTCCATTTTTCTCTTTTGCCGGCTTTCCAAAAAACTTCAGGGTCCAACCAAGTAGCACAGCGATTCGTTCACGTACGAAAATAGGGTGCAATTGCGGTAGCAGCAATTTTTGCTTATGCCGCCGTATCTACTGTGATCGGAAATTTCATCAGTTGAGGCAGGCGATGCTTTGCGCGCCTGCTCGAAGCATTGAGGCTATAGAAAAAGCCCCGAGGTTATTTTGGGTTGGCGCTCCTACGAAAACCGGGGCCAATCTATTTAACCCCCCCTCCCAGCGCTGCCATATGGGAGCGTTTTTCAGAAATGCATATGGATTGAATAAACTCACCAGTAACACCTATGAGGTCCACCTGCGAATGCATGGATTCCCCATCGACAACCTGGTGAGACAACACCCAATCATCGTATTTCATGATGAGCATATGGCTCGAATGGGAGATCAGTTCTAGCTCCGGATATTCCAAAGCGAGATCTTGCGAGACTACCAACGTGCCGGAATAGCCCAAGACGGGGAGAGAAATTAGCAACACACAGGCTAACGCGCGGAATCCTTTCATATTCGCCTCCATGTGAATTGCTGATAGCCTAGGGAAAGGGATGCGATATTGAAATATCCATTGGGGCATTGTCCTCAATCCGAAACCGAGCACGATGCAGGCTCTATAGCTTTCAGTAGGCGATCTTATGGCAATTGAATCCTGGTTTACGTTTGTCCTCGCGTCAGCGGTTCTACTGGTTATTCCCGGCCCTACAATTCTGGCCGTCATCAGTTACTCCGTTGCTCATGGTCGCCGTGCCAATATTCCTCTGGTGGCTGCGGTCGCGCTCGGTGACTCTACGGCATTGTTTGCGTCACTTGTGGGGTTGGGGGCGTTGCTTGCGGTATCTGCGTTTTGGTTCACAGTTGTAAAAATAGCGGGTGGTTTATACCTGCTTTACCTTGGTATCAAGTTGTTTCGGGCAGGCTTCTCTCCCACTGAAATGGCGGAGCCGGCGCCTGACTCCTCCCATTTGAAGTTGTTCACCAACACGTATTTAGTAACGGCGC
>CAXAVL010000247.1:0-6455 GCA_963971905.1 uncultured Cellvibrio sp.
AACGATGCAGCGTTTTCACATGGCCACCGCAGCCTAACGCAACACCCAGATCCACCGCAATCGAACGGATATAGGTGCCTTTAGTGCAGCGGATATCCAGCTCCACTTCGGCGTCTGCACCGGCGCGAAAGGCAAGAATTTCAATACTGTGAATAGTCACTGGGCGCGGTGCGCGCTCCACTTCAACCCCTTCGCGCGCCATTTTATAGAGCGGCTGGCCGTTGAGTTTGAGCGCGGAATACATAGGTGGCACTTGCAGAATATCGCCAGTGAGTGGCTTAAGAGCTGCTTCAACCTGTGCCCGCGTAATGGCTGCCGTGGATTTTTGTTCGATGATCTCGCCATCGGCATCGCAGGTATCGGTAGTCGCCCCCAGGCGAATACAGGTGCGATAGCCTTTGTCGGCATCCAACAAAAATTGCGAGAACTTGGTCGCCTCACCAAAACAGAGCGGTAATACGCCGGTAGCCAGCGGGTCCAAGGCGCCGGTATGGCCGGCTTTTTCCACAAAAAACAATCGCTTGGCGCGCTGTAGTGCGTGGTTAGAGGTCATGCCTGCGGGTTTTTCTAACAACAATACGCCATCGACGGGACGGCCTTTTCTACGCGCCATCAGTGCTGCTCGCCCTTGGAATCATCATCGGAAGCTGGCTCGTCGTCGTGTTGATGCAGGCTGTCTTCTTTTAATGCGCGCTCGATCAAGGTCGATATTGCCTGACCTTTAACTGAGGTTTTGTCATAAATAAATTGCAGCTTGGGCACAGTGCGCATGCTCAGCTCTTTAGCTAAAAAGGTACGCAAAAATCCGCTCGCCTTATTCAGGATCGAAGCGGCCGCAAGGCTGTCTTTTTCATCGTCCATACCGACGAAAGTCACATAGACTTTGGCATAGGCCATATCGCGGGTGACGGTGACTTCATTGATATTGACCAAACCAATACGCGGATCGCGGATTTCATTGGGGATCACCTGCCCCAGCAAACGCTGGATGGCATCGGAGACGCGGTCTGAACGGGTAAATTCTCTTGGCATGCGCCACTAACCTCAATAATTACCCCCTCCCAGCCTCCCCCTTGGCAGGGGGAGGAGCTTTCACTCCCTCCTGTTTTGAAGGGGAGGGTTGGGGAGGGGTCAAAAATAACAAAGCCCCACTCCCATGACAGGAGTGGGGCACAGGTGTTGCAACCGGCTTAAAGCTGGCGCGCAACCTCTTTAACTTCGTAAACTTCGATCTGATCGCCCACTTTAACGTCGTAGTTCTTCACACCGATACCACATTCAATACCGTTGCGCACTTCGTTAACGTCATCTTTAAAGCGACGCAGAGATTCAAGTTCACCGGTGAAGATCACCACGTTATCGCGCAGTACACGGATCGGCTTATTGCGCGATACAGTACCTTCTATCACCATACAACCAGCAACCTGGCCGAATTTCGGCGAATTGAACACTTCACGCACATTGGCGATACCAACGATTGTCTCAACACGCTCTGGATCCAGCATACCGCTCAGTGCCGCTTTCACTTCATCCAGCAACTGGTAAATGATGCTGTAGTAGCGAATATCCACGCCTTCCGCTTCCGCCATACGACGGGTAGTGCCATCGGCGCGCACGTTAAAGCCAACAATGATTGCACCAGACGTAATCGCCAAATTCACATCATTCTCTGTAATACCGCCGATACCGGAAGAGATAATATTCACCTGCACTTCTTCGTTACCGAGGTCGCCGAGTGAGGCAATAATCGCTTCGAGTGAACCGCGCACATCGGCTTTAACCACCACGGTAAGATTTTTCTTCTGGCCAGCTTCCATGTTGGAGAACATATTCTCCAGTTTAGATGCCTGGAAGCGCGCCAATTTCTCTTTGCGCTCTTTCTCGCCACGGAACTGGGCAACTTCGCGCGCTTTACGCTCGTCAGTCAACACCACAAAATCATCACCAGCGCTTGGCGGAGTATCCAAGCCAAGAATCTCAACCGGGGTAGATGGACCCGCTTCAGTCACTTGTTGACCGCGCTCGTTCATCATGGCGCGCACACGACCATAGCTTTGGCCGGCGAGAATCAAATCGCCCTGCTTCAAGGTGCCTTGTTGCACCAACACAGTGGCAACAGTACCGCGCCCCTTATCGACACGCGCCTCAATCACAACGCCCTTAGCTGCCGCACTTGGCACAGCATGCAATTCCAAGACTTCGGCTTGCAATGAGATAGCTTCAAGCAACTCATCGATACCTTGACCGGTATGGGCAGATACTTGAATAAACTGGGTGTCACCACCGTAATTTTCGGGAATAACACCTTTTACGACCAATTCATTAGTCACACGATCTGGATCGGCAGAATGCTTGTCGCACTTATTGATCGCCACCACGATAGGCACATTAGCCGCACGCGCATGGAGGATGGCTTCTTCAGTTTGAGGCATTACACCATCATCCGCTGCCACCACCAGAATCACCACGTCAGTTGCCTTGGCACCACGGGCACGCATAGCGGTAAATGCGGCGTGACCAGGGGTGTCGAGGAAGGTAATCTCACCACGTGAAGTCGGCACACGATAAGCACCGATATGCTGGGTAATACCACCGGCTTCGCCAGCGGCCACTTTTGCTTCGCGGATGTAATCGAGCAGCGAGGTTTTACCGTGGTCAACGTGCCCCATTACGGTAACAACCGGTGCACGCTGTACCAGATCACCCTCAGTTTCGAGTGATTTTTCCAACGCATGTTCGATATCGTTTTCGCTAACCAATACAGCCTGATGCCCCATCTCTTCAACCAACAACACCGCAGTGTCCTGATCGATAGATTCGTTCATCGACGCCATTACACCCATCTTCATCAAGCGTTTGATCACTTCGCCCACTTTAACGGTGAGGCGCTGCGCCAACTCTGCTACCGCAATGGTTTCCGGCACATTCACTTCATGAACAATTTTGGTGGTTGGCTTTTTAAAGGCGTGTTTATTGTGCTTTTTGTGACTCGCACGCAAATGGCTGCGGCGCGCTAATACATCGCTGTCTTCGCCATCTTCAGCAACAAAGTCCAACAAGTCGACCTTGGGAGCTTTCTTGGAGCCTGGCGCGCCTTTTTTGATCGCCTTGCCCGCTCCGCGCTTGTTGCGCTCGGAGTCATCGCCATCATCGTCATCGCGCTTATGGGTTTTCTTGTGGTTATGGCTGTGCTTGGTATCTTCTTTGTCTGCCGGCGGTGCAATAACAGCAACTGCAGGCTTACCTTTGGCTGGGCCACGGCCATCAGGACGGGCTGTTTTTGCTGGCGCTTGTCCAGCAGGTTTTTCCGCAGCATTATCTGCACGCACTGGATTGCGTTTCGCCTCTTCAGCAGCACGCTTGGCCTCTTCACGCGCTTTAACTTCAGCAAGACGCGCAGCCTCTTCGGCTTGACGGCGCTCAATCGCTGCGCGGCGCTTCTCTTCGATACCATCGGTGAAGGAAATGCGGTGGGAAGGCACTTCAGCAGCAGGCGTTTCAACAGCAACCTCTTCCACCGCCGCTTCAACTTCTGGCGCAGCTTCTAGGACAGGCTCGGGCGCAGGAGCGACTTCAGCAACTACCGGCTCTGCAGTCACTTCAACTTCCGGCTCAAAATCTGGCTCTTGCTCTGCAACGACGGATTCGCCCACTTCGTCCTCACGTTTAACGTAGGTGCGTTTTTTACGCACCTCAACATTTACCGTTTTACGTGCATTACCCGTACCGGTTTTAATGGTCGTGGTGGTTTTACGCTGCAAAGTGATTTTTTTAGGTTCCAGCGCGGCTTCGCCATGACTGCTCTTCAAAAAATTGAGCAAGCGCTGCTTCTCATCGTCAGAAACTTTCGCCTCGGCACTTTTGTGTTGCAAACCAGCTTCGCTCATTTGCTTAAGCAAACGCTCGACCGGTGCGCCTATTGATTTGGCGAGTTCATTAACGGTTACTTCTGCCATTGTTCTTCCTCAGGGATTGTTCGTTGCCTACAGGGTTTCGCTCACTAGAGTGGCTCACACTCAGGCAAACCAGGGCTCGCGCGCTTTCATAATCAGTGCGGCGGCACGAGTCGCGTCAACACCTTCAATTTCCAACAATTCATCTATCGATTGTTCAGCTAAATCTTCCATGCTGACAATGCCGCGGCGCGCAAGGTTTGCGGCTAATGCATCATCCATACCTTCCATCGCCAGCAAATCCTCTGCTGGTGCAACACCTTCAATGCGCTCTTCTGTTGCCAGTGCTTGCGTCAAGAGTGCATCTTTCGCACGCGCACGCAATTCTTCAGCAATCGTTTCATCAAAACCATCGATTGCCAGCATTTCTTCCAGCGGAACGTAAGCAACCTCTTCAAGCGTAGTGAAACCTTCTTCTACTAATACGCCAGCAATGTCTTCATCGACATCCAGCGCACTCATAAACATATTGATGTAGCTGCCAGATTCCGCTTCTTGTTTTGATTGCCATTCAGCAATACTCATGACATTGATATTCCAGCCAGTTAATTCACATGCAAGACGCACATTTTGACCACCGCGACCAATTGCCATTGCCAAATTTTCTTCGTTAACAGCCAAGTCCATAGAGCCCGCATCTTCATCAACAACGATGGATTCGATTTCAGCAGGGGACATAGCATTGATAACAAACTGTGCAGGATTATCATCCCACAACACTATATCAACACGCTCGCCACCCAGCTCATTGGACACCGCTTGCACACGCGAACCGCGCATACCCACACAGGCACCTACTGGATCAATACGGCCATCGTTAGTTTTAACCGCAATTTTTGCACGCAGACCTGGATCGCGCGCAGCGCCTTTAATTTCAATCACTTCTTCAGCAATTTCTGGCACTTCAATTTTGAACAGCTCAACCAACATTTGCGGGTTAGAACGGCTCAACAATAATTGTGGACCGCGCGCTTCTGAACGCACTTCTAACAACAGCGCACGAATACGATCGCCCATGCGGAAAATTTCGCGGCCAATTAATTGATCGCGCGGCAAAACACCTTCAGCGTTATTGCCCAAATCCACAATGATGCTATCGCGTGTTACTTTTTTCACGGTACCGCTGATAAGATCACCCATGCGATCACGGTACTCATCAACCATTTGCGCACGCTCAGCTTCACGCACTTTTTGCACGATCACTTGCTTGGCAGTTTGCGCAGCAATACGACCAAATTCTGCGTTATCAATTTTTTCGCGGTAAGTATCACCCACAACAAGTGACGCATCTTTATCGCGCGCTTCATCCAAATAAAGCTGAGTGCCTAACTCTGCCATAGTGTCATCGGCAACCAATTCCCAGCTGCGGAAAGTTTCATAATCGCCAGTGACGCGATTGATAATAACCTCAATGGTTGAATCTTCATCGAAACGTTTTTTAGTAGCAGTCGCGAGTGCAATTTCAATTGCCTGGAAAATTAATTCCTTATCGACGCCCTTCTCATTGGATACCGCATCAGCGACCAGCAAAATTTCTTTGTTCATTGGTTTGCCTCTGTTAACTCCTCAAGCCAGTGCCATGCACACACCAGATATTTACATTTCCCACACCGTCTATTTACGCAATTTGTCGCGAATAGACAGTTCATTTATATTCTGCTGCTAACTACTCTTTATCGTTAGACAGATTATGTTCGCGCATTAAATCCTCGTAACGCGGCTCTACATTTGCTTTATCAATTACATCAATCGCGATCTGTACTTCCTTATTATCTACTTGCAAAAACACATCGCCGCTTTCAACTTTGATGATAACGCCTTTAAAACGACGGCGACCATCGCGTGCGATACGTAAACGCACACTGATAGTTTCACCCACATAGCGCACATACTGCGCCTCTTTATACAGAGGGCGATCCATACCGGGTGATGAGACTTCAAGCGTGTATTCGCCATCAATCGGATCTTCCACATCAAACACACTGCTCACTTGACGACTTACGCGCTCGCAGTCATCCAGCGACACACCATTAGGGCCATCAATAAAAATGCGCACCGTGGTGTAACGCCCTTGCGTCAAATACTCCAACCCCCACAGCTCACAACCCAAGGCGGCGGCGACAGGGGATACCATTTGCTCTAACAATTCTTGCTTGGAAGCCATGCTTTAATCCGGATTCAAACCAGCTCTGCAAAATACAAGAGCCCAAAAAACAAAAATGGGCACAAGGCCCATTCAAACGTTTACTGCTTTCACCACACAGGCCTGCATGGTGGGGACGATGCCCGCAAACAACAAATACAAAAAAGCCCCAAAAAGGGGCTTCTCGACTTGAACTTGCTTTACACAAAAGCAAATTCAATACTTCTTGGTCTGGCGAGAGCCGGGAAATCCCTTTATCTCCACCTGTTTCTTGTTTATCAAGCCAACAAGAAGCAAAGAATTTTTGGTTGCGGGGGCAGGATTTGAACCTACGACCTTCGGGTTATGAGCCCGACGAG